>JBIIDM010000079.1:0-14572 GCA_044238365.1 Bdellovibrionota bacterium | reverse complement strand
AATAATCCGTTCTAACTACGATTGTTTTTGCTCCCACCTCATGTTAACAGGGTGGTCGAAGTACATAAGGTGTCACTAGTTCTTCATCCTTAGCTTGTAGTTCAATATGACTCAGCAGGATTGCCGGGCTGATGGTCGAGACAGGAATCGACCCTGATTCGGCGCCGCAAAATGAATTATCCAGTTCAAGAGTGTCGCCTACTTCAATGATATTGGAAAGTGCTTGAAGTGGGGTTCCGACAATATCGACACCTCGAATTGGGACTTCTTTTCCATTCGGGTATAATAGAGTCGCAAACATTATCTGTCCTGAGAATGCTTGAAAGTCATAGGTAGATGTATCGGTTTCTCCGTTTCCAGTCTCATATATTATTACCCCATAGGGTTGATCCTGCTTGATAATCTCTTCCAGTAATCGTTTTTTTAGTTCCGGTTGAGAAATTCCACACTCTGATTCAACGATGGTAACAGCCATTCTACTGATGGGGCGTTGGTAGCTTCTGTTTCTGGCATGTCCGTTAGGACGAAACTTTTTTGTGGGAGTATGAGCCCTAGTGGTTAAGAACTCTTTGAGGATTCCCTTGTCAATTAACAGAGTGTCGTGACTTTTAGTTCCTTCGTCATCAAAGGTGTACGACCCGATGCATCCGATACCATCCCATGATTTTAAGGTAGGATTATCACGAATGGTAATTGGTAGTTTGAGTACCTTTTTATCTTCATGGTTTCTAAATGTGTGGCCTTCAGAAAGGGAGAGCAAGCGGGAGCCTTCTAGGCGATGTCCGATTGCCTCGTGAAAGAGAAGGCCAGCCGGTTGTGGCATAAGGAGAGCTGGTCCCGAGAATGATGAAAGCCGTTGACCATCACGACTTGCCATGAGTTGTTGGTACTTTATCTCTAATATCTTTTTTATCGAGGCCTCTGATGGTAGTTCTCTAACTGAAACCCGGTGAATTACACAGTTGTGCGTAAGGTATTCTCCTTTGGGGCTCAAGGTCTTCATAAATCCGTGGAAGGAAACGATCTGGTGCGGTAAGGCTATGATTCGTTTCTCGGAATTCACAAATATTTTGATTTCTCGCGAGATGTCAATATCGACCCAAGAGGTCACCAGATCTGGTAGTTTTGAAAGCCATAATGAAAGTTTCTGCGACAGTCGTAGAAGTTTTTTTTCGTCTATTTTTTCGAACTTAATTGGAGCAATTTCTCGTATTCCTGGCAGTTTTGTGAATGAGGGAAGCTTGCCAAACTGATTTATTTTTCGGATTTTTTCTGATTCTTTGTCTCTATATGCTGACACAGATTCCTTGAATTTGGCTTCGGTCAGTTTCCATATCATGGTCTCTAGTCCACGAAGCTCTGCGGTGTCAGTAGGCACGCTTACCTGATTGTAGGAATACATCTCTTCTGAATTGTCCCGGAGCCCACCCTCAGTTGTCTGGTCATAACGGTAGCTGCCAACTCTGATGTCGCAATATACATCAGCGCTGTCGGTGCTAAACGTACGATATACAGAGCCGTAACTTGACGATGCTGTATAGTGCCCATGTAATCGGTAAAGAAAGCTGCAGTAATATGGGCTGGGTTGCCCTTGAAGCTTTATTGCAAGAGCCCTTCTGCATGCACGGTTTAGTACATTAATGATATTGTCTATTTCATTTTTTTTTATAGTGATCATGTAATGAGAGTTTTTATTTTTTCTATTCTTAACCGTAGATCTTAAGGAGAAGTCGGCTTTTTTGTGTCCAGGAATTTAATTTCCAACTCGGGAATCCATTTGAATTCTTGATGATTCTCAATTTTATTTGCAAATCTCGCCATGACGAAAAGCAGATCACTTAGTCTATTTATAAATACGAGGACTTCTTTGGGAAGAATCTCAACTTGATCGTTGAAAGCCCAGAGTCTTCTTTCAAAGGTTCTGCATGATGTACGAGCCAGATGCAGTATACCGCTTACTCGTGTTCCACCCGGTAGTACGAAATGTTTTAGTGGTGGAACTCTGCTTTGAAGTTCGTCGATAAGAATCTCACACTCCTTTATCAGTTCTTCCGAAATCTCCAAAGAGGGGTTTCTGTTTTCGCCATAATTGACAATCGCGAGAATGCCCCCGATTTGAAACAGGATATGCTGCAATTTTTCAACGGCCCCTGTAATTCGGCTAAGTTCGTCGTTAGTTTCGGATGCCATAAGGTTCCGTTGAGCAATGCATTCCGATCGCGCATAGCCGAGCCAAGCGTTAAGTTGGTCACATTCTCCGATGCAATCGATTCGATGCGAGTGTTTAGAACATCGAGCAGGTCCATATGTGCCGGTTGTGCCGTCATCTCCTGTCCTGGTGTAAAGTCTGACCATTCAAATTTCCTTTTAGAGTTTTCTTTCGGTCTGATGGCGTGTTAAAGAAGTCTCTGGACTACTCGAAAATTCTGGAAATTTTCCAGATATTCCTGCGAATTTTGAACCCTGAGTTCTTACGTCGAACTCAGGGTTCAAACCTGAGTTCGACATAAGAACTGCGGTAAATGACTGAAATTACTTCATCCACTTCGTTGCTCATGATATAAAATCAAGCTACTCCTGCGCTTTTATGTCACTCACGCCTCGTGTCTAAAGCAATTTCAACCATTTACCTTTGTTCTTACGTCGAACTCAGGTTCCAAGTAAATTTCCAGTCAGCTCTTCCGCAGAATCGAAATTTTAGTAGTCAAGAGACTTTATTAAACACGATCTGAGCGCTATTGGGTCAGTATACTCATCATTCGGTCGAGTGTCTAAATCTTATGGTATTGAGCTTATAGGGAGTTTGTTTCGCAAAAGATCTGCGTATCTCTGACCTTTGTATGATTTTTTAAGTAGCGGGTTGGGCTCTATAGGCCATAAATCAAAGGTCTACAAATTATACGTTGGGGAAGAGGTTATCCATCGGCGAGCTGACAGGAGGTGGGTTTGTTATCGTCCGGAGTTGTCCTGTTCCACTATTTTGGGATTTTAAACCACTATTTGGGCCGACTCGAGCGGATACAGAGAGCAAAGTCGCCAGATCCGCCATATTAAATCATTATCAAGGTTTATATCGTTATCAAGGACTGGTTTGCCATCGAATGTCAATAGGGACGCTGCAAGTCGCATGCCTGGGGTGAGCTGAGATATTCTGAACGTATTTTCACTACTGGCTTGATTTCGTTTTGCAGGAGGGGATTCCAGCAGCTCTTTGCGTTTTTGTTTGGTTACTACGTGCTCTGGGGGAGTTGCCTCAATGGTTTCTACTAGAAATCGCATACACTCCCAGACTACATCACTATCAAGATTTGTGCCCGCATCTGATTCGATCCATCGAACAATGGCGTAGATGCCTGTTGAGTCCCAGTAGCCATCCTGCCAGCATTCGCGATCAATAAGATCGGCAAGTATTATTGTTGATGCGATTTTATGTATATTTTTTTCATTTGAATATGAGGCATTAGCCAGAGCCCGTTCACTGTCGAAAATGTTCGCAATTTTTTCAACTATTGGAGCCAGCTCTTTTAATTCACTTTGTTCGTTGAAAGATGCCGCATTTGCGCGTATCGACTTTATTATTGTTGCCTTAACGGTTGATTGTGAGCCACGTATGTAGGGAGATTTGGTGAGCCGTTCGCTACTAACGCCCGTTGGAAAAAAATATAGAAGTGATGCCGCGCGTGCGATGTCAATAAGGTTGTGTTCGATGTGTAGAGATTGGAGTATGTTATAGCTGGCGAATGCGGTTCGATGAAAATGGGCGCGCTCCCAGGTGGTGCATTCTCCTTCAAGTTTTTCGACCGCTTTTCGGTATGCGGCTCGTTCTGGTAGATAGTTCTTGTCAAGGAAGGATTCTGGTTCTCTGACCTTAATATATATGTCGCCATTGAGATGCTTTTTCTTTCGATTGATTCCGTCGTCCGGAAAAGTTCTCGTCAGTATGCCGGTATTTTGGTCTAGAATCTGACTATTCTCGTCGGGTTCCTTTGATTTTACCGAAGGAGCCTTTATCTCGGACAATTCTTTCTTCGATTGTTTTATAATATCGTCGGTATCATCGTAGCCTGGATATATTTCTGAAAAGTTTTCTCTGATGAGCGCAGCAATATCCCCGACCCCGGCGCTTTTTTTATCAAACGCAAGAAACCTAAGGTCTTTGTAAACTTTTTTCAGTTTTTCCTCTAAGTAAGTATTGGTTTCTTTCGGGCCCAATATGAAGAGTTGAAATAGTGGAAGGTTAACAAAGGTCATTAATTGGTCCAGAATTTCCTTGGCCCCTGTTAAGTCATCGTCCAGTTCTACAAAGACGAGTGGGTTCTCCATCTCGGAAGTTATTGTGTCGGCTTCCTTCGGGTCGTTAGTAATCGATAACGGTATGGGAGAGCCGCGGAAGATTTTTGCTATCAAAGACTCATTGACACCCTCGATAATAACAATGTTCGTTATGGGGTTCATTCTTGTTGCTTCTCGCTAATATAGTCTTTGGGGCCGGAGCTATTCTAATTCTAACTTTTGTATCAGCTGCCAGTTTTTAAACTAGCAGAATTAGTAATGATATTAAAGAAGGTTAAAAATAGTATCTTTTTAAGGGAGCGTAAAAAATGCAGTAAGATCAGAATATTGTAATGACCGGTGTTTTTCTTTAAAGAAGCAATTATTTCTTTAGAGAAAAACCGGATATGTCTATTGTTGCAGCAAAAATATAGAGTATCTTTCTATATAAAAAAAAACTAGAATATATTTTTTCAATTTGGTGTTAGTTATGGCAGGGGATAGAGGCTCCAAGGTCTTTTAACCTGAGTTCGACGTAAGAACTGCGGTAAGTGGTTGAAATTACTTCACCCACTTCGTTGCTCATGATATAAAATGCTCGACGTAGCAAGCTGTCAGCCTGCGCTTTTATAGCCATCGTCAAAAATAATGCGGTTTTGAGTCGCATCTCGGCGATGGCTATGTGTTTGTTTTGACTCGCCTCCGCGAGTCGTTATAGTAATCTTTAATACTTTATTATTTTTGAAGATTACTATATATCACTGCACGCCTCGTGCTTAAGTCAATTTCAACACATTTACCTTTGTTCTTACGTCGAACTCAGGTTTCTAACACTGGAAGATGAATATGGAATGATAAACGTAACTATGTATCCAGGACTTTTCGAAAAGATGTTTGTTGAAATTGCCTATGGAGGATTTATTTTCGTATGTGGAAAGCTAGAGCGGACCGGTAGTCTGATATATGTAACTGCTTCAGATGTGAGAATGATAGAATGACAGAAAAGGACCAGGAATCGGATATTGGTGCTAGAAGTATTGTGCCTTCTTTTCCTTTGCCACGAAAGGGTCTAAGGAAAGAAGAGCAGACGCTTGACGCGTTGTCTTCGTATCTTCGGGAGGTTCGACAGTATCCCCGCCTAGCTCCCAATGAAGAACGGGAACTGGCTCTTCGATATTTCAGGGAGAAGGATCTTGATGCTGCATACAAGCTGGTGTCAAGTAATCTATGGCTTGTCGTAAAGATAGCCAGAGAATATGAACGAGCGGCAAAGAATATTCTGGATCTCATTCAAGAAGGAAATATCGGCTTGATGGAAGCGGTAAAGAATTTTGATCCATTTAAAGAAGTTCGCTTTCCTTCTTATGCGGTTTGGTGGATTAAGGCCTATATAATAAAATACGTGATTGCAAACTGGCGGTTGGTTAAGGTAGGTACGACCCAGGCTCAACGAAAGCTCTTTTTTAATCTCCAAAAGGAAAAGGATCGACTTGAGCGAGAGGGGATCTTTCCAACCCCAAAATTAATTGCCGAAAATCTTGATGTTCGCGAGAAAGACGTTGTTGAAATGGAACAAAGACTAGCGGCAGGCGATTTAAGCCTTGATGCTCCGGTAACCGACGAGGGTGATACCTCCTTAATGTCGGTACTACCATCTCAAGGTGCCTCGGTTGAGGACGCTATGTTGGGAGTTGAGAGAGCGATCTTGTTAAGATCTGCACTTGATGATTTTGCCTCAACGCTTACGGAGAGAGATCGAAGTATCTTTGAGAAGCGAATGTTGGCCGAAGACAAAGAGACTTTGCAAGAACTCTCAGATCAACTTCACCTGAGTCGGGAAAGGATTAGGCAGATTGAATCGAAGATTCAGGAGAAATTGAAGGAGTTTCTTAAGAGAAGGTTTGGGGAGAGCCTGGGTGAGATTATTGATATATAAATTGTCACCATTAGGTCTCATCTAAGACGACAATAGAACGGTATCGCGAGGACGAGGTTTGGTATGTTGTATGGTATGCCAGTGGCAGCTATTCCCGCTCGGCGCTCGGGGGCCCAGAGGGACTTCGTCCCTCTTCGCTGATCGCGAATTCACCCTGTGAATTCAGTGTGTTGTAGCTTTCATAGGGTGAGCTGACATTAAAAAAAGCTACAATAGTGCGCGCAAACATTTTAAAAATCTTACTGTACTCTTTTGTATTTATTGAGAATTTTTTGACTCCGGGAACAGCTGTGCCAGTGGCACGTTTCGTGAATACTCTGTGGCTAGCTATAGCCACCGTCAAAAATAATGCGGTTTTGAGTCGCATCTCGGCGATGGCTATGTGTTTGTTTTGACTCGACTCCGCGAGTCGTTATCGTAATCTTTAATACTTTATTATTTTTGAAGATTACTATAGATCCTTACCTCTTCAGATTTCGCCTCTGTTGCTATGCCAAAGTTAATATCAATGGAAACAACAACTTTTCTCAAAGATCGTCGCATCATTGTGGTTCTAAGTATCGCTATAGCGGGCATCGTGTTTTTATGCCTACTTATGTCCCTCGGATTTAAGGAGATTTTTGGAAAAGTTTTGGAGTTCCGTGCGCCTACAATCCATGTAAATACAAGTTTTCACGGGCTAAGTCTGGCAGGATCTTCAATAGAGATTAAGTTTGTTGACACCGGCTCTGGTCTCGATACCTATAAGATCCGCATAAAGCAGGCCGGGGGAGCCCAAGAGTCGGTCTTGAGCTCTGGGAACCTAAGAGGGGCTCACGAACACACTTTACGACTGGTACTTCCTGGTGCTGAGACCAGTCTTTCTCAGGGCGAGGCCAAGATATTTATAAGTGTTTCCGATCGGAGTCTTTGGGGAAGGATATCAACATATGAGTATGCTTTCCAGATAGACTTGGATAGGCCTACCATTGAGTTAGTTAATGTTATTCCGGAGGTATTCCAGGGCGGCGCATATTTGCTTGTTGCTCGAGTGGCCGACAACTTACAGCGTGTAGATATGGGGTTGCGAATTGGGTCTCACATCTTTAAATCATATCCTGCCAAAGGTCTGGATCGAGTCTTTGATGATCCTAATTTATACGTTATCCCATTTACCTATCCGGTGGACGAAGATCCAGCGGTGGAGATGCCAACGGTCTTTGCAGAAGATGTGGCAGGAAATGGAGTAACAATTCCTCTGAAATCGTTACAGGTTGTGCCACGAGAAGCAGTCCAGGTAGATGTAAGTGTAACTCAACGTTACTTGCAAGATAATGTGAAGCATGTTCTGACTGAGAATAAGGTGTTCTTGGATCAGTTCCTCGGACAGCTGGGTGTAAAGTCCTTTTTGCCTAAAGATGGCGGGGCTAGTCCTAACGATTTCACTATTCTTAATGAATACCTGGTCCCCCTATTTGAACGAAAATTATACTCTCAGATAGCAGCTAGCAGATTTGACAGGTACTGGTTTCGTCCATTCTTCAAACCGACCGGGCGGATTAAAAGCCGGTTCATGGCACTGGAGAACTATGTTGACGGAGATGTCAGCATCGGCAAGCGGCTTTCTAAGGGGTATGTAATCCAACTTCCGCCTCGCGAAAGTTCTGTGCAGTCGCTGGGGGATGGTGTTGTCATGTATTCGGGAGATTGTGGACATAACGGGCGCTGTGTTGCCATAGACCACGGTCTAGGGATAGTCTCCGTGTTCGGAATGCTTGAAGCCTCCCTGGTGCGGGTTGGCGAACGTATTGAGGCGGGACAAATCGTGGGTCAGGGGACATTGTCCTCCGGCCTAGAGGTAGGCCGTCGTTACTATGTGGAGCTTGATGTTCAGGGTGTCCCGGTAGAGATTCGAGATTGGTGGAACGCGGATTGGTTTGCTGAGCATATTTCGGGAGTGATTGGCTCAGTCAGAAGGGAACTAGGACTAAACCGAATTATTCAAGAGCCAGAGCGGCAGCGAAGGGTTGCTGAGATACGAGCAAAAGTAAATTAATTAAATAAGCTAGTTGCATTTTGGGTATGAAAAGAAATTATCGGCTATTAATGGTCGGATTTGTAGTTTGTGCTGTTTTTGCACTGTTTCTTATGTTCACAACTCTGACTACATCCCAGGCTGTTCGTACACCCAGTGAGGTGGTTGATGCAGGAAGTCTTAATTTCGGCAGGTTGCGCGTCGCGGGGCGGGTTTCGTCTGATCCAGTGGTGTACCAGGTTAATCCGGAGTTCAGGTTAGAGTTTTTTGTAGAAGACCGTCCACCATCGGGGCAGGTCGAGGGCTCGCTTCCGGACGTGGTAAGTTTATCAACGAAGAAGCTCAGAGTAGTTTTTGAGGATATCAAACCAGATATGTTTACCAACGGTCGTGATGTCCTGATTGATGGGCAGTTGGAGGATGGAGCCATGATAGCGAGTTCAATTCTGACCCAATGCCCATCGAAATATGAACCTAAGGATGGAGTTGAATGATTGAATTAGGACATTTTTCACTTTGTTGCGCGTGGTTAATAACAGTTTATGGCCTTTTGGTGTTGTTATTCTCCAGGGGGCGAACGAGCTTCCTAAAGAGTGGGTTGATTGCGCTTCCATTGAGCGCACTTGCGCTCGTGACCTCTCTGGTATCGCTTTCCGTTTCTTTCCTGAGGAATGATTATGCCTTACAGTATGTATGGCAATATTCCAATCGAGGGATGAGTGACCTATATAAGGTCACGGCGGTGTGGGGTGGCATGGACGGTTCTATGCTTCTCTGGTCTGTAATTCTTTCGTGTAGTGGCGCCCTTTTGTGGTTGGATTTAAGGGGGGTTAACGTAAAGAACTCCCGATGGACCGCTTTTGTTTTTTTTACCACGTTGTTCTTCTTTGAGACGGTAACAATATTTTTTACCAACCCCTTTCGTTATCTCAATTCCCCCTTTTTGCCCATAGATGGTCAAGGGTTGAATCCGTTATTGCAGAATCCGTACATGGCGATTCACCCTCCTATGCTTTACCTTGGATTTACCACATTTGCTCTTCCGTACTGCTTTTGCATGGGAGCTTTGATAGGGGGGGATTCCACCTCTGATTGGATTGGAAAGAGTCGAAAGTGGACCCTAGTTGCTTGGATGTTTTTAACGACTGGAATTGTCCTGGGGGGTCACTGGGCCTATCTTGAGTTGGGATGGGGGGGGTTTTGGGCCTGGGATCCTGTAGAGAATTCATCGTTTCTTCCGTGGCTTACAGGAACAGCTTTTCTGCATTCTGTGATGGTGCAAGTCCGAAAAGGAATGCTAAAGGTTTGGAACGTCGTACTTGTAACACTGACGTACGGCCTCACAGTTTTTGGTACCTTTCTCACCCGCTCAGGAATCGTACAAAGTGTTCATGCTTTTGCAGAAACCGATATTGGCTGGATATTCCTCGTATATCTAGGAATAATCACAGTATCTTCATTTTTAGTCATTTGGCTTCGTCGGGACTTGCTACGGCCTGAAAGATTTATTGAAAGTCTTTTGTCTCGTGAGGTGGCTTTTTTAGCAAATAATTTAATTCTGGTGGGCATTTGTTTCGCTGTTTTTTGGGGGGTTATGTTCCCGGTTTTTTCTGAGGCGCTCACCGGAGAGAAACAAACAGTCGGAATTCCATTTTTTAATAAAGTAACCATTCCTTTATTTCTGTTATTAATCTTTACTATGGCGATTGGCCCCCTTGTACCTTGGCGCAAGGCAGATATTGCTCGTATCGTCAGGCTTGTACGCGGGCCAATTGTTGTTGGGATTCTGGTTTCGTCGATATTTCTCTTTGGTGGGGTTAATTCCTTTTACGCCACGTTGTCGTATGGATTGTGTACTTTTTTAATTTTTTCGATTGGCGGTCAATTTCATCAAGGAGTCCGCGCCCAGCACTCTGCCCCAGGAAACATTATTAGTAAGTTTCGCCTGATTTTTATTAGGCACCCGTCGAAATATGGCGGCTTAGTGGTTCACTTTGGAGTAGCAATTGCAACTATTGGAATTACCGCCTCGATGGCCCACAAGATTGAAAAGGAAGTCTCTTTAAACAGGGGAGAGAGCTCTCTAGTCGGAAGATATCAATTTAAGCTAGCCTCTATCAGCGATTACCGGAATAAGGACACAGAGGGCATTATTGCTGACGTGGCGGTATTGGATAAGTCAGGAGCCGAGTTGTATAAACTTACCCCTGAGTTGCGCTATTACATCACGAAACAGGAAACAACAACAGAAGTAGCGTTGAAGATGGGTGTGCGGGAAGATGTCTATGTTGTACTTGCAGGAACTGATGATACTGGCCAAAGAGCTTCGCTGAAGATTTTTATTAATCCTCTTCAGGTTTGGCTCTGGTTTGGAGCTCTTATTATGATATTCGGGACGTTATTAGCACTTATTCCCGCACCGCGTACGGTCGGAGTTGAGGATGACAGGTAAGAGACAAAAGTCGAGGGATCGCGATTCAGTAGTAGTGGTCGAGGCTCTCTCGGTTGGTATTGGTGGGAATGTTATTATTGAAGGCCTGTCCTTCGTTGTTCAAAGGAGTGCGGTTGTTTTACTGCTGGGGGCTAATGGAGTTGGAAAAAGCACGTTATTGAGATGTATTGCAGGCCTTGTATCCGTGAGAAAGGGCAAAATTCGAACCGGTCGGAACATAGGGTATGTAGGCCACGAAAGTATGTGCTATTCCGAGCTCACGACGGAGGAGAACCTCAATTTTTTTATGGAGCTTGAGGGAATCAAAACTCCAGATTTACTCGGTGAAACTCTTAATAAGTGGAATTTACAAAAGTACAAAGGAGCCCAATTCTCAGATTTGTCTAAGGGGGTTATGAACCGGGTCTCAATGAGTCGTGCCTTTTGGGGCATGAAGGATCTTATTTTACTTGATGAGCCGACCGCATCCTTGGATGATCAATCTACGGAACTTCTAAAAGCTCAGATAAGCAATTATGTATCAAAGAACCAGGAAGTAGGGTCCCCTGGAGCCGTGATTATTTCAACACATGATATCGCTCGTTTAGCAGATGTTGCTACCCATAGTCTGACACTACATGGGGGTGGGAGCCTTGATCCTTATGAGCTTTCTGATGTAGCTACCGGAATCAAAAGGTATCGTGAGCATAATCGATGAATTTTGACTCTTCGGTGTAACTGCGGCTAAGGACTTGAAACGTTTGCTGAAAATATTATTTTTGGCAACATCTTCTTCGCCTTAATCACGGGAGGGGGCGCGTTTCTTGAATAATCACAGTCTAATTTTTTAATAATGACCGGGTGTTTGGGTATACGACTTTTATAGATTATTATGACTTCGGCAAATTCAAAGACTTGAAACCTGACCCGGATTATTCGCGAGCCCGCACCACTATGGAGGCGCGTTTCGTGAATAATCCGGGCTGAGTTCGACGTAAAAACTGCGGTAACTAGCTGAAATTACTTCATCCACTTCGTTGCTCATGATATAAAATGCTCGATGTAGCAAACTTCAGCGCCTGCGCTTTTATATCACTGCACGCCTTGTGTCTAAAGCAATTTCAACTATTTACCTTTGTTCTTACGTCGAACTCAGGTTTGAATGACCCCGGAAGATAGATTTTATATGGATATTTTTAAACAACGAGTTTGGAGGAGCGTATTCTTCTCCTTGGTAAGAAAGGAATTTCTAGTAACTATACGATCGCTTGATAGATTTTCTGCATCGTTGTTTATTGCCTTTTTAATTACATTGATGATTGTCTTTGGTATCGCTGGAGCTTTTCTTAGCCCTAAGCAGGTACGATCGATTACACCAACCATGCTTTGGGTGCTTATTTTTGGTCTTTCTTCTCTTCTCGGCGAACGAACGCTTGAACCTGATCTTCGTAACAGGGCTTATGAGGCCGTAGTGCTTTCTGGGGTCAACCTCAGGCTGGTGTTCCTCAGTAAAGTAATTCTGCAAACCTGCAGCATATTTGTCCATGCGCTCCTGGTTAGTGCAGTTTTAGAAGGAACTCTGGGTGTTCGTGCATTTCAGGGTTTGGCGGAAAGTTGGTTAGTCTTTTTAATCTCGATAGTCAGTTTTAGTAGTCTTGCTATTCTGGCGGGGAGTGTCAGTGCGGTTTCCCGACTTAAAGGTATCCTTTTTCCGATAATAGTTCTTCCCAATTCCTTTCCTCTTTTTTTAGCCTGTCTAGAACTGACCTATCCAGTATTTGTCGAGGGGCAGCAATTGGCAGTAAGTGGTGGTTGGTGGTACGTATTGATTTTGAGCTTTCTTTGCCACGTTAGTCTAGGTGTATTATTGTACCCTTTTTTAATGAAGTCGTAGTATGACACAGTTCACCCTGAGAAAAATCGGATTTCACCTGCTGACTATAGTTGTTGGTGCATTGATACTGTTTTCCCTGGTATTTATTTTTCTAGGAGTTCCTACCGAAAAGGTGATGGGCGCTATCCAGCGCATTTTTTATTTTCATGTGGGTTCGGCGATTGCATGTTATCTTTGCTTTGGAGTTGGCTTGGTGGCGAGTCTAGGTTATTTCGGAACTCGAGATTTCCGCTGGGATGCCCTTAATGTCGCTGCGGCTGAGGTTGGGTTTATTATGTGCTCTATTACGCTGGTATCAGGAATGATTTGGGCTCGCGTAGCATGGAATATCTGGTTTCGTTGGGAGCCGAGGCTGGTAACTTTCCTACTTTTATGGCTGATATCTGCTAGTTTTTATTTTGTGCGGAAATTCGGTTTAGAGGAAAAAAAAGAAATTCACAGTGCGGTAATTAGCACACTTGGTGCTTTGACTGTGCCATTAGTATGGTTGTCCGTGCATCTGGTTTCTCAAATCGCACAACTTCACCCTCAAGTTATAGAGAAGGGAGGCCTAACAGATATGAGAATGAAGCTCTGTTTTCTTTTTACCACGATTTCGATTTCCATTTTCAGCATTTTATTGATATGGCTACGTACTCGAATAGAACTTATTTCCCACGGAGCGCGGTAATGGATCAGTATTGGAGCCTTTTTTACGGCTATTCAGCCATTTGGATACTTTTGGTGTTCTATATTCTAAGTCTCGGGAAGAAGGTTAAAAATTTGGAAGAAAGGTATATGTTGAATCCAAGCTCCAATGAAACTGATGTATGCAAATCGGGGGGTGGTCATGATAAAGGTTCGGACGTCTAATTTTATTGCATCCTACCCAAATCATACTTTATTGGAGGAGGGAGATCGACCAGAAATTGTCATGCTTGGTCGTTCGAACGCTGGGAAGTCAACGCTTGTTAATCGTATTACCGAACGTAAGAGTCTAGCAAATACTGGACGAACTCCGGGAACGACGAAGTTAATCAATGTCTACGGCGTTGATATTGTGGCTGATGAGCAGCAGAGCATTTCGTTGGTACTGCTGGATTTTCCAGGGTTTGGCTTCGGTAAGTTTTCTAAGAAAAAACGATCGTCAGTAAGCAAGGAAGTCGTTGAGTATCTGAGAGGTCGCGACCATCGCCGAGGGCTCGTTTGTTTGCTGAATGATGCCTATCGAGACCCGGGCGACGATGAGCTTGCCTTGTGTCGACTAGCTGCTTCCGAAGGTTGGGAGCTCCTAGTTGTTGTTACGAAGATAGACCGATTGAATCAAAGTGAGCGGCATGCTCGATTAAGGGACCTTGAGATTGCCTATGGAATGGGAAGGGATGCCTTTTTCGTCACCGGTCGGGATCAAAAGGGCGAACATTTTTGGACGCGGGTTTTGGAAAGGCTTACAGCTTCATTATCAGTGCCGACGTAAGAAGAGTGAGAAGTTCATTCAAGAACGTCGTCCACATGGTAGCGCCGGCTTCAGCTGCTTTTTGCGCTGAGAATAAAAATAAATGAACCAAACTGAGAGTCGTTATTGATTTGATGACGTTTCGGAGACCAGATTTTTTTAAAGACGTGTCTTTTTAGTAGGTTAACAGAATCCCTAATCACAACAGACTAATACGCAGAGCTTTTTATTACACAACGTTTTCATTAGCTGCCTTTGTAGGATTTTTTCACCATGATGAATCGGGACAGTTACTTCAGGTCAAGATGTAGAGAAATCTTCGAGTAAGGAGCGTGGAGCCAGTGATTTTTCCTTAATCATGATGCTTATTTTGGGGTCAATAGCACTGAGTGCTATCACCGCCTTTAACTCCTGTGTTTACGATTATAATAAGAAACATAGGTAGCATTGGGTGGAGGTTCCGGGGGGTTGAAAACTGCTCAATAAAAAGTAGTAATCTATAGACTTTTATTTACAAATATGAGATGTGTCCGTACATGAAATTGAGTGAATGGGCAAAACCTCCACAAAACTGGCAAAAACCAAGGCAG
>JBIIDM010000078.1:0-14622 GCA_044238365.1 Bdellovibrionota bacterium | reverse complement strand
ATAGCCATCGTCAAAAATAATGCGGTTTTGAGTCGCATCTCGGCGATGGCTATGTGTTTGTTTTGACTCGCCTCCGCGAGTCGTTATAGTAATCTTTAATACTTTATTATTTTTGAAGATTACTATAGATAACGCTCCAGCGGCTGAAATGCCGCCCGGGGGGCCTCCTTCGCCTACAGTGCAACCTGCCCCCCCCCCCCTCTTGACGAAGAGAGAAGCCAGCCTCGCCCGGATTATTCACGAAACATGCCACCTCACACTCTGGTGGGACTAACCATCCCAGAGAAGGGTTAGAGCTAGGAAATCGTGTCCAAACGTTTCTAAGCGAGAAATAAGTAAGCGATAGAGAGGGGTTTGTGTTTAATCGAAAGATTTTATACTCTTAGGTTTTTCACGACCCCTCCTGCTTACTTTCATAAACTCCTAACATTTTGAGTTGAACAATCTGCCCCTGGATCGCCAACCGCAGAATACCCTCTTTGTCCTTAGTTATATCATAACTATCTAATTCAACCAGAACTCGAAACTCAAGTTCATAATGCTATTACTTCTAATAATTTTCTCTATGATCTACTTCCGTGGTTGCAGCAACCTTGCCACCAATGCTGTCCAACCAGTCTGATGTGAGGCTCCGCATCCCAGACCATTATCACCGTTAAAAAACTCATAAAACAGCACATTGTCCTTAAAATATGGGTCATTGGCAGTCTTTTCAGCGTGCCGCATCGCCGGCCGCGTACCCTTCTCATCCTTCAAAAATAACGAACAGAGTCGGTGACCAATCTGTTGAGACGCTTCAAGCAACGAACAGTAATTGCCGGAACCCGTGGGGCACTCAACCTTGAAATCCTCACCATAATAGTGATGAAACTTCTGGAGTGATTCGATAATTAGATAATTCACCGGGAACCAAATCGGGCCACGCCAGTTTGAATTACCGCCAAACATTGACGTTGTAGATTCTCCCGGATCGTACGAAACTTGATGGGCGCTTTCGCCAAGAAAAAAACGATAGGGGTTAGATTCGTGGTATTTGGAGAGCGATCGTACTCCGTAATCCGAGAGAAACTCCTTAGGATCAAGCATACGATTGAGAAGCCGCTTCATACGATGCCCGCGAAGAAGCGACAGCAATTTACGATCACCCGACCCCTCCTGAGGCCAACGCGAGATTAGACCAGCCAATTCCGGACGTACTTTTAGATACCACTCTACCCGCTCCTTAAACCGCGGAAGTCGATTGAGATATACCGGGTCTAATGTCTCAACCGCAAAAAGCGGGATAAGTCCCACCATGGAGCGTACCTTGAGGGGATGAATCGACGCATCAGGAAGTTCCAGAACGTCATAGTAGAATTTATCCTCTTCATCCCACAGACCAAAACCATCGCCACCCACATTATTCATGGCCCCGGCAATCTCAAGAAAGTGTTCGAAAAACTTTGATGCTATATCCTCGTAAACATCATTCTTCAGTGCCAGCTCAAGCGCTATCAGCATCATGTTCAAACAGTACATGCCCATCCAACTGGTACCATCAGCCTGGTTTATGAATCCACCAAATGGAATCGGGGCGCTGCGATCAAAGACACCGATGTTATCAAGACCAAGAAATCCACCCTGAAACAGATTTCTTCCAAACTTATCTTTTTTATTCACCCACCAAGTAAAATTTATAAGGAGCTTATGAAATAGACGCTCCAGAAACACATAATCAGCTTTTCCCTGTGCCTTTCGATCAATCTTATAGACCCGCCAGACTGCCCAGGCGTGAACCGGAGGATTTACATCAGAGAACCCCCACTCATAGGCTGGAAACTGTCCATTGGGGTGCATGTACCATTCACGAGTAATCAGATCAAGCTGATTCTTGGCAAAATCAGGATCAATCATCGCCAGAGGGAGACAGTGAAAAGCAAGGTCCCAGGCGGCATACCACGGATACTCCCAAGTATCCGGCATGGATAATACTTCAGCATTCATAAGATGCTGCCATTCGCTGTTTCGTCCGTTAAGCCTCTCCGCGGGCGGCGGCGGATGCCCCTTGTCTCCTCGTAGCCATTCAACCACATCGTAGTAATAGAACTGCTTGGTCCACACCAGCCCGGCAAGCGCTTGCCGCTGTACCAGCCTTTCGTCAGCATCCGGAATTTCAGCCTGAAGAATACAGTAAAAATTATCAGCTTCCTTTAGGCTCCTTTGAACCAGGCTCTCAACATCCTTGAACGGAAGATCTATCGCTTTCTCTGAAAACCGAGCATACAATGTTCGGCTCTGGCCAGCTGGTATCAACCAACGCTTCACAAAGGCGGCCTTGGTTCCTACTCCATGGGGATTGACCGCATGATAGCGATCGTTACAAATAAAGTCGTTAATTCCATCCTTAAAATACTTGTCTTGAGATTTTATACCGTACAGATGTTCGGTATTGGTGGCATTATTGCAGAAAAGAACCTGATCGGGATCTTCGCAATAAAAGTTAAAATTACCCAACTCGTAGTGACTAGCCTGAATGACGTGTTCTCCGAATCGACGTAAATTCGGACGCAGCTCGCAGTGTTCCGGATGGACCGGACCTTCGTGATTCTGGTTCGTATCCCAGCTCCACGTATCCCTAAACCAAATATGAGGGAGAACATCGAGCGGAGCAACGTCGGGTCCACGATTAAATGCCGTAATTTTAAGAATTATATCGTTCGGCGAAACCTTGGCATACTCGATATAAATGTCGAAGTAGCGATCATTGTCAAATACCCCTGTATCAATCAGCTCATACTCAGGCTGCTTCTTATCCCGGCGGGCATTTTCCTGCAGCAATTTCTGATAAGGAAACTGATTCTGAGGATACTTGTACAACATTTTAAGGTAAGAGTGCGTTGGCGTTGCGTCAAGATAGTAGTAGTACTCCTTGACGTCTTCACTATGATTTCCCTGCGGACCGGTAAGCCCGAAAAGACGCTCCTTAAGAAACGGATCCTGCCTGTTCCAGAAAGCGAGGCTAAGACAGATTCGGGCTTTTTCATCACTCAAGCCTCCGATCCCATCCTCACCCCAACGATATACCCGACTGCGAGCCATATCAAAGGTAAAGTAGTCCCAGGCGCTCCCGTCCCGACTATAGTCCTCGCGGACCGTTCCCCACTGCCGTTCTGCAAGATAAGGGCCCCACTGCCGCCAAATTGGGTCAAAGGACTTTCCAACATCATCTAAGGAGTAAAACAAGGCACACCTCATTCAGTTATAGTAATCTTCAAAAATAATAAAGTATTAAAGATTACTATAACGACTCGCGGAGGCGAGTCAAAACAAACACATAGCCATCGCCGAGATGCAACTCAAAACCGCATTATTTTTGACGATGGCTACAACCCCAGTTCGACGGAAGAACAAAGGTATGTTATTATAATTGTCTTCAATACCGGGCGCAAACAATTTAAAAAAACCCATAAGCGCTCAGGAAAGGAACATTAACCACAAGCGACACCTGACCGGTCATATGTCTGAGGTCAGGTGGTTACGGTTTTTCCATGTTTTCGTGCAAGATCATACAAATACGTGTGAACTACCATACCCCCGACGAAACCCAGCAAACTTAAGATGAGTCCTACACAGTAAACGCTCCACTCTCCACTTCGAATAAACTCGAAAGGATAACTGTAAGGACTGAGATACGCTATCAGCCTAACCGGCACTGAAAGACTTTTCATCGGTGTGAATGGGCTGGAAAATACCACTACGAATTGCAGGATCGTCCACGAAAGGAAGTTATATGATCGGCCCACATAATATAAAACGCCGTTAATGGCAGTGCCTAGCCCGAGCGAAATCCCCAATACAAGCGGTAGTGCCTCCACCAGCCTCAGCAGGAAAACCGAGTCAACCGGAAACAGAATAATCACGCCCAAAAAGCCCAAGACGAATATTACCAACCCTGCACACATCCCGAATGCTGCACGCGCTACTGCCATCACCTGGGGGGTCACTCCCTCCTGCAATATACCAATAAACTCTCTAGACCAAAGATCAAAAGCAACCGGAAAATTTACGTGCACCTGAAAGGAGTAACTCACGCTCCAGAGCAGATTTATAGTTAGTATCTGCGATCCCAAGGAGCGCTCTATCGTCCCTGAGTTTAGCAATAATCCCCAAATCGTAAGAAACGACAGTGGAAAGATAAAGAATTCGACCGCTCGCCCTTTATCACTAAAGGTACTATAGAGATCTCGCAGAAAGAGTGCTCTTACCATTCGCAAGAAGGTGCGATCAACGTACATCACACCACCTTTTCTGAGCGCACTAAATCAACATAAAAATCGGTGAGCCCCTGCGCATCGATCCCGTGGTCCGGTGCCCCATCATACACGACCCTGCCGTGATGAATAAAACAGACTCTCCTGGCAACACGTTCAATATCTTTCATATCATGTGATGTAATAACGATAGTAAGCCCCTCCTGATTGAGTCGTACCAGCTCCTCACGCAGATACTGCGCTGCCTCAGGGTCTAGTCCAACTGTCGGCTCATCAAGAAACAATAGCTTCGGCGCCCGCATAAGGGCCTTAATCAACCTAAGTCTGGTCTTTTCACCGTTAGAGAACATACCCCAGGTTCGATCTATGCGTGATCCCATGTCAAAGCGCTCTATAAGGCTCTTCATTAACGATTCCGAGGAACCGTGCAAGTCGCGATAAAACGCGAGAATTTTCGCCCCACTCATTGACCACATAAAGTCTGAATCACCAGATAGAAAAGCAACGTCACGCAGGTACTCTCTGTCACCGGGGTGACGACCATAGAGGGATACTTCCCCGGCGTCCTCAGCGACAACCCCGGAAATGATGTTCATGGTAGTTGTCTTTCCGGAACCATTGGGACCTAAAAACGCAAATGACTCTCCTGGTCTAACTTCAAACGAGACATCATCAAGAATCAGTCGACGCGCTGCTCCTTTACCGTATGACTTATTAAGGTGCACCACCCGCAAGGCAAAATTATTCACGGTGCCAGCCTCTCAATGCTCCATTCGCCATCTACCTTAAAATATCTAAGTCGATCGTGCAGGCGACTCAGTCGCAATTGCCAGAATTCGATTCGCTGAGGTACCACTCGATACCCACCCCAGTAGGGCGGGCGAGGAATGGCTTCAGCTCCGAATCTATTACGGAATTCTAACAATGCCTCTTCCAGCTCACCCCTGCGGTTAAGCGGCCTGCTCTGCTGAGAGGCCCACGCCCCCAATTGAGACTCACGTGGACGAGAGGCAAAATAGGCATCTGACTCTAGATCGGCAACCTCCTCAGCCACCCCCTCGACTCGCACCTGTCTCTGCAAGCTGTCCCAATAAAAAGTAAGTGAAACCTGTCGATGCCCTCTGATACTCGCACCCTTCTGAGACTCCTTATTGGTATAAAATACAAAGCCCCGTTCGTCGACCCCCTTCATCAGTACCACTCGCCCCTGCGGAGTACCCTCAGAATTTACCGTTGAAAGTACCATCGCATTGGGGAATTCCATAAACCAACTTGAACGCGTTGCCTCACGGTACCACATGTTAAAAAATTCCATCGGATTAGCTGGCACATTAGTTTCCACTAGACCATCCCGTCCCCACAATCGCGGATGAGTCGCCAGAAACCAAGCCTCCCTGAGTGTTGAAAAATATTTCAGCGTCACTACTATCCTTAGTTATTATAAAAATAATTACTCGGCGGCTCTGAGCGTCTTATTGATGAAGTAATTTGAAATAATTACCGCAGTTCTTACGTCGAACATCAGGTTAATAGATATTCGAGTGTGGTAACTACTCAGGTGCCCTCACCATCAGCACGCTCGTAAAACGCCCCAACTAGTGGTAACTGCTCAGGGATTTTTCCAAGGTCGAGGAAAGTGATTGTTTTGTTCAATGAGGCGTGGTACTCCTACGCCTTAGTGAACAAAATCAATCAGTTGACAAAGAGATTAGAAGAATACCTGAGCAGTGACCAAACGTGTTCTAAATCCCCCGCAGATACTCAACGACATCCTTCCGATCGACTGCAACCTGATCGCCACTACGCATATTCTTAACCGTCACCATTCCAGTTTCAAATTCGCGGGACCCAATAACCAACGCAAAACGCACACCAGCCTTATTGGCCCAACCGAACTGTTTTCCGAGCCCCCGCTCCTCGAACAATGAAACCGTGGAAATGCCCGCTGTTCTCAGCTCCTGAGCTAGCTTTAGGTACTCGGACTGTAAGTTCTTATCGACAAACAATACTGCCGCAGTAGCACCATGTGCCGCTTCTTCCGACTTCAAAATACCTCGCTCTACGAGCGACCCGAATAGTCTAGTCCACCCAATAGATATGCCGACGCCGGGAAGTGACTCGCGGGCAAAAATCCCGACCAAGTGCTCGTATCGACCACCCGAGCAAATCGAACCGAGCCCCTCCTGTCCTAGAAGCGTCGTCTCGTAGACGGTACCTGTATAATAACCAAGTCCTCTGGCAATACCCATATCAAACGCGACCCGCTCTTGAGGAATGCCGAGTAACTCGAGCCCCTCGGCTACTTCGGTCAATTCACTCAGACCGGCGTCAAACAGGAGATTCCGGCCAGCATGCTGGGAAAGCTGCGCTATAACTGATCGCGGCACACCTTTAATACGAACAAATTCGCATATCTGCCGAGCGGCCTCAACAGACACTCCAAGCTCCCCAAGACTCTTTAAGGTTTTCTCTTCACCAACTTTTTCGGCATTGTCCACAATCTTGATACTGCCCCGAATACCCTCAGACGCAACACCAAGCGATTCAAAAAATCCACACAACACTTTCCTGTTATTAATGCGAATTAAAAACTCCCCGATTCGCAGCGACAGGAATATTTCATGTATCAGCGCTGGCATTAACGCATCATACATCAGCGGAAGGCTGCCTCGTCCCACTATGTCAAAGTCGCATTGCTTAAACGACCGATATCTTCCCTTCTTTGGACGTTCACCCCGAAACACCACGTCCATCTGGTAACGGGCAAAAGGAAAAGATATTTGATGAAGGTGACGGGCAATATACGCCGCCAGCGGCACGGTTAAATCAAACCTCAACCCTCTCACTTCCTTGCCATCGTCCTCAGGTCGACCAAGCGCATGCCCTTCGGAAAATATTGGGTTGATCCCGTATATTAAATTATCTCCCTGATTACCCTTGGCCTGTAACACCTCTAGACGTTCGACCAGTGGAGTTTCAACTGAGCAAAAACCATACCGCTCAGCGGCCGATCTGATCGCATCAAGACAATAGAGCTCTAACGCCCGCTCTGTCGGCGCAAACTCGATAAATCCACTGGGTAAAGAGTGATTAACTTTAAGGGCGTCGTCTACTCGGTTCTGTGAGCCCACAGGTTCATTCATGGTTAGTGCCATTACAAAAGTAATTGAAGTATAAGCCCACTTTATACCTTCAATCTGGGGGGAAATCCACCTTAGGCACCGAATCCCGACTCAGCAGGCCGCGCTGTGCCCTACGCAAGCTCATTCTCAGTAAAATTACAAGGGCCTCAATCAGAGAGCCGACTAGTCTTGATAACTATCGACAGACCGCGACGGAGCCTCTGGAAAGAAGCTCTTATCATTGGCAGTAGAGTGCTTGATAAATTTTTTTTTGTCGGTCTCAAGAGTACCGGCGCTGACCTTATGGGACCAATACTCTGGAATTGGTGCCGTTCCACCGTACTTAGGGTGATTAGGGGTACGACACAACACATCACCGACCTCCGCTATATAGGTAAGCCAATATTTTGCCTTCTTAAAATCCGAAGTCTGGAAAACTTCTTCATATTGCCCGCCTTCTTTCGGACGAAATATAACAAACGGTACAGTCCACTCCACGATCACACCCTCCACAATGAAAATATATTTTGTATTATCACGCGCACACTTATTTGGGTCGTCGCATCCGGGAATTAGCTGAAGATTGTTTGTAGCTGATACCAGTGCTGAGCTCTGGATTGTTCGAAGAATTATTTATGAGTCAACTCCCTTGAGCAGCTAATTCACTGTAACGTTTGATAGAAAAAGAGCGACACGCTATCTTTTAACCTGAGTTCGACGTAGGAAAAAAGGTAAGTGGTTGAAATTGCTTTAGACACGAGGCGCAAGTGATATAAAAGCGCGGGCTGAAGTATAAATGTAGCATTAAGGATACGCAGTAAGTAGCTGATTTAAAAAAAACTACTGTACCTCGCAAGGAGCGAAATAAGGCTTGAAGAGATCAGCCAACCTCGGGAACCCGTTACCAAGGCTTTTCAACCCGGGGTGGGTACGCAAAACCGAAATCTTCATGAAGCAACGTTAAGTTCGGATTATAGTACGGATCCTCAAGAAGAACTTTAGCCCAACGTAACTTCATTGTCTCAACCTCACCTTCAAACCGGGTGAACTTCTCGGGGGTTGTCTCATAGCCCCGGCTTACCGACTCGTGGTGATAACATTCCGCATAGGGATCGTACACATTAAGATATCCGAACTCTCTGATTCGTAGGCACAAATCAACATCATTGAAAGCAACCGAGAGCTTATCTTCATCGAAGCCACCTACTTCATTAAAAACTTCCCGCCGCATAACCATACAGGCGGCGGTAACAGCGGAGAGATTCTGTGGAAGAATGATCCGATTAAAATAACCGACATCGTGCCGCGGGCGCCCCTTGTGATTATGTCCGGCAATACCCCCTATTCCGAGGATTATGCCCCCATGCTGTAATAATCCGTTTGGATATAATAGTCTTGCCCCAACAGCACCGACTTCCGAACGGGCCGCGTATGAGACCAGCTCCCCAAGCCAGTCGGGGGATATCACTTCAATATCATTGTTCACAAAGGCGATCATCTCAGAGGAACACTCTGCAACCGCCTTGTTATTGAGTGCCGAAAAGTTGAACGGGCGCGAATCCACTACTACACGCACGCGTTTATCATGCGATACTGTTCGGAAATAGGTATGCGAATGCTCGTGCTGGCTGTTATTATCGACGATTACAATCTCAAAATTAGGATACTTCGTCTTTCTTAGAATTGATTCTACGCAGACTCTCAAAATATCCACTTGATCCCGTGTCGGTATTATTATTGACACTTTAGGCGCCGGGACTGGAATAGCAAAGCGTACCCTGAGCTGAGAAATATCCTCAAGAATTTCAACCGTGGCCTTTACCTGACGACGCAACAGGTGCTCTTCGACCGATTTCTTTTGAGCAGCCAGGACATACGGTTTGTGCAACGTACCGGCCGCCGTTGAACCTCGAATTGCTCGCCAGTGATACAGTATAAAAGGCACATGCATAATTTCAGTATGAGAGAGTTTCTCAGTGGCCCGGAGAAAAAGATCCCAGTCCTGTGCACCCTCAAACCCTTTACGGAAGCCGCCAAGCTCACGAACCAGTTGCGCATCAATTACGCAGAAATGGCAGATGTAATTTTGTGCCAAAAAGAGGTCTGGATTCCAACCTGACTTAAAATATGGATTGTGACGCAACCCTTCCTCGGTAATTTTGTCTTCGTCGCTATAAAAGAAACGCCCGGTGGGACGCGCATTAATCGCCGACACCATACAAAATAAGGCGTGTGGAGCCAGCTCATCATCGTGGTCCAGAAACGCTATATATTGACCTGAGGCCAGCGCCAGAGCTGAATTCGAGGCCTCGGAAATATGACCATTACTCTCGCGAAAAACAACCTTCACTCGCGGATCCCGTGCTTGAAAGCCCTGCAACACCTCTCGTAGATCGGTAGAGGTAGAGGTAGAGGCATCATCCGCGATGCAGAGCTCCCAGTTCTCATACGTTTGGGCGAGCACCGAATCAATTGCCTTACGAAGCGCCCACACAGGGGTGTTATACGTTGGCATAATGATCGAAACCAGCGGATTCACCTTGAACGAGTACTCTTTCATCACCCGACAGTCTTCCTGAGTAATTGTATCGTAGGTAGATACCCACCGGGAGTAGTCGTGGCTAAAACTTTCGCCCTGTAATCTAGCCCGCAGTGCGAGAATGCCTCCAGACCGCAGCACCGCCAGGCCCTTTCGAACTTTGCGGTACAGCTTGGTCACCGAAAACCCATGACCAAGAACCTGGGCCAACATCCACTTTACAAAAACTTGGCCCTTGCCGAGCGGCTTTAAAAGCAACCAGTTGAACTCAAACTCCCCACAACCATCGAATGCGTCCAAACGAAGCCCTACGACATGTTCGGGCAAACGGACGAGTATCGAATCTTTCCGTCCGCTTCCCTGCAGCGTCAAGACAGTGCGGCCGTCACCGGTGAACCCTGTGCCACTATCATAATAAAGAAAAAACGGCACATGCTGACGTTGCGAGGTGAATTGATAGGAAAACTCTACCCAGCCGCCATAGAGCCCCCTCCCTGGCTTTGTTGAACGTAAAAAAGAGGTATTTGCGTGTGCAGACTTCCCCGTGTTTTGCTCTGATTTTTCAACGTACAATTCGACAGCGCCAAAACGCCAGAACGGTCGCAGTAGGCGAGATACCTCGGCTAGTCGACGCAATGGCATTGTTAACTTCCAGGACGTTGACTCAAGCACGCCATTCATCTGTGTCTGAAGCTCCTGCTGCCGCCGAAGCAGCAGAGCATTCTCTTCTTTCAATCGAACAATGTCTCGATTTAAGCTATCGAGGCGTTTATCATGACTGTGTTGCGCTTCTTGAACCGAAGCATTTGTTTTATCTTGAAAGGCTTTTGTGGAATTCAACGTGGGATAAGTAGTGTAGGTGTGATTAGTCTTATAAGCTAGAGAATATATATAGTAATCTTCAAAAATAATAAAGTATTAAAGATTACTATAACGACTCGCGGAGGCGAGTCAAAACAAACACATAGCCATCGCCGAGATGAAACTCAAAGCCGCATTATTTTTGACGATGGCTATAGCACGACGATTATCCTAAAAAGAGCAGTTTCGCGGTCTAAAGCGGCCCAGCTAGCTGGGCCGCTTTATCCCACTCAACTGCTCTTTTTAGGATAATACAGTTCTCCACGGCATATGGGAAGTCAGTGCTTTATGAAAGACGAGATGCGATTACCGTGTACGAAACCTACACACAAAGATACCGAAAAAAAAAGAGTAGTGCGATAAGCGGGATTTTGTCTTGAACGATCATTCATCTAGGCGCACTGTTGCCAGTACACTCGCGCGACTTACCAGGAAACTTTAGAGCGAGCAGCCCATTTTGCCTGCTCAATGAGCAAACCGTTATCACCTTCGCGACCCTCAAAAGCTTTCGCCATTTAAGAATCCCCGGCGAATCACGAACGCTTCCTATTTGTCTTGCATCAGCTGGGGTTTACCAAGCCACGACGTTACCGCCGCGCTGGTGAGCTTTTACCTCACCTTTTCATCCATTCCTCTACCGGCACCCTTTTCAAGGTGACAGCGGGCGGTTTTCTTTTCTGTGGCACTTTCCCCCGGTCACCCGGAGCCGTCGTTAACGGCCAACCTGCTCTGTGAAGTCCCGACTTTCCTCTCGTACTCACCAGGAGTACCAGCGATCGTCTACACTACTCTTCGGTATCTCAATGTGCATTTTTTTCTGGAGCTAACAACCTTCCGCACCCTCTACACTTTGCCAACCCCTTACCCGCCGTCATATCGACCAGCGTCTGGGGCGGTACTGTCATATAGCACCCTGAACAGTGATTCTTAGCAACCCGCACGACAGGGTCAGCGGGAAACTTCTCATATACTTGATCGTATACGCTTTTAATATTCGGTGGGATTATTTTTAGGAGTGCATCCCTTTCCTTTCGAGCCTCTTTAAACTGAGTTTCGAGATCAAGGCATTCATCTCGACTAGCGTCCTGGGCTTCTTTCACCGCCATTTCTGCATTTTCGTACGCCAGCTTCGTCTGCTTTTCAAGAGCTTCAACCTCATCAAGACTATCGATAATTGAAAACAACGACTCCTCGCGAGCACTTATAAGTCGCTCAGAGCGCTCAATCTCAACCAAGGCTCCCTGCTGTACTTTATGATTATTAAACGTCGATAATGCTTTTCGGCGGGCTTTAAGCTTCTCACGGTCGGCTCGAATCTCCTTCTGCTCGAGATCGTATCTGTCTCGGACCGCATTGGCATTTACTGTGGCCTGCTCAAATGCGACCTTAGACTCATCGAACTGCCGCGATCGATCCTGAATCGTTCCCAGCTGCTGCCGCCTCTGAGCGATCACCCTCGCAATTCTCTGGTCGAGTTGTGAGACCTCGAACAGAAGCTCTACCGGATTTGCTACTTCTTCACTCATCTGCTTCTCTTGATAATCATCACGTCTATAGTAATTTTCAAAAATAATAAAGTATTAAAGATTACTATAACGACTCGCGGAGGCGAGTCAAAACAAACACATAGCCATCGCCGAGATGCGACTCAAAACCGCATTATTTTTTACGATGGCTATAGAAAGTGGTCAGGACAGTCGGCAACCTGGGAAGAAAATAACCTGTAACGAAAGTATGTTCCTAAAATTCGATCTTTTCAAGTCAACAGTATTTCTTTTTCATTACCTAGGTCGCTCAACTCGGGTATCGATCTCGTTCCCCAGCAACTTTGGAAGAATCGGATGGGATTGGTAGCCACCATGCTCATGAGACAACTGCTGACCTGAATCTTGAATTCTACGCTGAAGATGCATCAACGCATCCAGAACCGTCTCTGGCCTCGGCGGGCACCCGGGAATGTACATATCAACCGGAATGATTTTGTCCACACCTGCCACGGTGGTGTAATTGTCGTAAAATCCTCCAGATGAAGCGCACGCACCAAAAGCGACCACCCATTTCGGCTCGGTCATCTGCTCATACACCCGCAACAGCACCGGCGCTAACTTGTGGTTTACCGTGCCCACAACCATTAACAGATCCGATTGCCGTGGTGTAAATCGAGGTAGTGCAGCGCCAAACCGATCAGTGTCGTAATGAGCACAACTCACCGCCATATACTCCATACCGCAACACGCAGTGACAAACGGGTAGGTAAAAAGCGAATATTTTCGCACAAAACCCACCATACTATCAATTGTCGTCGTAAAAAAACCAGGATTTTCTTTTATAATTTCCATAACTTAAGTAATTCTTATATAATTAACATGGCGCTATAAATTAGAAATGCAGCCCTGCTTTACCAAAACTTCGACGAAACAGTGCAATAATAGCAATACCCACGTTATGTCGCAAATAAAGGCTTTACACTTTGTCATAAAAAGCCATAATCCGGCCCAGAGGGCGAATCAGATACGATAGCCGTAGCTAAAACGGGCTTTAATGAGGGAATCAGGGCCAGAAAACAACATAATGTTCGAGTTTTCAGCTGGGTTGAAAGCCCCTAAAGTACAGATCAGATTCGCATGACAACACTCAATTCGCCTACAGGAGCTACACGTAATGTCTACCCCCGTCTCCCTGATGATTCAAAGTCATAAACGCACCATTCCGGACTGGCCCAAGCCCGGTATCAATTTTATTGATATTCTTTCGATGCTCGCCGAACATCCGGGCGATCTGGAAGCAATTGTCACCACTCTCAAGGAACGCTGCCTCAACCTAAAGCCCGACGGGATTATTGCAATCGACGCCCGGGGTTTTATATTTGCCTCGCCGCTTGCCTATGCCTTGGGAATACCACTGCTTGTTGTCCGAAAGGAAGGGAAGCTTCCCCCGCCTACAGTCGCAATTGACTACGCTTTGGAATACGGCACGGGCACACTTGAAATCGCTCCGGCAACGCTGAAGAATAAAAAGAGTCTGGTGCTGGTAGATGACATTCTCGCAACGGGCGGAACGGCAAGGGCCGTGATTGAATTGTGCAGCCGGTATGATGTTACGATTGCTGAGGCAATGTTTGTGGGGGAATTAACTGCGCTGCCGGGGAGAACGGCGCTTGGTGATGTGCCGGTTTATGCGTGTGCTCAGTTTTAGGAGGGGGGGGGGGGGGAGAACCCACTGCAATTATCCTCTTAGTAGGCGCTCCGGGTTAAGGATCAACTCTAAACCTTAACCCTGATTATTCACGACACGCGCCACCTGAGCCGTTAAGCCACCTGAGCCGTTAAGCCACCTGAGCCGTTAAGATGGTATGGATCGTGAATAATCAGGGTTACGTTGGGACATCCAAAACAGTAAGAGTAGCCAATCCCTGCCGCTTAAAAAAAGCTGACAGGGCTAGAGCCCCTACTTAGACTGATGGCACGCGCCACCAGGTAACTGTGTTTTTTCCGCATTATGAACTGCCTCGCCATGATGGCCACTACACTTGGCGCAGTGATGTTCCGTACATTCACCCTTTTGGCATTGGGCTGTCTTATCATGCGACCCGCAGCACCCTTTGCCGCTAGTGTAAGAACATCCAAAAGCACACGCGGTGCATAATACTAAAAGAGATAGTTTAATGCTTGTTTTAAGTGAATTCATATCTGCTTATCCTAAAATTATAGTGTTTCTCAAAAAATAATGCGGTTTTGATTCAACATTTGAGAAACACTATCGACTCGCGGAGGCGAGTCAAAGCAAGCACTTATAGTAATTCTCAAAAATTCCTTAGAATTTCAATACCGCATTATTTTTGAGAATTACT
>JBIIDM010000236.1:0-4181 GCA_044238365.1 Bdellovibrionota bacterium | reverse complement strand
TCGGTTATCCTGGTTTCCTCAAAATCAAACCCCCTGCCCTTGAGACATGCAAAGAGGCTCTCAATCTCCCAGCGATGTCCGTACAAAGTGATCGCGTCAATTTGTGGATCCATTGTTGCTACAATTAGTAGCCTGCCATCTTTAGAACGGACAGCCGATAAATACACATCAAGACCCCATATAGAACGGGGACTTCTTAGTATCCTCTTTTGTCCTACGGAAAGGTCCAGAAACAGATTGCGCACATGCAATTCAGTCCCTTTATTCATCACCAAAGTATTCTCCTTAATGCGCATTACGAACGGTATACCGCAATTCTGGAGATATTTAAACCACTCCTTTCCGATGAACTCGCGATCTCCAAGAAGACCGGCAATCCTGTTTGAACCAAACACTTCAATAAAATCGGAAACTATTTTAGTTCGTTCCTATGTATTGGAGTTGCCTTGCTTATCAAGTAACTTCCAACGAATCGGGATCCCTACCCCTCGGTATACAGCTGCCAATACTAAAATATTCACGTTCTTCTTGCCATACTTCCAGTTTGTTCTATCAAGTACGAGGTACATCTCGTCATCACTCTCGAAGAACAACGAAACCAAAAACAAACCAAACTTGTCCAGGTCAACTTCTACGTTAGAAAAGAAACGTTGCAATCTCCTATACCGAGAATCGCGCTTTGTCCCTGTATCACAGAATAGGCAAAATCTATTTAAGTTGGTCGTATTCGCAATGATCAACGAGAGAACCAGTATGGCAAGACCTCCAATCTGAATTTGCTCATTGCCACATTCTCGCCTAGTATACTCGTTAGCTCCTTGAATCCTTTCATCGATATTCTCCTTGATTTTGCAACCATTAGAGTATCAATAAAAGCAATAAATTCAAGTGACTGAACTATATGTGTCGTGTACAGAGCCCAAATTCTTCAAAATTTACAAGCCATGCTGACACTGTGTCACGGTCTAACTCATATATCTCCTCTATCGCCCTTACTGTATATCCTCTGCAGCTCAGAATGACCGCATGAGCACATTGTCGCTTTCGATACGACAGACTAGTACACATGATTTCATTCAGAAGCGAAATCTGTTGCGCTGTAAGACTTCCTATAAATCGACTTGGTGGTCTCATATAACATAGGACGCCAAATACAACCCTAAAAACAACAGGTTATGCCCGAAAAACTTTTGCCTAGGTACTTAGCGGGGGCCGAACGCTTACGGGTTCTTAAACACGCTCTTTGTGGAGAAATATTTTAAGCAATAGGTAATCCTATTAAATTGTCATCACTCTATAAGTTTCGCACATAACAAATTAAATTGTCGTCGTCACTTCACGTGATATGGCAAAAATAGACTGTAATCCTAAAACTTATTATGGGTAGAAAATTGATTACTAAGTAGTAGAAAAAATTGTTTCAAACTAGAGGGAATAACAGTAGTTATTGTAATGGTTGCCGTAAACTTTTTATGTCTTATTATATAGTAATTACTACATATTATATGCGTAATCATCGAAAAAAATATGTGTGTATATTTTATACATGCTTTTTAAGGTTCGCTTTTTGAGGAATTAAAAAAATTCCTCAAAAAGCGAACCTTACAGATGAAACACGATACATATCTTGTATATCTTTTGGTGTCGCATGCGATTCCCGGCAAAGCAATGGGAGTTCCGCAAGGCTTCGTTATCCCCACAATAAAGGATAGTGAAGGCGCTAAAGGTAAAGTTCACACAAGCAAAAAAGGTTTTTTACTATGTTTCTCGATTCTACTGAATCTCAAGAAGTTTACAGTTCAATCCACATTGGGTTGCAAAAAAAATTTGTTGACTCTGATCATCTGGCAAGAATTTTAAGTCTTGCACTCACAAGTGGGCAAAACCTTCTCTTGTGGGGGCCAGGTGGACACGGGAAGTCGGAGATGATTGAAGAAGCTTTTAAACAGATAGCAGTTGAACCCTTCACGCAGTCATTCGGCGAGGGAATGACAGAGGACGCTCTATGGGGTGGTTTAGATTTCAAAGCGTTAGAAGAAGAAAAGGTGTTTAAATATTTCCCTGAGAACAGTTTCCTCAATTACGAGTACGTTGTTTTTGAAGAATTATTCGACGCACCTTCCAGTGTGCTTTTAGGTTTGAAAGATACTATCACCTCTCGCAAATTGCGTAAGGGCTGTCAAGTCTTTGATATGAAAACCAGAATTATCATCGCATTGACAAATAAGGACCCGAACGAAGTCAGTGCGATAGGACCAGCAGCGGAAGCTCTAATTCAAAGATTTCCCTTGCAACTAAAAGTTGCATGGGAAAAGTATGAAAAGCAACAGTATCTGACATTGTTTCAAAAAGTATCGCCCGAACTTGAAGGTCCCGATCTTAATGGAACTTTAGAAGTTCTCGCTGATGTTATGGCTCAAGCCACGGCATCTGGTGAGGTAGTGAGTCCAAGAACAGCTGTCCACTCTCTCAGGTTGGTCAAAGCGGCGGCTCTTATGAGAGGAAGTGAAAAAGTAGAAAGAGAAGATTTGCTAGATCTTTTGTACCTGCCAGGTATGGAAAACTTCGCTAGTAAACTTCAAAAGGAATTGGATGATTCATTTAAACGCATTCAATCTCGAAAAGATTTTCAGATTGTTCAAAATGAAACAAACTCGAAAATCAGCTACTTTGCAAATGCTCCTAAAACACCTATAGCTTTGATGAAAAATGCTAAGAAGCTTGAAGAGATGCTTACGAGAGTAAATGCTTTAACACTAACCGATGATCTGGCTAATGAAAGGAAAATTCTTAGGGAAACGCTAGACAATAAGATAGCTGAATTCAAGCGGATGGCGTATGACTCAGTAGAAGTATAGAGTATAACAGAGGTTTTTATGAGGACAAGACCAGCAGACGGGTACATGACACCTTCTGCTGCTGAGATTAAAGAAGTAGCTCAAAGACTTAAGCTCAATAAGTACAGCTTAAGCCTCGTGGCAGACCTTTGCAATCTTGCAGCGGGAGGAGTATTAACCTTACCTTTTTTATATAAAGATGAGGTAAGGAAAATAGCAGAAACAAGCCTTGAAACCCCATGTGATAGAGGCTGGAGCATTGCTAGTGGTTATACTTTAAGTCGAAGTACAGCAATTGATGAGAAAGCAGCTAAACTGCTGCGGTATCATCAAAATGTACAAGACTTTCTTGGAGCCGTAGATTTTTCTGACACCCCTGGAAATTCTCCTTTGGAGCAGGCAATATCTTTTTTAAAGCTATTGTCTCTTCAAAGTGGCGGACTACCAGGAAATGATGGAGATGCTCTACCAATTTTTTCTGACTCTGACTACCCAGAAGGAGCAGCAGAAAAAATAAATACAATTTTCGAGGAAGTTGAAAATCTCTCGGAAGTCGAAAGAAAACTTCTCGAAGAAAAAAACCAAGATAGTACTCTTCAAGGATTAAAAATAGCTGAAGATATGGCATCCGATAAGAGGCATATTGTTGAAATCAGCCGAAAGTTAGATGCCATATCCAAACTTGCTATTCGGAAAAAAAAGGAATTTACACCATCCCCAGACGGAGAAGAAGTTCAGACCAGATTTATAAAAGAATTGTCTGAACTTACAAGAGTTATTCCTTCAGAGTGGGCATTAAAACAGCAGAGTCCTACTCTTTTCAATGCTCGACTGGCTCAAAACCAGTTGAGGATGCGAGAAAGAGGCACCTTGCTCGAGAAAAAGCAAGCAGTTTTTGTTCTATTTGACGGTACCGGCTCAATGTCAGGTACCAAGCACTACAAAGCTACCGGCATTGTGCTTAATAGAATAAAAGCTGTCATCAGTGAAGATGCAGAGCTTTGGCTTTCAGTCTTTGATACATCTATGAAGGAGGTTCACTTTGCTTCTGATCCTGAAGAAGGCAAGAAGTTACTAGATAAGTTCAAGAGTGGAAACTTTTCTGGAGGTGGAACAGATATCGCCAACTCTATCAAAGCAGCTATAGAGTTTATAAATGCAGAGATGGAGAAAAAGCCCTTTTTATACAAGCCAGAGATAGTTATCATCACCGATGATGATGACTCCTGTCAAATTACAAAAGCTGAGCGATTTGCCTCAAAAAGAATGTTACCGAAATCCGGTTAACAGGACAGTTTGAACTATACGTTGCCTCATAATTCATGTTACCGAAATGGAGGGCAT
>JBIIDM010000077.1:0-14730 GCA_044238365.1 Bdellovibrionota bacterium | reverse complement strand
AGCCATTAAGCGTTTTTCCCACGTCTTTCTCACGTTGCAAGTATAGAGTAACTTGTAGAATTCAGGGAGGTAGCATGACTTCTTTCACGCGCTCTCACTCATTGCGTCTTTCCAAAAACTGAGCCGACGAATCTCAACCAGTGTGTTAGGCATCCTAAGGGTGGCGGTTTTGTGACTCTGGACGTCACGTTCTGTCCGGCGGTTTTTTTTTCAAGGAATATACCATGGTAAGACAAAGGAACTCTGGTAAACGGTCAACCTCGCTTTTTAATAGGATTGAAAAGGAGGTAACCGAGAAGCGCCAGAGTTATGTGATGGATCTTAGGGTGCATACACCGAATTCTCTTGGCTATCGGGGGATCGAGGGGTTGGATACGGCGCCAGCATTAGTGCGACTGGCCCGTGTTAAGGGCATCGACGTGCTAGGGGTTACTGATTATTACAGTGGAGATTTTATTGACCGGCTTCGGGTAGCCGCGCAGGATTCGGCATTAACAGTCATTCCTGCAATAGACCTACGATTGACGGTAGGAAATTGCGAGGATGTTGAAATGTCCTGCCTATTTCCTGAGAGTTTTACTTCCGAAGAGATTAGAAATTTTCTGGATCAGCTTGGCGTTCCCTGCATTGATACGAGTGAGAGTATATTTCGAGTAGAGTTGTCCCTTAAGGATGTTATTAAAAAAGTCGAAGGTGCTGACGGAGTAATGTTGCCTTCAAGAATGGATCGAACTCCAAGCCGTCGCAGCGCCATTCCGGTTCTTGTTGAAGAATATCGGTTCCGAACTTTTGATTTGGCACATAGCGATTCTGCAGCAATGTTCGAGCAGCAGTGGCCCCATCTTACGTTCAATCTTTTCAGCTTTTCTAATGCCAATGCACTTGCCCAGGTAGGTAGCCGAATTGCTAAAATCTCGCTCGTAAATCCGACTTTTGCGGAATTAAAGCCAGTCTTAATGAGAGAATTACGCTAAAGTTTCTTTTTCTTTTGTGGCGTGATTTTTTTTGTTCTACAGGTTACAATACTCCGTTGATCATGAGTCCATCATATGCCGGTTCGATTCCCTTAGGGAGCGTTTCTTTAAGGACGTTATATTCGAGATTGTGAGTCATGTGCATAAGGAAGGTTCGTGGGATTTCAAGATGCGTAGCCATGTGTACCGCCTGTTCAATGTTGAAATGAGTGGGGTGAGATTCGTAGCTCAGCGCATCTAAAAATAGCGTTTCCGTCCCCCTGATAATATTTTGTGACTGTACAGGAATCTCGTGACAGTCGGTTGCGTAGGCAATAGTACCTATGCGGTATCCAGTTGCTCTCACCTGTCCATGAAACATCGGAAAAGGCTGGATTATCAGGCCATCAATTTCAAACGGGGTCAAATCATCAACTTCGGTAGGAAGAAATTGCGCAAGGCGACCCCCCTTGTAGTGAAGGTCAGGCCTGAAGATATATGAGAACATTGATTGTATACTTCGGAGCACCGTTGGATTTGCAAAGAGTGGGATAGCCTTCTTTTGGATAAAGTTGAACAGGCGCAGATAGTCAAGCCCCATTATATGGTCGGCGTGCGCGTGCGTTATAATTATCCCATCTACTCTCTCAATCCTGTATCGTAGGACCTGTTCACGAATATCGGGGGAGACATCGATTAAGTACCCCTGCCCTGTGCTTGTCCGTAGGTATGCACACGGCCTAAGGCGCTGATTCTTCGGGTCTGATGAGCTGCAGGTAGCACAGGTGCAGCACGGGTGGGGGACCCCGGTAGAGGGGCCACTTCCAAGTATCGTAATCGTAAAATCCATAAAAATAATTAAATTGTCTAGTTTTTGGTCAATCGGTATGTTCATTTAATACAGGTCTGGCACCAGAACCGGGGGTCGTCGGCGTTCAGGCCTTTAGAGGAGGCGCTGCTAAATACCTGAGTTCGACGTAAGAACTGCGGTAAATGGCTGAAATTGCTTTAGACACGAGGCATGCAGTGATATAAAAGCGCAGGCTGAAGCTTGCTACGTCGAGCATTGTAGATCATGAGCAATGAGATGGGTGAAGTAATTCCAGTCACTTACCAGGGTCTATCGGGTCGACCTTAGATTCTCACTTAGGACGGAGAAAAGAAAGGGCTCTCACCGAGTGCTTATTCCGAATTATTCACGAGACGCGCCTCGTGAATAATCCAGGTTATGTTAGTTAGGATACAAATGGCTAAATGGCATATCTCTTGCTGAATAGGAAGGTAACTAATGAGAAACGGGGGAGGGCATTCTCCACGGGTACTAATGAGTTGCCAAATTTCTTTTAGAAAGGATGTATATGACAGGTTTACTAGCTTACGAGAATGATCAGAACCTGGTTGAAAGGGTCAAATCAGGCGACGAAGGGGCCTTCTCCGAACTCATATACATATACCAAAGCCGAATATTTGCACTTGCCTCCAGACTGGTTGCTAGTGATCAGGATGCAGAAGAGATAGTTCAAGATGTATTTGTAAGTCTGTATCGTAAGATCGGGGAGTTCGAGGGACGGTCGTCGCTATCCAGTTGGCTTTATCGCATTACTTTTAATTGTGCCTTGATGAAACTTCGAACCCGCCACAGAAAAGATCGTCGGGAGCAGATGAGCTTTCTCGCCAAGTCTGAGGAAGGTGAGAGGCCTGATACGGTGGAGGACCAATTTGTGCGAGTTGAGAAATTAAAGATTGCACAGGAAGTTATAGACTCGCTACCTGAATCGTTTCGTACTATATTTTTTCTGCGCGATGTCGACGGGCTCACGGGGGATGAGACTGCTTCACGGCTGGGTCTTACTACGGCAGCGGTCAAGTCTCGATTACATCGGGCGCGATTAATGATCCGTAAGCGCTACGAGGTATACGAACGGTAGTAGCCGGAATTGAAAGGGAACTATGGATAGGGAAGTACGGATGAAGGTTGTTGTGTCGTTCTTACTGTCGACTAGGTCAGCAATTTTTTTCTTGGCTACTCACTATTCATTTTTTCAACTACTGTTTGAAAAGCGACTGACGTTGAAGTTAGGTTTAGAGTCAGGTTTTGCGTGCCTCCCATGCGATGGCCATGTTATCGTTTTGCCTCGAATTGATGATTCGTGGCTACATCGCGAGATGTCTCACAAACCGTTCTCGCCATTTTTCAAAGGAAGGTGGTTTCGTTGAAGTCCAGCAGAACGGCTTTGTCACCTCACAATTCTACGGTACTTTTGGACATACGCTTTTGTAGGCATGACGCTACTCTTGCGGGAAGCATTTCATTTGGAAAAGGTCTTTGATGAGCTCACGTTTGGTGTCTTTGTTTCTCTTGATAATTGCTGCGCAGATGATTGTGGCAGGATGTTCTTTGAAGTTCGACGAACGTGTTGTACCACGAGATAGTCGAGAGGAGCTTGCTCGAGGCAAATACCTCGTTGAGGGCATTGCGGCTTGTGGCTCGTGCCACGGAGCCTTTCGTAAGCCGGGAGCACCACTTTCTGGTGGTGTTCCCTTTAACGATCGATTTGGTGAGGTGCTTGCGCCAAATATCACACCTTCAAGAACATATGGCATAGGACGATGGACTGCTACCGATGTTAAGCAGTTGTTTAGAAGCGGTCGCTCTTCCTCAGGGGAATACGTTTCTCACCAAGCCCATGAGGGGTTCGAGTGGTTGTCGGACGTTGATATTCTGGCAATATCAACGTACCTCGCCTCTCTTCGGCCAGTGGAAAGCGAGGTGGAACATCGATCTGTTAGTACATTGAACCCCTACAACTGGGTTTCCGGTGAATCAGGTATTAATGTAAAAGGAGCGATATCTGACATCGATCGGGCTAATTCAGTTGCCTACGGCCATTATCTTTCCCGTGCGGTCATGCGATGTAGTTCGTGCCATAATGGGGTTTCTACTTTCTTTGGAGACCCGGAGCCCCTCGCAGGCGAGCGGGTCGTCAAACGCTCTGCGGAGGCAAAGTCTGTGCCCGCATTGGCGGGAATCCTATCTCCGGGTCGATGGGCAAAGGGCGAGCTTAAGGAGTACTTGCGTAGCGGAAGAGGGCCCGACGGAAAGCAGCGCGACCAAGCGTTTTGCCCCACAGCTTTCTACGCACAGGCGTCTGACGATGACCTCAATGCGGTGATTGAATTTATTGGGCAGGTTGATGACTGAGGTAGGCAGGGCAAAATCGTAGAGTTATAACCCTAAAAAGAGCAGTTTCGCGGTCTAAAGCGGCACATCTACCTGAACTTACTTTGAATTTAGCGATTTTGGGTCTCGCCGTATCGGTGATACTTGATTGTGACCCAAAATTACTAAAATTCTTTGTAATTTCAATTGGCTGGGGCCGCTTTATCCCCCTCATTGCTCTTTTTAGGGTGAACGGTTAACACGTGCGTCGCATACTTCCTTGTATCAGAGTAGTAACGCTGTTGGATCGGTTGTAATTGTTCTGTAAATCTTTCCTGTCTTGCCATCACTTCCGAAGCTCTTGACCAGGTTCACTATATCTCCGCCTTTACCCCCAGCCCCTCCGAAAGTTCCTCCTTCCGCTCCTCCACACTTCCAGGAATTTGGGGTCAAGCTGTTGCCTAGCACCGTACTGCGGAGCCCTCCGTCGACAAGGATTTGACCTGAGTCTAATTCTCGAGCAATTAGGTGAACGACTCCACCACCGCCCCCACCTCCAGGAGCGCAATTCGATGAACCAAACCCACCAGTACCACCGTTGGCAGATATTCTCCCTGCATTAGATATGAAGCCTGCAGAAGAGAGTACTAAGAGTCCACCGGCCCCACCTCCACCAGCTCCATTTGGGGTAGGTTCAGCATCTGCCGATAGGCTACCAGTGCTCCCTATCACAATGCTATCATGACAGTAGATTCCGGCAGAACCACCACCAGAACCACCAAAGTTATTGAGTGCACCAGCCCCACCACCTCCACTCGTTGTAACATTTGGCCTGAGGTTCGCGAGATCGGAAGGACCTAGAATTCTTTCTTGAGTATTAGATCCTCGTGCGTCGCCCCAATTTGCAGGAACAATTTCTCCTGATCTTGCGGGTTTTGGCGCTGAACCAGTACCAGGAGTTTCAACGGTAAGTGAATAAAAAGAGGGAATCTCTAAAAATCTTGGGAATGCTATAAATCCCCCAAGGCTCCCCGGAGTAACATTCACTGTCCCGTCAATAGTAGCCGATCCAGTACAAAGCAACTTAGTGCCGTGTGGAATGGTAAGTACACTACCTGTTGCGAGCGTAATATTCCTAAACTGTTGCCCCGGTCTTACTGTAAGACTTTCGCCTCTGTTAACCACGAGATCACCATTCGATCCATTTCCCCAGAGTGCCAGAGATCCATCCTTACCAGTTGGTCCTTCTGGTCCTGGAATACCTTGAGCTCCAGTAGCTCCTGTTTCACCAGTGGGTCCGATGGGTCCGATGGGTCCGATGGGTCCGATGGGTCCGATGGGTCCGATGGGTCCAATGGGCCCGATAGGTCCAGTTGGTCCGGCGAGTCCTTGATCGCCAGCGGCTACAAAAGCAGTGTCGAATAGCTCGGTATATCCGCGCGGGCATTTAGCGGCAGTGGCTCGATAGATTCGAGGACGAGTTTTTATGATGCGGAGGCAAATCTTTTCGCCCGCAGCGGTTTCAAAGATAAAAGAAGATGCTAGTATCCCAAGAGCAACAGTTCGAAAATTCATAATGCCTCCAAGTTAAGTTATTTAACATAATCAAGTAGAATTATAATAATTGCCTGAAAATAGAATGCATTTCGCAGGGACCGATTCATTAACTTTCTGATGAAACGTGTAGTGTTGTCAGCCAGTGTTCGTTACTTGAAGATTGCGTAGTTAATTTTTCACTAAGAGAGTAGTATTGATGCTTTTCTGGATTAGTTACAGCATTTGATCGATGTGGTGCAAGAATGTCACTTTCAGGAAGCAGATAGCCGAGCTCTTGAGTGTTAATGACAGTCCCTTCCTTATCGAGAAAAATTGCGAGATAATGGCTTTTTCCAGACTGGTCAAGCTTTCCTGAACCAGGAGCCTTGCCAATTATAATCAGGATGTCACGATCTTTTATCCAGTTGAGACTCACGGGAACAAGACCAGGAAATTCGTAACTAACATTGAAGTATTGATCCCAAAGCTCACCACTCAGGGTCTTTTGCCAGAGTAATCTTCCATCAGGTGATATTTTCTGCAATTGAGTGATTTTTGCCGAAGGCCAACTCTCGTTCATAAAATTATATGAATTGAGGCTGTAAAGAACATAGGCATTCGATGAATTATCAGTCTCGATACCAGTTATTGAATGTTGAAAACAGGCTCGATTGAAACCATAATATAGGTCCGGTCCCCCGAATTGAGTCTCCTCCCAAGGAAAAAAGTGATTGTCTGATAACAGAGGTAAAATAGGCGCAAGCTCTGTATATGGGGCTGTGCCGTATCCAATAGATATTTCAGAATCTGTTGCGACTCTTCTGATATACGGATGAGCACCTCCAAAAGAAGTATCAGAGCCTTTAACATCACAAAAGACAAACCAATATAGACCTTGGATATAGTATCCATCGTTAGGATCATTTACATAGAGCCTCTCATGCCTCTCAATAGTACCTTCAAATAATTTTTCAGCAACAGTATCTCCATTATAGTTAAAACGTGACTCTCCTTCTGAATTTTCTCCCCAGGTACGTACGCCAAAACCTTCCGGAAAGAAAAAGGTCATCATCGGAATGCTAACCTCGTAATCCGCTCTAATAAGCGGTTTTACCATCAGTTCATTTCCAGTGGGATCAAAAAATCTAACGAATGTAGACCGCTTCCCTAAGTACGTCTCAGAAACATATCCAGTACCATCTATTGCGAATAGTGGTGTTTCATTGACATCTGGTTCGTCTCCTTCTGCTGATGGCATGAGAGGATACTTTACTCCTTTGCTAGTATCAGGGGAGTAACCAAATATGAATCCATTCTTTGGATCATCAGTTGCTATAGCACGTAGCGATCCATCTTCAAGAATGGCAGTAGTACTGAGTCGTGTAGGAGTCTCTGATTGAACTCGCTCCAGACACATTAAGCGCACGATCGGAATACCGGTGCTATGTTCTTCTTCAGTATATCGAGCCAAATATACTCTCAGACTTTTAATTAACCGGCCATGAGCATTATTGGAGGAAAAAAATTCAACATTTACAACGGCGTGCCCGGGAGTTATCTGAGCATTTGGTAGCGCATCAAGAAGTGTGAAGGGCGCAACATTATCGACACCAGAACCATAACCATCCAGCGAAAACCGGACACTTCCGGCCTTGAAAGCTATCGCTGGCTCTAGGTCTAGAATGCCCGAATTTGGCAGATGTAATTCAATCTTAGGAGAAGGGGTAAACTGAGATAGAGAGGAGTAGAGTGGGCAGTTTCCTACAGATTGCTGAGTCGAGCGATCAACGATTTTCAGTGATATCGTTCCGCACCGTTCCCTGCGATTCTGTCGATGTATATTTGGGTTGGCATAGACTAAGGCAGGGAGAGCAAATAATACAAAGCCTATTAAGAGCAAGAGGGAAACGAACATAACGCATATCGGTCTATTTTTGCACTTGAACATCTCTTTATCTTGCCTCCAAGGTTTGTTTTGAATAAGAATCTTAGGTTTCGAAGGATCTGAGAATGTATGATGCTTACTAGAATAGTATTTCTGGGCGGTATGATGTTGGTCATGGTTTTGCACGAGAATTTTAGATTTGGGTTGAGGATTGACAATTAAGCCAGGTTAAATTTGGCGTCCGTGTATAACATTCCAGTTCAAACGATCTTGGGGTGGGAATGAGTGTAGTCGATTGACAGCGTGCATAACGTTGTGCTAATTTCCTAAGATATTAGCGTGCGAATAATCCAAGCTAAACCATCTAATTAACGTCACCCATGATTCTCGCTATTGAAACCAGCTGCGATGAAACCGCTGTCGCGCTTCACTCTACGAATCCGCAGCACGGACGAGTGCTTGAGGAACTTGTGGCATCGCAAGTGCTTCTTCATGAGCAGTACGGTGGTGTTGTTCCGGAAATTGCAGCGCGCGAACACTTGAAGATTTTGCCGGGACTTGTGACTGATTTGCTTAAAAAGGCCGGAGTTGCAAAGTCCGAAATTACAGAAGTCGCAGTAACTGAGGGGCCCGGTTTGAAGGGCTGTCTTTTGATCGGCACCATGTTCGCGCGGGGGCTTGCGGAGGGGCTTGGCGTTGGTGTACGGAGCGTTAACCATATTGAGGGGCACTTGCTTGCTCCAATGATGGACAATCCTACGTTGGCTTTTCCGTTTCTCGGAGTGGTAGTTTCTGGCGGTCATTCGGAGGTTGTATTGGCCAGGGGGTACCGACAGTATCAGATTCTGACACGAACAATTGATGATGCAGTAGGCGAGGCTTTTGATAAATCAGCGTCGATGCTCGGTATTCCGTACCCGGGAGGCCCCATTTTAGCAAAACTAGCCGATAGCGTTTCGAGCTCGCCCTTTAAATTACCCCTTGTTATGCGGGATCGCCCAGAAATGAGCTTTTCGGGGTTAAAAACCGCCGTGAGAACTCTGGTCCAGAAATCTGTCAGAGCTGAGCCTTCTAGTGAGCATTCAATTCGTACCGAGTTCGGGTATCTATCGAATGAACTTCAAGGTCAATTGGCATACACCATTCAAACTGCAATTGTTGACGCGCTGATGCTGAAGATTCGTAACTGTGTGCGATTAACGGGTAGTAGTGTCGTAGCGCTTACAGGTGGTGTTGCCGCTAATCGTTTCCTTCGCAGCGAAATAGCACAGATACCCGAAGTCAAGCTGTTTTCTCCCGCGATTGCCCACTGTACTGATAATGCGGCGATGATCGCGCATGCCGCATTCTGCGCTAGAAAGGCTGGCATTCCGACAACTCATCCGACACAAATCGGAGAGATCCGAAGTCGATGGCCACTTGACCAATTAACTTGTTAACCACAACCGAGTATTCATGAGTAGGATTAAGAAAAATACCCGACAGGAGCTTAAGGACTTAAGAGTTCGTCCGTCCAAGGAGCGTGGGCAGAATTTTGTGATAGAGCCTTACGTGATAGAGGAGATGATAAATTGTGGTGAATTCAACCCACATGATTCGATTATTGAAATTGGGCCCGGTCTGGGGGCGCTTACCGGTGAGCTTTCGAAGGCCTCGCGACTTCACCTCATAGAGATTGAACCGAAATTTGCAGCAGAGCTTTCACAGCGATATCCTAACGTTGAAGTTGTTGTCCAAGACGTGCGTGAGGTCGACTTCTCGCAATTTGGCAGTGGCCCTCATGTGGTATTTGGGAATCTCCCTTATTCCTTCTCGACCGACATATTATTTCATCTTATTGAACAGCGTAAGGTAGTGAGTCGCGCGACTTTGCTGCTTCAAAAGGAGTTTGCTCAAAGGGTTGCTTCCCCACCAGGAAGTAGAACCTATGGAGTTCTTTCGATTATGGTGCAGTTATGGGGGGACGTGTCCTTAGGTGCAGTTATCCCAGGTGATGCGTTTCATCCGCCGACTAAGGTAGATTCCCAGATATTAACAGTCGAGTTTTCCCAAGAGCCAAGGATCGCACCTGAGCTGATCGATCTTTTCGGTTTGGTCGTGCGGCTCTCTTTTCTCCAGCGCAGGAAGAAGATTTTTAATTCGCTCTCCAGGTGTGGCCACTTTGACGATGACGTCCTTAAAGAAAGTTTTGCAGAGTCGGGGGTTTCGCCTGACAGCCGGGCTGAGGCATTAAGTATTAAGGATTTTGAACAATTAACATCGGCCTTGAAAAAGAGAATTGTTTTTCCTGAGATGGCCCCTGAAGCGCTTGATTTAAATTCTTGAGTCTTTATTGAAATCGCGCCCGAAGTCGACGTCCGAACTCCAGTAATTGGTTGTTATCAATTCACCCGCAACGCATTTTTAACCAGTCAATTTATTTCGGCGGAGTGGGAGATGGCTGTACAGCGGTGGAATTAATCTTTCTAAGCGCCTCCTGATCGAGTGTTAATGGTCCTGAGGGGGTGGGCACCGCAGTTGGAACCTTAATTCGAGGTTTGGGACGGGGACGGGGTGTCGGGGTTGGGAATTGGAATTCCATAAGATGATGGGGAACTTTTCGACGGGGCGTCGTAAACTGCACATTTCTTCCCCAAAGGTGCAGCACAACTTCGCCCGGATCCTTTGTCTGATATCCCATCACTTCTTTGTACTCGGACCTTGGAATGGAGAAAGGACCTTCTATAACCCATTCTAGGTCATTAAAGGTAGTCCGGTAGTATTCGTGATCTTGGGGATAGTACAGCGTAATCTGGTACCCGTTATTAGTAACTTTAATGGCCTTGGGTCCGCCTCGCTGCTTGAGGAAGTGATATAAAAACGTGCTGTCTTCTATTTCTCGTGCAATTAGAAGGTTGGAACCAAGATAAGGATTTTTCGAACTACATGGAAGGATCCCCGCCGAGGAGAGGCTCTCAAAATCCGGCTGTCGCGCAGGTCGGCAGGCAAGTACGGTCAGGAGAAGTCCTAAGAATAGGGTATAGCGGCGGGCTTTCATGTGTTCATAGCAATATCGTCAATAGGTGATGGTTCTGCTAAGATGCCTCTGGCGTCCGTATTGGATTCTAATTACGGGGTGATTTATAGCCATCGTCAAAAATAATGCGGTTTTGAGTAGCATCTCAGCGATGGCTATGTGTTAATGTATTGAATTTTAAGAGAATGCCTTATGTCTTGGTTCTCGATTCTTGGAAGGGATGACTCACAGCTGGCCGAAGTGATTGAGCAGCGGGTTCGGCGTAGGATTGATTCGGGCGCGTATTCTCAGAAAGATCGGGTGTATATGGAACATCACCGGTTGCCGTTGCTTGAGGGGTACCTCGAGGCAGAGCTAGAGGTGCTAGAGGGCTTGCGTCAAATGGCCCAGGCGAGTGATGTTCGGCTTATACCACCAACAATTTCATCCCATCGGCCGTACATTGGCCCGGTCATCGTCGGTATAAAAAAGGCGCTTTTTCGAGTGTTAGAGGTGCTGCTTCGTGAGCAACTGAGGCGGCAACGTGATTTTAATGCCAGGACTCTTGAAACCATAATAAAAATGCAGCAGACGCGATGCCGGAACTTCCCGAAGTAGAAACTGTCTGTGCGTCACTCAGGGCGAAGGTTGAGGGTCGGACCATAGTTGATGTGTGTAGTCCTAATGGGTATGAGCGCGCGCTCGCCTTTTCTGATGAGGCCCGCGATGCATTACGTGACGCCCGAATTTTAGAGGTCCGTCGACGGGGCAAGTATATTCTTTTTCTTCTTTCCCGTGGAGTTCTGGTCATTCACTTGCGAATGACCGGTCGGTTGATGGATCTGGCGCCCGAGGATATGAAACATGTGAGCGGTCTGATAACATTTGATGATGGTGGAGCCTTGTGGTTCTACGATGTGAGAAAATTCGGTCGGATTTCCTGGTTTAGTGACATAAACGAATTTGAACGAAGTGCAAGGTTGGGCGTTGAACCTTTATCGGATGAATTTTCCCCTGACTACCTTTACAGCCTTCTCCGAGTTTCTAGTCGGGCAGTGAAGCCGTGGTTACTCGACCAGCGTTTCGTAGCCGGGCTTGGTAACATTTATGTAGACGAGAGTCTCTGGAGTGCGGGGATTCATCCATTATCCCACGGATCATCGCTTTCGAGGGATCTGGTAGAAACACTTCATGATCGCGTAACTGCTATTCTAGGAAAGAGCATAGAGCTTCACGGTACCTCTTTTCTCTCTTTCTACTTTGATAACAACAAGCAAGGTTCATATGCGGACTTATTGAAGGTTTTCGGTAGGCAAGGAACTCCCTGCGTGAGGTGCGGCGGATTAATTTCGAAAATTAGAGTAGCGCAGCGAGGAACGCATGTTTGTCCGGTATGTCAGATACGTTACCGGCGCGAGGTATAATCCTAAAAAGAGCAGTTTCGCGGTCTAAAGCGGCCCAGCTAGCTGAACTTACTTCGAATTTAGCGATTTTGGGTCTCTCCGTATCGGTGATACTTGATTGCGACCTAAAATCACTATAGAACATTTTGCAGATTCTGAAAAGGGTGTTTTTGCATCGTATACCTGAGGATGTTCGAATGTTTCCGCGGACGAGTCATCTTTTCGAATATCCTTTGTTCTTCCGTCGAACTCAGGTTACAAGATCTTAACGATGTTTCGGCGTTTTATGTCCAATATGAGTCTCTTTCATAACTTTTTCTGCGCGATGAACTATGAATATGAAGAAGGTCCTTGTTGTAGACGATTCTCAAATGATAAGGAGCTCCCTGTCACAAATGTTGAGGGAAAAGGGATTAGAGATTTCGGAAGCCTCCAACGGTGAAGAGGCATTGAAGATACTTGACACCGAGATCATTGACCTAGTGATATGTGACCTTAACATGCCTGTTAAGGGCGGAATGGAATTGTTGGCTGAGAGTGTGGCTCTCAGAAAGCACAAGGAGATTCCAATTGTTATGCTTACCACCGAGGGTCGTCCTGAATTTGTGGAGCAGTCACGGGAGCTTGGTGCGAATGGCTGGATTGTAAAACCGTTTAACCAGGAACAGATTCAGCAGATAACTAGAAGGTTTTTGGGAACGTCATGAGTCGGTCGATAGAATTGATATCAGAGATGATAGTGGATTCATTTAAAGGTGTCCTAAATACTCAGCAGTCTGATGTAGGCGAGTGTGCGCACTTTCGCGTGGCATCCGCTCAGAGGATTGTACTAGCGATAGCATTGTAGCGCTTTTGGTATTCGATGGCCCTGAATTGCAGGGTTTTTTGCAGTTATTTTTGTTGGAAGATTGCGCGGACCCGATCGCCCTGTACGATGCTGGCGAATTGGTAAATCAGGTGGCAGGTAGGTTTAGTAATAGGCTATATAATTGTGGATTCAATATCAGAACTAGTACGTCACGAATAGTTAGAAGCGGTGCTTTTGAGGCTCAGAGAGATATGAGCGATCTGAAATATTTATTACCACTAGTGCTGAAAAAGGGTGGAGGCTCAAGACTGTCATTAGTCCCGTGAGTGCGGTAGAGCAATTTGCCAATCGCGTATCCGAGCAGACGCTATCGGCACTGATGCGAGAGATACAGGCAGATCAACGTTCCTGGGAATTAATCGAAGGGGCGCGAACAAGGGTAAATACGATTTGGAAGCCAGCGTTGTCGAATCTTGTTAATCACCGTACGGAGCTTGATAAGTTGAAGGTAACTTTGAACCTGAGTTCGACGTAAGAAATGCGTTAAATGGATGAAATTACTTAATCTGCTTCGTTGCTCATGATATAAAATGTTCGACTTGAATTTCCTCTGGGCGAAGAGGTCAGCCAGCCAGGCAAACGCTTATGAATACACCCGCCGGCACCTGTTGCGTAAGACAATTAAATATTCCGCCCCCACCTCTCACAAGATCATCTGCGGGCAAACCCATAATTTCATGTTCCGGAAAACATTCCTGGATGATCTTGATTGCTACAGCATCTTGAGTATCATTAAATTGCGGCACAAACACTGTGCAATGAGTAGCATAAAAATTCATATAGTTTGCCGGAGCCACTACGGTTCCACCTCCCCAGTTGGGACCAGTAATGACTCGGCGAGGAATTGGTACTCGACGCACGGCGCCACCACGAGTTTCACAGAGGGACCGCAGCACAGCTTCATTATCTGCGAAGGCCTGTGCACTGGGGTGGGCAGTATCTTCACACCAGTTCGCTACGATATCACCACTTGGCGTAAATCGGGCCGTCATATCAATGTGCCCATCAGTGTGGTCTGAACCGACAAATCCGGATCCTAGCAGCACGACAGTGTGAACGCCAAAGTAGGTCTTCAGTGTCTTAATTGTTTCCTCTTCTGAATGCCCGCGTGCCCGTGACGGAGAAAGTAGACAGGATCGGGTGGAGAGCGCGTATCCTTTACCATCAACTTCGACGGCTCCACCTTCAAGTGCCAGGGGCCCGCGTATGAATTGCTCGTGGCCGAGATTCGTAAGAATAGGGCGCCAAGCCACCTGGTCCGCGTCAGCGGTAAATTTGCCGCCCCAAGCAGTAAATTCCCAGACTACGGGAAGGCGAGTGGTGGAGTTGGTTATGAAAATTGGTGCGTAGTCTCTGGTCCAGACGTCATTCAGGGGGAGTGTTAGTACGGTAATGGTCTGGGTCTCTTTGATAACTGGGGGTAAATCTCTGACGTCTTCCGGGCGAACCAGTAGCAATACCTTATCGACCCGTGCAAGGTTTGTCAGGAATTCAAGGTACTGGCGTCGTGCATCTTCTATCGGAACCATCCATTCTTCGGATTCATGGAAGGGCCAGGCCATGATAGTGCACTCATGGCGAGTCCACTGAGGTGGCATGGCCAGAAGGTCCTCGGGAGCGCTTGTTGGAAGTCTTATTTCTTCGAGATTTTTAATCAGATCCGACATTAAGTGCCTAAGCAAAAGTTTTTTTTGGTCTTATGCGGCACATAAGACGGCTATCTTTGAAAATAAAATCGACAATAAATCTTTGAACCTGAGTTCGACGTAAGAACTGCGGTAACTGGCAGCTGTTCCCGGATTCAAAAAATTCTCAATAAATACAAAAGAGTACAGCAATATTTTTAAAATGTTTGCGCGCACTATTGTAGCTTTTTTTAATGTCAGCTCACCCTATGAAAGCTACAACACACTGAATTCACAGGGTGAAT
>JBIIDM010000076.1:0-14773 GCA_044238365.1 Bdellovibrionota bacterium | reverse complement strand
ATCCTACGACTGGAGTCAGCGCTCCCGGATAACAAGAAATTAAAATTTTCATTAGATACACCTGAAGATTTAGGTGTTCTTGAAAGACTCTTTAATAACATGGATCGCCCACATTACCTGTATACGCTGAAGGAGAAGGCTGAGTTACTGTGCAAGGTAGTAAGCGGTGCCGTTTTAAGTATGCCCGAATAATCCAGAAGGCTTGCGGGGGGTATTTTATGAAAGCAAGGGGCGAGGATTGAGTAGTTACCATTAATTGAGGATTGAAAATGACTGAAATAAGTAGAAAGATCCCTTTTGGATTGCCAATTGTTGGCGAACCGGAAAAACAAGCTGTCATGAATGTTCTTGGCGGGTCAACGTTTGTTCATGGTCCAAAAGTCAAAGAGTTCGAGGCGGCCTTTTCAAAATTTACTTCGGCGCCCTACTCCTTGGCAGTGGCTTCGTGTACTGCGGCACTTCATCTTGCGTATTTCTATCTAGGAATCAAGGAAGGTGATGAGGTGATTGTGCCGGCCCAAACCCATATAGCAACAGCTCATGCAGTCGAGCTATGTCGGGGTTCATGTGTATTTGTCGATGCTGAAGAACAGACCGGCAATATTGATATCATACAACTTGAAAGCAAAATTACACCCAGGACTCGTGCCATAAGTTTGGTACATTACCTTGGTATGCCTGTAGACATGGATTCGGTCCTTAAGATTGCCCGAAAGCATGGGTTGTTTGTGGTAGAAGATTGCGCCCTTTCCCTGGGAGCAAGATACAAAGGAGTTTATACCGGTTTATATGGAGATGTCGGGTGTTTCTCATTTTATCCTGTAAAGCATATGACAACAGTGGAAGGAGGTATGCTAACAACGACCGATGCCAGCATAGCAGACAAAATCGGTAGACAGCGCGCCTTTGGGGTGGATCGGACTGTAAATGAAAGAACAATTCCCGGCGATTACGATACACCAATGCTCGGATTTAATTATAGGATGAACGAGGTTGAGGCAGCCATCGGCGTAGAACAACTTAAGCGAATGCCCGATTTTTTAGAGAAACGAAAGAGCAATTACGAAGCTCTTGCCAAGAGACTTCGGGACGTTGATGAGATTCGGCTGTTTCAAAGCAGTCATGGAGAATTTTTGAGCAGTTATTACTGTTTTTCGGTCGTGCTTGGTCCTAGGATAAGCGAGAAACGAACCGACATAATAAACTATCTAAATGCAAATGGAGTCGGTACCAGCATATACTACCCGCGCGCTGTCCCGATGATGAAGTACTACAAGGATAAATATGACCTTAAAGAAGGACATTTCCCTGTGGCCCATAACATTAGCACGTGTTCAATTGCGCTGCCCGTGGGGCCACATATCCAGGATGAAGACATCGCCTATATAGCAGAGGTCTTTAAAACTGCGATTACGAAAGCTCTGGGTATCGTGTAATTTCTTGACTAAATTAGTGGGGTAGAACTAGGCAGCCCTGATTTCGCTCTAAGCTACATAGTTATATGGTTTTTTAGAATAGAAGGGATCTAACATGAAGCCTTTGAAGATATATTTCGGTGACCTTACCCATGACAGTATCGGGCTCGCGACAGAGGTCTTTCCGCTGAATATCGGCTTTGTCGCTGCATACACTAAGAAGATTCATGGTGATTTGATCGAAGTAAGTCTATACAAGTATGTCACAGAGCTTGAAGATGCAATCGCGTCTGATCCGCCCGATATCCTTGCGTTGAGCAATTACCCCTGGTGTCACAACATAGGAATGGCGCTGTTCGAGGATCTAGCCGATCGCAAACCGGAGGCTTTGCGTTTTATGGGCGGACCAAATTTTCCGCACGAGCCTCATCTTCAGGAAGAATTTCTGAACGCGCGACCGCTGATTGACGCTTATGCCTATCTTGATGGCGAAGTTGGATGCGCTAATTTCGTGGGATTGGTCCTTGGGAGCGGTTTAGTCGATGCCAGGAAGATACTTGCCGAGACTTCTCTTCCTGGATGTGCCCATTTGGGTGCCAGTGGGAATTTGATTGCCGAACCGGTGCCTGTACGAATTACCGACCTTGACGAAATACCCTCGCCGTACCTTACCGGGCTTCTTGATAAGTTTTTCGATGGACGGTTGAGTCCGATGATCCAGACGAACCGAGGGTGCCCCTTTAGGTGTACCTACTGTGCGGACGGCACCAAGAAGGTATCGCTGGTCAACCAGTTCAGCGTGCAGCGAGTCACCTCAGAACTGGAATACATCGCACAGAGAGTTCCCAATAATATAACGTCTCTGTTTATAAGCGATCTGAATTACGGAATGTACAAGCGTGACGCTGAGATCAGCGATGCTATTGCACAGATCCGGTCAGCATACGGATACCCACAGTACATCGATACGACGACCGGAAAAAACTCCAAACAGCGCGTGATCGTTAACATAGAGAAGCTATCCGGTGCTCTTTCGATGACGATGTCGGTCCAATCCATGACACCCCAGGTATTAGTGAACATTAAACGGCAGAATCTCCGGTTAGATGACTTCCTTGGTCTTCAATCAACTATCAAGAAGGTAGGGCTGCCTACGACGGCAGAAGCGATAGTTGGTCTGCCTGGTGAAAACAGAGATACCCACATTAACACATTATGTCAGCTTGTCGAAGCTGGTATCGATAGCGTCTTTGCGTATACCTTAATGATGTTAAACGGCTCGGAGATGAATACTCCAGAGAATCGGGAGAAGTGGGGCTTTAAGGGTAAATTTCGGGTTATTCCGCGCGACTTTACCAAGTTGAAGAGCGGGCGAAATGTGATTGAGGTCGAAGAGGTGGTCGTAGAGACGAACACTCTATCCTTTGAAGATTACGTCTATTGCCGGTGTTTTGTACTGCTCTTGAACGTTGTGAACCACCTGGGATTCAAAGGTTTCTTGCACTTTGCCATTCAAAATGGACTCGACATCAAGCGGTTATTCACCCAAATGCTTGATGCGATCCAGAATGGGACCCGGGAAACAGGTGGCTTAACCTTTCTGTTTCGCGAATTCGAGCGTGAGACCCGAGAAGAGCTGTGGGACAGTGAAGAGGCGCTCGTAGAGTTCTTCAAGGATGACACAAACTTCCAAGGGCTGCTCACCGGGCAGTACGGCGCGAACCTTTTGCAGACCTATCGTGCCAAGATCTGGACAGAGGTAATCGCCGAGCTCGCTGATCATGTGGTATCGCAGCTAAAGCTTATGCTCGACTCCGAACTGCCGGATGACGTACACCGCGCCGAAGCGGGGGAGCACTTATTGGAAATTGAGCGCTTTAGCCGTGCCAAGACGTACAACCTTCTGGGCGAGGATCGTCTTGACAAAATTGCGAGGGCAAACCTGAAATTCGACTTAGAAGCCTGGCTGTCAGATCCGGAAGGCCGCACACTTTCGAATTTTAATTGGCAGAAGGAGCGAGTCGTGAATTTTGTGCTCACAAAAGAGCAGTATACGCTGGTCGAGGATGTCTATGCACACTTCGGAAGAACGGCCCTGGGGAAGGGCAAGGTGCTTATCCGGGTCCCGATAAACTCCTTATGGCGCAAGTCGGTTATGGTCGAGCCGCAGGAGGAAGAATTTGGCGAAGGCTCGATCGTATATATCGACAACGCCTCGCAATCTCTGGTTCACGCCTTGGCGTTTAGGGGTAATTGAATCGGATAATCGACTAAGTGGTGAATGGTCCGGGACTACCCCATCCGGGACACCAATCTATCCGTAATAGTTTTTCCAATGCTAAATGCACTAGTCGCAGCTGGAGATGGCGCGTTGAGCACATGAATTCCCCGTGCTGTATCAAACCACAGAAAGTCATCGACCAGTTTCCCATTAGGGAGCATGGCCTGGGCGCGGACGCCAGCGGGGCCATTTTCGAGATCGTCGAGGGCTACTTCAGGAATTAGCTGCTGAAGTCCCGCAAGAAATAGGCGCTTGGAACATGATCTTGTCAGTTCGAAAAGAGCCTCGCGCCAATGTGATAGTAAGAACCGGGAAAGGCCCGGAAAACCTAGCGACTCGAATGCTTCTGAGGGGTTAAAAGAAAGCTTTTTATACCCTTCGCGCGCAAAGGCCAATACGGCATTCGGTCCACACTCGACCTCATCGTTTATTCCGCGGGTGAAGTGGACACCCAGGAACGGAAACAGGGGATTTGGTACGGGGTAAATGAGGGACCGACACAAGAATGAACGGTCCTTCTTTAGGACAAAATATTCTCCGCGAAATGGAATAATTTTGCAGGGGGGGCTATGACCAAAGCTGGCTAACAATTTGTCGGAGTAAAGCCCGGCCGCGGCAATATAATGGGAGGCCCGTATTTCGGTCAGGTTGGTCCTGATAATTACTTCTGAATTGGTTTCGGTGCCGGATTTTACCTTAGCACCACAAAGTATTTCACAACCGCTCTCGTCGAGAATTGCTCGGATGGCACGGCAAACATCGCCGTATGAAATAACACCGGTCTCCTCCACCAGTAACGCAGCCAAGGCCCTTACATGAGGTTCTCGTTCTTTGAGCTCCGGTACCGTTAGGAGACGACACTTAATTCCGTTCGACAATCCCCGTTGATGAAGCCCCTGGAGCTGTTCAATATGGTCATTTGTTGTCGCGATTATTGTCTTTCCGCAGATTTTAAACGGGATGTGGTTCTTTTCCGAGAAGTCTCTCATGAGGGCTATCCCCTCTCGGCAGTTTAGAGCTTTTGCAGAGCCTGGTTTGTAGTAAATACCGGAATGCAGTACGCCAGAATTGTGGCTACTTTGGTGTTGCCCGATATCAGTTTCTTTCTCTATCAGGATCAGCCGTTTATTTGGAAGTGATAGTGACAGCTGATAGGCGGCTGCAAGTCCGACAATTCCACCGCCTATAACAGCAATATCGTAAGTTTCCATATGCCAAATACACAATTTAAAAAGCCTTTAAGTGGGTCCACGAATGGCCACCAACTAAATTCTTAACCTGAGTTCGACGTAAGAACAAAGGTAAATGGTTGAAATTGCTTTAGACACAAGGCGTGCAGTGATATAAAAGCACAGGCGCTGAAGCTTGCTACGTCGAGCATTTTATATCATGAGCAACGAAGTGGATGAAGTAATTTCAACCATTTACCGCAGTTCTTACGTCGAACTCAGGTTCTTAACCCAGACAACGCGGTTTCGCTAGCCATTTGACTCTAATGGTGTTTTATCGACGAAACGCTACCTTCCCCTTCATTAGAACGCTCTTAGAATACAGAAACTTCACGCTGAGGAAAGGAATCCAAATAGGTGAAGTTAATTCACAGGCCTGACAGGTCTGTTTAATCAAGCGGTGCAGTACTACGCACAAAGGAAGAGAAATGGAGGAACTTGCAATTCTGGGGGGTAACCCGGTCATTAGCGAATCCTTTGCCCCGTATCAATCATTGGGCGATGCCGAGATCAAAGCGGTGTCCGATGTGGCGAAGTCTGGCTGTCTGTCTGGGTTTTATGGAAGCTGGGGAGACCAGTTTCTTGGAGGACCCAAGATAATAGAGTTTGAGAAAGCCTGGGCAGAGCGTTTTGGGGTGCGGTATGCTGTAACTGTAAACTCAGCGGCTTCGGGTTTATGTGCCGCCATGGGCGCGCTCAGTATTACCCCTGGGGACGAAGTCATTGTTCCACCTTATACAATGTCTGCATCCGTTGTTGCACCTTTAATGTACGGCGGAATCCCCGTGTTCGTTGATATAGAGCCCGATACCTTTTGTCTGGATCCCGACTTGGTGAGAAAAGCCATCACTCCACGCACCAAGGCGATAATGGCAGTAAACTTATTTGGGCACCCTGCGCGCCTGGCAGACTTGCGTGCTCTTGGAAAGGAATTCGGCATTAAGGTCGTTGAGGACAATGCGCAAGGTCCGCTTGCTGCAGAGAATGGAAAATGGGCAGGGACCATCGGTGACATTGGAGTCTTCAGCCTTAACTACCACAAACACATTCACACTGGAGAGGGCGGAGTCTGTGTAACTAATTGTCCCGACTTGGCCTTTCGACTCCAGATGATCCGAAACCACGGCGAGAATATCGTAGAGCCTGCCAAGGTAAGCGATATAACGAATCTGGTCGGGTTTAACTACCGGATGAGCGAGCTTTCCGCAGCAGTTGGAATTGAGCAACTCAAAAGCATTGATACTCATGTGGGGCGCAGAGAAAAAATAGCCCATCAATTAACTCAGAAACTATCTGATTTTTCCGGACTAACTCCGCCAGTCACACGATTTGGATGTCGCCACGTATATTATACCTGGTCCATGAAATTTGATGCAGCCACTGTTGGGGTATCCAGAGATAAGTTCTGTGCCGCACTCGCTGCAGAGGGAGTTCCCCACGGGATCGGCTATGTGCGTCCGCTCTACCTTCTGCCATTATTTCAACAGCGGCGAGCATTCGGGGACTATCCTTTCAATCTTACTGAGCGCCAATATTATAAGGGTCTTTGTCCCGTAGCCGAACGAATGTACGAAGCCGAGCTTCTGCTCTTTGAAGTATGTGCGTACGACCTGGGTGACTCAGAAATTTCCTCAATTCAAAGTGCTTTTAAAAAAGTATACGGAAATCGGAGGCGACTGTGAATCTGAATGATGATAAGGGCGAGACCGACGGACGCCGACTTCGAGTAGTGGCCAGTATCGAAGCACGTATGGGATCGTCCCGATTGCCCGGAAAGGTCATGGCAGACATAGCAGGTCGGCCAGCGATCTCCAGGCTGATCACCAGGCTTCGTCGGTGTCGCCACCTGGACGCAATAGTGCTCGCGACAACCACAGAAGCTCAAGACGATGTCCTGCAAGTAATTGCAGAGTCGGAAGGGATTCAGTGCTTTCGTGGAAGTGAAAATGATGTATTGGATCGAGTGGTGGCAGCGCACGAAATGCTCCACTCTGATATTATTGTCGAGATTACCGGGGATTGTCCTTTATTGGATCCTGAACTAATAGATATGGGAATTGTTACTTTTCTCGAAAATGAATGTGATGTGGTTACGAATGTAAGAAAAGCATCCTACCCTATGGGATTGGATTTTCAGGTGTACTCGTTTGACGCGTTACGCCAGGTAAGCCGCACTACCAACGATCCGGCTGTTCGCGAGCACGTATCACTTTACTTCTACGAGAATCCAACACTCTATCGTATTGTGCATCTGTTGGCACCCCAGCGCTGGTGGGGTCCAAACTATAGGTTTCAACTTGATTATCCGGAGGATCTGAAGTTTATAAGGGAGATATATTCACGACTTGGGCCAACATGGGGAGACACCTTTGGCGTTGAGGAAATTATGGCTGTGCTTCGAAGTGAACCAGCATTGGTTGAGATAAACCTGGATTGTGAGGAGAAGAGTACCCGATGAGTCGACCTTCCGAATATCGTCGTTGGCGGACCGCAATCATGGGATTTGGTAAAATTGCCGCTGGATATACGGAAGATCCACTGACTGCAAAGTACTTTCCCTACTCAACGCACGCTCAAGTGCTTAAGGAACATCCATCATTTGATTGGCTTGCGGTTGTTGATCCGTCTGATGACGCTGAGCGCAATGCTCGAGAGCGATGGGATATTCCGATAGTTGTTCCTACCCTTAAGGAGTTACTACGGGTTTTACAACCCGAGGTTCTTGTAATAGCCACGCCGCCCGAGCGACGAGATTTTTCCCTTGACGATATTCCAGGTTTACGGGCAGTAGTGGTGGAAAAGCCGTTGGGGATAGATTGTGAAGTTTCGCAGAAATTCGTTGAAATGTGTCGGGATCGCGGCATACTGCTGCAGGTAAATTTATGGCGGAGAGCTGATTCTCTTTTCCGCCGTTTGGCAGCAGGCGAGTTGAAGAGCCGAATCGGCGCCTTGCAGGCCGCATCGGTCGTTTATGGTAACGGGCTACGCAACAACGGTACTCACCTTGTAGATTTCGTGCGCATGGTGCTTGGTGAAGTTGTTGCTATTCAGTCCTTTGCCGGAAGCAGTATTGAACCAGCAGGTCCGATCTCCGGAGATCTGCAGTTTCCGTTTGCTATTCGGCTTGAGAGCGGCATTTCCGTCATGTTTCAGCCGTTGCGCTTTGAGCACTACAGAGAGAATGGTCTTGATGTCTGGGGTGAAGACGGCCGTCTTTCTATAATGCTCGAAGGGCTTTCAGTGACCGTGTGTCAGCGAAATAAGAATCGAGCATTGAGCGATGCATTTGAGATCGCGTCGGATCGTCCGGAAGCACTGAAAACGACAGCTGGTACAGCACTATATAAATTATATGACAATTTGGCTTCTGCATTATCGGGAAGTGATGTGCTCTGGAGTACGGGCGAATCAGCGCTTAAAACAACCCAGGTAGTTGAGGGTGTAATCCATTCGTTTCAACAGGGAGGGAGGGTCATTCCTCTATAGAAGCCATGGCAAACGTGCTTTTTATTGTTGAGGACCCCGGTGCAGCCAATCTTGTAGTGCCGTTGATTCCTGAGCTTAATAATCGCAAGATTGATTTTAAGATAGTGGCAGTAGGTCCATCAGAGTTATATCTTAGTACACGGGGCGTAAGCCATGAATCTGGTGCTGGATGCACAGGTCGGCAAATTATTGAACGCCATGGTCCTAGCCTGATAATTGTTGGTACCAGCGAAAACCGAGATTCAGTGGCCCTTGAGGTTGTAGAACTCAGTAGAAATTTAGGAATCACCACCGTCGGCTTTATCGATCAGAGGTGTAACGCTGAGTATCGGTTTCGCGGTCGGAGCGATGCTAGTCTGACCTATAGGCCGGACTGGCTCTTTGTTCCGGATCAGGCGACCCTCTCGGTCTTCGAAGCGTTGGGCTTTGATGGTCACAGGGTTCGAGTATCGGGGTCCCCGCATTTGGACTACATTCGACAGCGGATCTTAGAGCTTAATTTGGAAGGACCCCCTAAAGTTCGCGCAAGGGTGCTACCTGATGCGTCAGTCTACCAGAAAGTGATAGTATTCCTGGCAGAGGCAAATCTAGGATTACAGCCGGGTCAGTGCGAGGTTACTGAGGACTATACGCTCCGGGGTAGGGGAGAGAGTCGGTGGCGTAGTTGTATCATTCTCGAAGAGTTTTTGGATGCCTTAGGTTCGCTTTGTCTAACGCCCGATCCCTATGTGGTACTACGCCTGCACCCGAAGAACGAGACCCATGATTTTGTAGCATACCATTCGGAGGTACACTTGGTAAGTTCTGGCGGCACTCCTATTGAACTGATGTATGCAGCTGATGCTGTGGTGGGCATGACAAGTATGGCGCTGGCCGAAGCAGTAACCATGGGACGACCCACTTTATCTATTATCCCCCGGAGGAGCGAAATAGAGTGGTTACCGGATTTCATATCTGGCGTTATCTCCTGTGTCTATCAGAGGGAGCAGCTTCCAGCTGCTCTCCGGTCACTTCTCGCAGCCCCAACCACAGCCTTCGAACGTTTATACATATCGGGAGCAACGGATTCCATGATAGAGTGGATTGAACGCTTTTTTTCTTCAGGGGAAGAGTAATGGCAGAGTCCCCCAGAATTGAAACAGAACGTCTCAGAATTGAATCATTTACTTCAGAATATCTCACTGAAAAGTATGTATCGTGGCTCACAGATTCGGAAGTCGTAAGGTTTAGTGAACAGCGGCATGCAAGGCATACTCTTGAGTCCTGTCGTTCTTATTGGAGTTCCTTCTCGGGCACGCCGAACTTTTTGTGGGCGTTGGTAGCGAAGGATCCAGCGATTGGTCACTTCGGTAACATCACGTCATACGTCGATCAGAGCAGGTTATCGGCCGATATTGGAATCTTGATCGGCGAAAAGCGCGTATGGAACAAGGGCTACGGACGAGAAGCTTGGATAGCCGTATGCCAATACCTCTTTGAGGAACAGGGAATTTGTCAGATTACCGCAGGTACGCTCGAGGTCAACAAGTCAATGATAGGTATAATGAATGCAATTGGCATGATACCGGACCCGACGAGAAGTGGAAAATCGTTGTACGAAGGCGAGAACGTTGAATTTTATTATGCAGTTCTCAGTCGTTCTGGCTTTCTATCAAAAAAGGAAAGAAAAATACTTTAGTTCGTCAACTGTTGTATTTAAAAGCACACTCACTCTATGAAGATTAATCTCAAGCACCCGGGACGTTGCTATATTGTCGGCAAAAATGACCAGGTTATAATTACAGACTGTGGAACGATCGAACTTGTGCCTGATGAGCAGGTAACCTTTGTTTCTCATGAGGGGGCGGAGTATGATTTAGTAGCGAAGGATTTTGGTTATTATGCTACACCGTCTACTAATGGGAGGCTCGCTTCTTTTGGCTTAAAGACTGTTTTAGTGAAGAACAGTATAGGACGCGTTTTTGTTTTGCTTGTACATACTACGAAGCTGGCTGAATTTTTGAAATATGTAGACATTGAGGGATTGGAGATTCTCGGTTGGCTCGATGACGAGGAGTTTATTGCTGGTCTTTCTAAACCCGCTACAGTTCAAAATGCCTGAAAGACTTGTCTTTGGCAGTGGGCGCTTACCTGGCGCTTTCTTAGAAACCCATTTGTACTGGTGATGATCACATGGAAAAACATGAAATTGATGCTGTTAAATCTTGCTACTCAACATGGAGCACGGATTACTATGAAAGGTACTATACGGGCGATGGTAGCTATCCCCCGGTTCATGTAGAGCTGATTAAGAAGTTACTTGCCCAGCATAACGTTTCCACTTTATTGGATGCTGGCTGTGGTCCGGCATCATTTTTACGTTTAATTGATGGGCAGAAGATTGATCGTTATGGTTTTGATCTGACCCCTGAGATGGTTGTAGAGGCAAAAAGGGTGTTGGCGGAACAAGGTCTATCGGCTACTCATATCTGGGAGGGCAGTGTTCTAGACATTAACGCATTCAACTCATCCAAGCAGTATGATGCTGGTGTTTGTATAGGTGTAATGCCACATATTTCGGTTGATTCAGATCAGGTTGTTTTGCAAAACCTCTTGCAGGCAGTAAAGCCCGGTGGCCTTGTTATGGTAGAGGCGCGCAATCAGTTCTTTTCATTATTCACGATGAACCGCTATTCATTTGATTTTGTCTGGAATGAGCTTATTTGTGAGAAGGGGAAAAATCTCAACGAGCTTGAGCCTGCTGTTTTAGATGACGTAAAAGGAGCATTGCAGCTGCAATTCCAAATGTCAGAACCACCAGTTAGAACTGGTGCGGTAAATACACCCGGTTATGATGAAATATTGTCACGAACCCACAATCCCCTAAAGCTCCAGAAGTTAATGAGTCAAGTTGGTTTTACGGACGTAAACCTTCACTTCTACCATTTTCATTGCGTACCTCCCTTTCTTGCGAAGCGTCTACCATCCGGGTTCTTCCAGAATGAGAGTGTAAAACAAGAAGTTGCCGATGACTGGAGGGGGCTTTTTCTTGCCAGCGCCTTTATAGTTAGCGGTACGCGCCCCTTATGAATCCACCGATAAAACTAAGAAGCCCAGACGAAACGTGTATCTGGAACTATAGCCCTCAGGTCAGAGAGCTATACCGACAACGCTGCCGTGAAGAGGTAGAGGAGATGGATTGTGCAGCCCAGGCGGCCGAACTCCTGCGCACATTTGTGATACCAGGGGATGTCGTAATTGATGTGGGGTGCGGTTCAGGGTTTTTTTTCCACTCGCTGAGGAAGCGCAATTTCGGGTGCGCCTACTTCGGTTTAGACCAAAGTGCACCGTTGATTGATATTGGTAGGCAAGAGCTCTCCCTGTATGGTCTGCCAGCTGAGAATTTGATAGTGGGCAGGATTGAGAATGCAGAGTTACAGTGTGATCACGCTATCTGTATGAATGTGGTAAGCAATTTAGCGAATTTTCATGAGCCGTTACACTGCATTTTATCAGGTGCCAAGAAAACAGTAATTCTGCGGGAATCGATAGGAAGCCAGGCATCGTATCGGTATGTTGAAGACAAGTATCTCGAACGAACTGAGCCGTTGTTTGTGCACGTAAATACGTATCTTCTAGAGGACATAAAAGCGTTTATAGAGAGCTACGGCTTTAAAGCGGTTTCAATTATTGATAACCGCACCCAAGGACGTCCGGAAAAAGTTATCGATTACGATCACTACTGGCATTTTATTTTGGCTCAGAAGGAGACGACTTAATGGGACATATTATTGGCATTATTAGTACTAATGACCTGATGCCAGGCAGGATGACTTACGAACGTTCCATTGCTGGTACTTGCCTGAAGAGTAACCTAAAGGAACCAAAAAAGAGCGAGATTTCGTTTCCCAAGGCGATCGTTTCTTTTAGTTGTGATAAGGTGAAAATAATTAAAACAGAAAGCGGTTTTGTACTATTTAAGGGCCTGCTATTTGAAAGCAACGTAATGACGGTATCGGAAAGGTTCTTTAGTTGTAGGGATTCCAGTAATCTCCGGGATATTGCCGCTGACACGGATTTCGAGGGTATCTTTGTCATCTACAACGCTATTGAGAATAAGATAGTTTTAATCAGAGATAGAATCGGCATAGGTCAGTTGTATTGGGCAGTCTGTAACGGCAATTTCTATTTCTCTACACGACCTGATTTTATCGCGGTTCATCCTGACGTAGCCAGCGAATTCAACGTGGAGTATACCGCCCGTTATGCCGCTTCTCACTACCGGTATATTGACGCAAAGGAGCAAGATTCACCCTTTGAAAAAGTAAATCGGGTACCAGCTGGTTCGATTTTATCCGCTCAGAAGGATGTCGTGGCACTGGAGCACTTCTGGCGAATAAAGGCGACTCTCCATCAAAACAAGTCTGAAGCGGATCTGGCTGAGATCTACTCCATGCTACTGCAAAGCGCAGTAGCGAGACGCCTAGCGCAATCAAGCAACCCCGCCTTTCTCTTGTCGGGAGGGATGGACTCCTCTTCAGTAGCGTCCTGTGCCTGGAAGCACATGGGGACAGGTATTACGGCCTATTCGACCGTCTATAGTGATTCAACGTACGATGAATCTAGTGAAATTCAAGACATGTTGAATGACCGAGTTAAATCTTGGACGCCGGTCGCACTTGATAGCCCCAATTTGGTAGAAGTGGTGCAACAAATGATTGCCTGTCATGGAGAGCCGGTTTGCACCAGTACTTGGTTATCCCATTTTGAGTTGTCAAAAAAAGTCGCTGTAGTAGGCCATGACGTGTTATTCGGGGGCCTAGGGGGTGATGAGTTGAACGCAGGGGAATTTGAATACTTCCCCTTCTTCTTTGCGGATTTGCAATGCGCCAATGAGCATGAGGTTTTAAACGAGGAGATTGCCAGATGGGCGGAATATCATAATCATCCACTTTATAAAAAAGGTAGGCCTGAGGCCGAGTTTATGATGACGCAATACTGCGACTTGAATTCTCCGGGTAAGTGTAAGCCAAATTTTGAGCGACTTTTGCGATACCAGGATGTAATCAACCCACAATTCTTTAATCTGGCTGAGTTTGTGCCCGCGATGCCCAGCTTGACGGATTCCTATCTTACCAATCGTTGTTACCAGGATCTGATTTTAGAGACTGCACCATGTTGTGTACGGTCTGAACAACGGCATAGCGATGGTCTGGGGTTTATCTCGACTGACCCGTTTCTTGATTATCGGGTTGTGGAGTTCATGTTTTCTGTGCCGGGTAGGTTGAAGATTAAAAACGGAGTTACAAAACATCTGCTGCGATCCGCGATGCGCGGGATTTTACCTGAGGAGACACGTACTAGGGTTAAGAAAGTTGGCTGGAATGCCCCTGCTCATGAATGGTTTTTGCACGGAGGAATGGATGCGATTTTAGAACTGCTACCTAAAGAAGGTGTTGGCTTATACGTTCCTGAACGAGTTAAGAGCCTTATTAAAGAGCATAGAGAGATTGTAGAAAACAAATTAGAGAAAGAGAATCACATGATGTTTCTGTGGCAAACTCTCAATATGTTATGTTGGAGAAAGTATGTTAGGGAGCTAAGGAGAGAGTTGGTGAATATTAAAAAGCTGGCGTAAAATGTTTTCTTCTGCCGCGCAGCTTCCCCCGGGCGGCGCGGTCCGGACATAGCTTTATAGCAATTTCTGTCGGTAACCGGTCTAAAGGAGCTTGTACCAAGCTGCTATTACGCCAAAATTGGTAACTGCTGTATTTTCCCAATCTCTTCGTCAAGTGATTGATTTTGTTCACTGCGGAGTGGAGTACCATGCCTCATTCACAAAACAATCACTTTCCTCGACCTTGAAAAAATCTCTTGCAGTTACAGATGGTTAGCTCGCTTTTGGGGCGCATTTATGTTGGGGGTACCTGAGTAGTTACCCTTTCAGAGTAGTACAACTGAAAAGGTAGTACTGCTTGAGAAGGCCTAAAAACCAAGTCGACTCAAAGAACAGAGAAAAATAACTTCTTGCGAGAAAAAGCTGCCCTAAATTATATTTACTATGCTTTCTTCCTCGTCTTCCTCGTCTAAATTGTGAAACTGGCAATTTTTTTTTCGAGACTATATGAATTATCAAAACCGGCTACATCTCTCCTTTCTATTGATCCTCATCAATTTCGGCACATCGACCGCCTATTCTCAGACGGACTTTGACAAAGACGGCTTACAGGAAGTAGTCGTCACGCAAGTTGAAGCTGATAAACAACTTCGGTGGTTGGCAAATGAGTTGCAAAGCAACGAGGTGATTGACTTAGGGCTCTTCGGGCAGGAGGGGTTGCAAACAAATGTTGGATACTGGAAAGAACCCGGAGTCCCGACGAGAG
>JBIIDM010000075.1:0-14982 GCA_044238365.1 Bdellovibrionota bacterium | reverse complement strand
GCCCAGCTAGCTGAACTTACTTCGAATTTAGCGATTTTGGGTCTCACCGTATCGGTGATACTTGATTGCGACCCAAAATCACTAAATTCTTTGTAATTTCAACTAACTGGGACCACTTTACCCCACTCAACTGCTCTTTTTAGGATAATCTATTGTCGCAAGACCATTGTCTCACGTATCTCTCTATGATAGCTTCCGCCAGGCCAGTTGAAAATTGCGAAGATTTGAATGGAATAGATTATGCCGGTCCCAAAGAAAAAAACCTCCAAGTCGAAGAGAGATATGCGACGTGCGCACGACGCACTCACAGTTGTAAACTCCGTGGTTTGTTCAACCTGTGGAGCCTTTGTATTGCCTCATCACGCTTGTCGTGCCTGTGGTCATTACCGAGGCAGAGAAGTTTTTAAAATAGTCAATGACGAGACTGCTCAAGCGTAGCAATAACTCTACAAGTTTGGTGTAAGGACTACAAATTAGGTGGTTCCCATCAAGTACTGTAGGTCGTGGCTCTTAAAATAGAATGCGCTGCTACGCTTGCATGTTTATACACCTCGGAGATGCTGATGCGCGAAGTATTTGCCAGTTCCGAAAGTCGTTATTCAGTAAAAGATTTAGTGAGTTAAGTGCACTGGTAGTGTGGTTTAGTGAAAAATAAGGACTAGTCAGCAGTGACTCTGGTCTTCATTTATGATCTTTATATAGTGTTGCGGATAAATGAGCGTTGGTGTGCAGAAACTTCCTGTAGCTTTTGAGGCAATGGGGGGCGATCGGGGTCCTTCTGTCGCTGTCGAGGGAGCTGTTGCAGCATGGAAAGCGTGGGGTACTGAATCAATTTTAGTAGGTGATGAGGTCCAGCTCGCCGAGTTAAAATCAGCGATTGATCCGCATGGGAGGTGTGGGATTCAGATTCGTCATGCTCCGGAAGTTGTGGGCATGGACGAGACTCCTGCAGTGTCCCTTCGCAAAAAACCTCGTAGTTCTATACGGATAGCCCATCAACTCATAGTGAGTGGTGAAGCGTCGAGCGTCGTAAGTGCGGGGAACACTGGCGCCATGATGGCAACAGGTTTATTTGAACTGGGAACAATTCAAGGAATTAGCAGACCGGCAATTGCAACATTAATACCCAAGAAAGGCTCAGCCAAGCCTACAGTGCTAATTGATAGTGGTGCTAATACTGAGTGTCACGCTCGCCAACTAGTGCAGTTTGCTGTAATGGGCGATATTTATGCACGGGATATACTGGGTTGTCAGGCTCCTAGGGTTGCCTTACTTTCCAATGGGTCTGAGAGCTCCAAGGGCACGGATATAACCAGAGCCGCGGCATTCGTATTAGAGGCACTAGGCGGTTTTCATTATGTTGGTTACATAGAAGGAAACGACCTCCCTAATGATATTGCAGACGTAGTCGTTTGTGATGGCTTCGTCGGAAATGTCCTTCTTAAAGGAATGGAGGGCGCTGTAAAGTTAGTATTCGATTCGATTAAATCATTTTCTAAGGAAGATATAAGGGGGCGTTTAGGTCTTTGGTTGGCTCATAGGCTTTTAAAAAGGGTATTTAAAGAGAAGTTGGATCCTTCGGCGTATGGAGGCGCGCCGTTGCTCGGTCTGAAAGGAGTTTCAATCGTCGCGCACGGCAGCTCTGATTCGCGGGCTCTTATGAATGCATTGCGGCTTGCCTCGCGTCTTTCAGAAATAGGGGTTGTTACCTCCCTTGAGCGTGCGATGGCAGTTCTTGAGACTCATTTGGAGGCAATTTAAGCCGAACTTTTTAGGAGCCCGTCCGACCGGTTTTACCCAACCAAGATTATTCGCGAGCTCGCACCATCCTGCGCCGGTTAACGCATTGAATCATTTGCCGAAAATAAGATTTTAGACCACCAATGGTGGAGACATGATGCTGTATTGGAAATGGTATCTTCAGTAAACTCTTCAGTTACTTAACCAGACTGAAGGGGTGCATGGTGATTAGTTGGGGATTTAGCAGGAGGTAAAAGATAACACTATGATAGATGAGAGGGTTGCTTTAGTGACCGGTGGCTCCAGAGGCATCGGACGGGCTATATGCGTTGCATTGGCTGAGGCGGGATTCCGAGTTTATATTAATTACACGGCTAATAAGGGAGCTGCCGATAGCGTTGTAAGTGAGTGTCTCGAATATGGCAAAGGAGGAGCTTCAGCTCTGCAGTTTGATGTTGGTTCTAAAGAAGAAGTTGAAAAAGCCATAAACACGATTAAGGAAGAGAGTGGTCGATTGGATGTGCTCGTGAATAATGCGGGGATCTCTCACAATGCTCTTTTGCTCAGAACTAAGGATGAGGATTGGCACAAAGTTTTAGATATTAATCTTACTGGCGCGTTTTTGTGCAGCCGAGCGGCGCTTAAGCTTCTTTTAAAAAGTACTAGCGGTCGGATAGTGAATGTAAGTTCAGTGGTTGGTGAAATGGGCAATCCAGGTCAGGTTGCTTATGTGGCTTCAAAAGCTGGGGTGCTAGGCCTTACTAAGGCCCTAGCTAAGGAGCTCGGTAGTCGACAGATAACTGTGAATGCAATCACGCCCGGATTCATCGATACAGATATGACCAAGTATATGGATGAGAACCAACGGATCCACTATCTTAATGGCATTCCTCTTCAAAGCTTTGGTACACCGGAGGACGTAGCGGCGGCGGTGAAGTTTCTGAGTTCATCGGATGCGAAATACATCACTGGACAGGTCTTGGGAGTTAACGGTGGTTTATATATGTAGGCTGACCCGATTATTACCAGCGGAATTACCCGAGCGTTAGTATGGGCGCGAGAATAATACCTGTTTATTGCCAGAAAACCTAACTAGCCACACCCTAAACTCAGGTTAAAGGGAAAAAATCAACGAACTATCGTTGAAACTGCGATATTATATGGTTTGATCATATGGCCGTTTCCTTATCGGGAACGGCTGTTTTTGTTTTTGTGTGACCAGTTACTATTTTCACCCCAGTTTTGTATCAAAATCGACCCCTTAGAGGGCATTTACGGATAAATCTATCAAAACTAAATCATATAGGGGCAACCAGTTACCTGAAAACATGACTTTTGCCGATGTGACGTATATAGTCTCGTTTGTGGAGATTGTTTTATCGACCTTAAAAGTGATAGTTTTCACTCTTTTGCTGAACCGCTAATATATGGGGCAAGTACGCCTGAATTCGGCAATTTTTTGTAATTGTTTAGGATTTGTTGAGGTAGGAGCCCTGAATGGTCCGAGATAGTTACAAGTAGTTCGGTGCCGTGTGGGTTTACGGCCGCGATGAGCGGACCGTGAACGGCCGATTTCACGTTTTTTATGACTTTTTGAGGTTGAATAGGTATAAATAGGTGCTCCAGGTATTGACCTCGGGTTCGGTGTGGAATTGCTAAAAAAAGAATTATTAGAACGTGTCAATATTTTGAGTATTTTGCCTTTTGAGTATTTTGCTAACGGAGAATTGTTTATGTCATCAGATTTAGAAATTGCCGAAAGAATCAAAGCGGTAATAGTTGAGCAGCTTGCAGTAAGTCTTGATCAGGTAGTACCTCAGGCTTCATTTATTGAAGATTTGGGTGCGGATTCCTTGGATATTGTTGAGTTAATTATGGCTCTCGAAGAGGAATACGATATTGAGATCCCCGACGAAGATGCTGAGAAAATCGCTACCGTGCGGGACGTTATTGAATATGTTCAAACTAAAAAAGCTGCTTAGTGGCAGTAACGGTACCCCTTTTTAAGGAGCAGTGCTTGTTCCTTAAAAGGGGAGGACGATTGTCGTTGCATAGAATTATCGGGTTGCTTTTTTGGATGGCATCCAAAAAGGGTCCATACTAGGAACTGTAATGGAGTGTCCCTTCTGTCATTCAGCAAAGTTGTCAGTGATTGATTCTAGAACCGATGGATCATCCATTCGGCGTCGAAGGGAGTGTCAGTCTTGTGGCGAGCGATTTACGACTTTTGAAAAGGTGGAGCAATTTCTGCCGGTGGTAATCAAGAAAGACGGGGCCCGTCAACCGTTTGATTGTGAAAAAATCAGAACCGGAATCTTGCGGGCGTGCGCGAAACGGCCAGTGTCGTCTGAAGCGATTGATAGAACCGTAGAGAAAATTTTTAGAGAGTTAGTCTATACGCACAAGAAAGAGGTTTTATCTGAGGAGGTTGGTGCTCTTATTCTTAGAGAGTTAAAAGGTCTTGATGATATCGCCTTTGTCAGATTTGCCTCGGTCTACCGTGAATTTAGTGATGTGGGGCAATTTATCGAGTTGCTCCGGGAGTGGCCTATCCTCGGCAGTTGATTGCTGATATCTACCCCGCCTCAAACTGAGAGATGATTTTTACTTAGCAATCTGAGTTCGACGTACGAACAAATGTAAATGGCTCTACACACGACAAAAATGTAACTAACTGAAATTACAGGTTAAAAGCACTCTATAGCTGAAAAACATATGTGCTAATCTTTGGGAATAGTAGAAGTAACGGAATATGCTTACAGATATCGATGACTTTAATGATGTGCTGACTGATCTTAAGAATGGTAAGCAGATAATTTTAGTTGATGATAAGCATCGTGAGAATGAGGGTGATTTAGTCATTCTTACGCATCTAGTTACTCCGCGTGATATCAGTTTCATGATTAATCATGGGCGTGGGCTTATATGTGCCGTAATATCGGTAGAGCGTTCGAGGTCATTGGAAATTCCCTTGCAGACGTCGGTTAACCGGTCATCTTTTAATACGCCATTTGGTGTTAGTGTGGATCTTGAAGTTTTAGCGAGAACCGGGGTTACCGCTAACTCTCGTTCCGAGACTATCCAGGCACTAGGGAATCCTAAGGTGGGAGCATCTGATTTTAAGTCGCCGGGTCATGTTTTTCCGTTGATTGCGCATCCTAAGGGGGTCATGGGCCGTCGAGGTCAGACAGAGGGCTCCTACGATTTAGCCCGCATTCTGGGGGTACCTTGTCCAAGCGCCGTTATCTGTGAAGTATTGAGTGATGACGGCACAATGATGAGAGGTAAGGATTTACGTCGATATGCCGATCACCATGGGCTGAAAATTACATCAGTTGAGAGCGTTTTCCAGTATAGGCTTTCGAACGAGCCTTTTTTTCAGATGACGACCCATACGTCCAGAATGATCTTTGATGCTCAATTTGAGGTATATGTTTTTGAGGACGAGATTGATGGTTGTGAGCATCTGGCTCTGGTCCATCATACTGGAGATAGTTGCGATAGTAGACGACCGATAGTGAGGTTACATTCAGAATGTCTTACGGGAGACCTTTTTGGGAGTCGACGATGTGATTGTGGCGGGCAACTCGAATCTGCGATAGCCCAAGTTGTCGAGCGTGGTTCTGGTGTGATCGTTTATTTGCGCCAGGAGGGGCGTGGGATCGGGCTAGCGAACAAGATTAGAGCCTATGATCTGCAGGATGGTGGACTTGATACCGTCGATGCTAATACCAGGCTCGGCTTGGAAGTGGATGCTCGCGATTACCGAATTGCCGGAAAAATACTGAAGATACTAAAATACGATAATTTTGATCTGCTGACTAACAATCCGGATAAATTAGAGGCGCTTAAGCATGGTGGATTTTCGGGTGTAAAGCGCCTTGCTCTTCAAATTCCGGTTGATGAATTTAACCTTCAGTACCTTCAGGCTAAGAAAGGGCGGATGGGGCATTATTTATAGGTCGCGGTGGGCTGTTTGTCTGATTGCCATTTTTATAGATAATTGTAGTCGGTAAGATTTCCAAGCTCATGATATAAAAGCGCAGGCTGTGAAGCTTGCTACGTCGAGCATTTTATATCATGAGCAACGAAGTGGATGAAGTAATTTCAGCCATTTATCGCAGTTCTTACGTCGAACTCAGGTTGATAGTACCAATTTTGATGACAAGTAATTTTTTATTAACCAAAGGGATGTAGTTTGGCATATTGCGCAAATTAAATGTCATTTAAATAATTCTATTTCAGTAGTGCTCCAATCGTGTATCGGATCGTAGCCTATCTGCTTTATCATAATGCAGGTTGTGAATACGGGCATTTTGAATAGGAGTATATTTACTGCATTTGCCTGAGATGCAAAGTAGACTTCGTTGCGCGGGGTTCTATATAAACTTCCAAGCCAGTCATAAGAAGGTACTACGGTTATATTAGAGGTACAATCTACGACCTGTATTTTACGAGGGAAATCAGAGAAAAAATCATCCTGATAAAGTCTTACCCCAGCAATCTTCTGAGTTCGAGCTAGCCTGAGTGTGATGTGCTCGGTTCCAAATTGTCCTCTGGTGTACCATCGCTTAGCCCGGCTTCGATCAACAACAGCTTTGCAATCAAGTGGGTTAGAACACTCAGCCTTAAGTGGGCTTCTTATAGTGGAGTATTTCTTTCTTTCTCGAAGTGGTTTTACATAATCATGGCTTGCTATTAGGGGAGACTGTGACGCTGTTGGAAATTGAGACAGAGAGTATCTTCTATTCTGAGAGATGATTCTTGATGTCGGCGAAAAGATTACAATAAATACGAGGCACAAGCCCAGCAGGAGAGTTCCTACTCTGTCTGACACTAAGCAACTCGCTCTTATAAGTAGTAACGAAAAGACGTAAAGTTGGAGTGGAATGAAGAAATAGCCGGGAATTAACCGCTGTAGCGTAGCTATCGGCATTATGTGAACAAGAGATTCCGGAAGGATAACGTCTGCTGACGCGATAATGGCAAGAACGAAGATATTCTGAGGGAGCTTCCGTGCCAAAAGAAAAAGTAATGAGAATGAGATCAAGAAAATAAAGTTGACGAAAAAATAGCTTTGCTTAAAAAATGCTCTATTGCATAGTTGATAATCTGGAGCATTAGGACCAAAGAGTGGCCGCAAGAGTCCTGCTACACCGTCATCAGCTACTACTTGAGCTCCCCGAGGCAAGTGCGGGGTAATAGGCGCTTGAGGTATCAAAATCAGGCACACTATTGCAGGAATTAGTAGTAGCGCGGCATGTCGATAGCCTAGCTTGTCCCTGGTAAAATAGATTGCCGCCACAATCCAAATAACTGATGATTCTCCGTTATAAATGATAATTCCAAGGAGTATGATAGAAAGTAGTGCGGTCTTTAATGTTGTCTTTTTGTTACGTTCTTTCTCATATACTAGAAGAATAAGGTTAAAAATTAATATGTTCACCAAAACAATTGAATCTAATCCTACAATCGAAACGACTGCCAGAAGGCAGATGCATTTTAATGCTACTGCGCTATGCGTTCTTATCACCAAAAACGAAGAAAGAGCCAGAAAAAAGGCTCCAGAGGCAAGTAGGTGACTGGTTGTTAAAGTTGCACGCGTCGGATGAAAGATACATCCTGAAAGCTGGTGAAAACTGTCGATATGGCCATTTTGAAGCGAAATAGGAACGTTGGGCAGTCCAAAATCAAGCAAAAGGCCGGCTGCAACTGTTAAGATGACGGCTATGATATTTATACTTTCTTTTTTCACCCGTTATTCGTGCCCGTTAATTCTTATTTACTTGTTAGGCGTCAATTTTGACTTTGTAGGAGTCGTGCGATCGGAGATATTGCTTTGATAGTCACGGTAGATCCAGGTACACACTGAGTCAGCTTAATAAAGGTCAGATTGTCACCAGCATCATAAGGTGCAATCTTACAAGAAGATGATCTTAGAAAAGGATACCAGTTAAACTTGATGATAAGTGATTCTGTCGTCGGTTTGATCACGATCTTTTCGTTGGTGTTATCATTTAGTGTCCCGGTGCCTTGAAGAAAATAATCGGGAACAGCATCTTTAATTTTAAAGTATACGAATTGGTCGTGTGTTTTAATTATTTCAAACTGGTTAGAGCGCTTTAAAAATTTTTTCCACTTGGGATCGTGAGCAATAACCGTTTGTACATTAAGTTTCTTAAAGTAGTCTACAATATATTCTGCCCCCTTTCGGGATACAGTATTTGGCACTGAATCAGTATACCACCAAATATTATGAAACGGAGAGGAGGCGATCAGCGACTGGTTAGTTGTTAATACGAGTGGGGCGATATGAGATCCATTCACTTCATGAAGAATGCACCCGGTGAAAATAATTCGACCATCGTGAGGAAGGTTTGCAAGAGCTTCTTGAAGACGGGTCCAGACGGGAGATTCCACGGAAAATTCAATAATAGACCGATTCTGAATCACCGATGCGATAGATAACACTGATGAAATGCTTACGCCCAGCACAAGGATCGCGATCGCCTTGCTTATCGGCTTGCCAATTTTTGCCAGTAGAGACATCCGCCTAAGGGCGAGGCTAGCAGGTAGGCAGCCGAGAAACAGGGCACCAAGGAAGAACCTATCTAATTCCAGTTGCGGTTTTAAGGACACTGCTACAGTGCCTACGGCAACCAGCCAGCCAATTAATATTCCCCAGATTTTTCTATGCGGTTTCCGGATAAGCGGTATGAGAGTAAATAGTCCTATCAGAATGACCGGGTTCGCCGATGTCGTTTCTTCCCGAAGGTGACGCAGTGCTGATTTAAGGTCAAGCTCGGAGGACTTATGTCTGAAGGCCTTATTCTTTTCTATCGCCTGTGATGACTGGGAATCCTTTGAGATAAAACTTCCGACGTTGGAGACCTTCCAAAAGAGCACCATCCAGGGAGCATTCAGCATAACCCCTGCAAGAAAAAGTGAAATGATCCCCTTCTTTTTAATTAGGCAGGGTAGCTTAATCGTAGCGAGTATTCCAAGAGGAGCTATCATTAGCAGGGAGGGAGACCAGAGGCTCATGAAGGTAATGCTTATCAGCGACGTCCACCAGATCTTTCTTGGAATCTCGGGGGTATTTTCAATTACGCGAATTATGCAAGCCGTTACCAGCGGAAGGAGCGAAAGTGAGAGGTAAAAGCCGATTGTTCCGTATTTCAAGATCCATCGGTAGGTGAATAAACTGGTCATGACAGAAAAGAGGGCCGCGTATAGCGATATCTGTTTCGGGTAGCAGAGTATCTTTCGAGCAGAAATATAGTAACTAGAAGGTCCAAGTAGGAAGATCAGGAGTGCTAATATAATATTATAGATATTTTGGACTTCAAAAAGATAAATTAGAGGAGAAAAGAGCAGAAAGATTCCGATAGCACCGGTTGCAAAAAAGTCTCTTGCATCAATACCCGCGTTCCATCGAGTGAAATAGAATGGTATGTTTGGAAATTCGCTTTTTAAAAGAGAGAGCCGATAGATGAAGGTGGCGTGATCGTCACTCGTCAATAAGCGACCGTGTAGAGAGTAAAAGAATATGAGCGCGAGACCTCCGCAGCTAAGCATGCTCAGAACCTTCAGTGCTCGATCTCTTTGTGGAATTAAATAGATCAATGTTGCGCACAAAAGGATTTCTCCTCTAAAAGACGGGCCAGAAAAGAAGCTGTAGTCCCTGCAAGTCCACTGGGAAAGAAGGACCATCAGGAGCGATAAAGCAAAGGTTGCTTGAGATATTCTTCTGGCTTGGTATTCGAGGGACCCGTGTCGTCTTTTTTCCAGTTCTATTCGATTGTATCGCGATAAGCAAAGGAGGGAACAACATATAATGATAGAGGAGGATAAGGCCACGGGCAGGAAGGCGCCACCGGAGATGACCGGTCCAGAAACTTCCCAAAAGTTAAGCGTACCCAGGAGCCCACTTACAAGGCTAACAGCAAGACACCCCGATAGTATGACCTGAGCTTTTGAATCAAACACCAATAAGAAACTCTATGCTACTCTATTTCCTCGTTAATAAGAGGGAGAGTACCTCAGGTTGTGCAAAAAAGTCATCGTACTTGGAGATAGCACTTGCAAAAAGTCCAAATGCTTTTAGGTTGTCCTTCTGGTTCAAGGCTTTAAGACCCTGCTTCATGCTACTGGTGACCTCAATTTCGACTTGTTCCGAGAGTGGATTCGAATATTCCTGTTGCAACGCGGCGTTCTGTTCGTATTGCTGCAGAGAAGAAACCAAGTTTGCGACTGCTGTTAGCGAATCGCCCTTGTTGGCCGCAATAATTCCTCTTAGAACTGTGGACCGTGGACTCACGTGCAATGACTCGCTTAGATCCACACAATCCGTTGCGCTACTTAAATCGCCCATACGAAGGAAAAAGGCTCCTAGGTTTCGATAACAGTGAGCCGCCTTTTTCGGGACATCCGATGGTGAGTCCCATCCAACAGACTGAAATAGTTCCTCAATATTCGAAATGCTCAATAACTCCTTCATAGTTGCAGCTCGCTCAAAGTTCGAAAGGAGGAACTCAGAGTCTTTGTTTGCAATTGTATGAGGTATCAGGAAGTGGGTCGTCTTTCTGGCAATTGCTTTACAGAACAAAAGGAGAGCAACTAGCCGTATATTTTGGTTCGCCTCGATCGGAATTTCATCCAGGATTTCTACGGGAAACAAAATTCCGCCGAAGGGAAAGGCGCATTCGCTCATTAGAGTCGTGGTTAATTTTTCTACAGTGGAAGCATGAATCAGGTTTGGCGCAGGGGTTGGTGCGTACAGAAAGGCCGAGTTCGGTTTGGCCGCAAGAAGAGCTATCGCTGCAACAATGTCTACGTCGGCCACAAAGCAGTCTGCATCAATAAGAATAACATTGTCCGCCGAGAGCGAGCTTCCAGCAGCGTTCTTTATAACTTCTGGATTCAGTGTCTCTAGGACATGGCATGACCCAAACGTCGACGAAATGCTTCGATGTGCCAGTACATCAAGAGTCTCTCCGTATATAAATATGTTTTGCATGTTGCCTGCCTTCGAATGGGTTCAAACCTCTCTGGTGTTTCAACGTCTCCATCCTATTTTCCCTTCTTTGAAAAGGACGAACATCCGGTTTCTGTACGATTGAGATGTTACATTGGTAGAAAAAGAGCCAGGAAACCACGAGCTAGTAACGTGCTTTTATGTCAGATATTCCCAGAGTCAAAAAATTCTCAATAAATACAAAAGAGTACAGCGATATTTTTAAAATGTTTGCGCGCACTATTGTAGCTTTTTTAATATCAGTTCACCTTATGAAAGCTACAACACACTGAATTAACAGGGTGAATTCGCGATCAGCGAAGAAGGACGAAGTCCCTGGGCTCTCAGAGCGCCCTGAGCGGGAATAGCTGGGTAACAGCTGTTCCCGGAGTCAAAAAATTCTCAATAAATACAAAAGAGTACAGCAATATTTTTAAAATGTTTGCGCGCACTATTGTAGCTTTTTTTAATGTCAGCTCACCCTATGAAAGCTACAACACACTGAATTCACAGGGTGAATTCGCGATCAGCGAAGAGGGACAAAGTCCCTGGGCTCTCAGAGCGCCCTGAGCGGGAATAGCTGGCTGGGTAAGGGTTGAACATGTCCGAGTTTATGGCAATTATGCCGTTTTAATGGAGTCAAAATGTTGTCCCGAGGTAGCACCCGAATCGGCTTCAATCGTTTGTTCAGGTGGTGATTCATTCGCAGAAAGCGTCTGATATTTATCGAGCACTCGTTTCCGAAAACGGACGGTTTCGATCCGATTTCCTGTGATCTTCTCGACGATAAAGTCGTTATAGAGGTCAGTGGCATCGTCGTCTCCTGTTTCAATTAGCTGCCCAGACCGTGCCCACTCCGCCGAAGGATGAGAACCCCGAGGCAGTTCAAACTCGGCTCCATTAACCGAAGCTTCTCCATGACGGTTCAAAGTTACCTTGTCCTGCTCCTCGGCTAATCTCCCCAGACAATTAAAGATAAATCCCGCGATCGTGTCGTAGTCGCCTTCTGGAATTGCTATTTCAAACGCATCACTGATATCTGTTACGAGCATTCCACCATCAAGCAAGACATCACCATTTTCTTGATATACCATGTCAAGCTTAGCCCCGTCGGACTCATCAAAAATATCCCCGACGATTTCTTCAAGAATATCCTCAAGCGTTACCACACCATCAAATCCGCCATGTTCGTCGAGCACAAGTGCCATGTGCACTTTTCGTCGTTTCAGCTCAGTAAGAAGGTCGTTTATGGATTTCGTGCCGGGAATAAAGTAGGGCTCCCTGAGAAGAGTCGTGATATCAAAGATAACGCCTTTGTCCGGAAGAAACCGGGGAGCTACTCGAAGGACGTCCCTGGCGAGCAATACCCCCTTCACGTCATCTATATTTTCCCCAATTACGGGAAATCGCGACAGCCCAGACTGCACAACGATTGTGTACATTTCATCAAAAGTCGCGGAGGTCGGTATTGAGACGACATCAGTTCTGGGCGTCATAATTTCACGAGCTACCGTCTCGCTAAACTGAAACACCCCCTGCAACATCTGCTCCTCATCTTTATCCAGCACTCCGTATCTCGTGCTCGCGGCAACAAGCATTGAAAGTTCGGATGAGGTATGTACCCGTTCGCCCTCAGTGGCCGCCTTAAAGCCAAACATTCGGAGAAAGAGGTTAGACGTCGAATTTAGGAAGAAAATTACCGGACGGCATATCTGTGATAAAATCAGCATAAACGGCGCAAGATACCGGAGAGTATCTTCAGGGTACCGTATGGCAAGTGACTTTGCAGCTTGTTCACCCACGACGACGTGGCAGAAGGTAACCAAACAAAGTGCCAAAGTGGTAGCAAGCCCGTGAGACACGAGCGAGGCAAACGTTTCTCCAAGGCTGTGCAATATGTAGAGGAAAAACTCAGCAAATATCGATTCGCCATACCAACCTAATACCAGACTTACCACGGTAATGCCCAGCTGGGTGGCTGAAAGGCTTAAGTCTAGTTCTCCTATCAGCCTTAATGCTGATTTTGTTCCAAACTTTCGACTGAATTCGGACTCGTGAAGTTTAGTTACACGACTGCTAACGATCGCGAATTCCACAGCAACGAAGAAGCCATTAATGAAAACAAGTAGGCCAACGGCAAGTAGGCTAACGATGTACGAGCTCTCTGGAGCCATTAGTGGGCTATGCTCCTATCGCGACCAGTACTCAAGTGAACTAACACAGATGGTAGGGGTTTTCTACGCCGCGGTAATCCCGGGACAATACCCGCTTTTTTCATCACACGCATGGATGAAAAATCGATAAAGCTATCGAGTGAGAGTTGCTGAGAGTCGCTCCCAAGTAACGAAAAGAGACTCGGGAAGATATCTCTATAATTTTCTATTGGCGCTGTGCCGAGAGCAGTGCTCACGAATTCGTACACGATTTTTTTCTTCATCTCCTATCAAATGGAGGCCCTAACAAGTCGGATGATTATGATCACGATCACTTGTTGAGAAAGCCGGGCGCTCGTATTAACCCCACAAAGGGTTTACGTTGTTCCTACTTCCACGCCAGATCTCATTATTAGTATCATTTCTGTCAAGATCCCTACTAACCTAGAGTATTTCAAATGGTATGCCACCTTGTCAAATGGACAAACCACGCCTTCTAGTTCTAGCTTACTATTATCTCGGAATTATCTCATTTTGGCTCCATCTTTTTATTGTCAGGCGCAAAGGAACGCGGTTCGCAGGCTCTGTATACTTGATAGAATTTTTAGCCACCCAACGGGGGCGGACTTACACTATATATTATTCCGATAAATTGTAGTAACTTGTTGAAATTGCCACGTATACGTGCCGTATGGCGGGGCGGGGGTACTTCGGAGCTCCTGAACGCAAGCTCGTGAATAATCCAAGCTAGGTGGGCCATAATAAAATGATACGAAGTTTAATTTTGTCCTCGGGTTCGTAGGATTTTCCGTTACCCTACAGGGAGTATATGATCAAAACAGTTCACGATGATGTTTGGGTATTTGATGCAGAGTGGAGTCCGGACCCAAGAGCAGGAAGGCTCCTCTACGACCTGGGACGCGAGCTATCTGATGAGGGCGTCGTCTTGGAGATGTTTCGGCAGGCTGGCGCAACCCCTGAAAAACCTGCACCGTTTTTAAAGCCGGTGATGTGTCGGGTTCGGTCAATTGTTACCTTAATTAGAAGGGTTACGGCGAACGGTATTGTCCTGAGGCTTTTATCCTTACCTCGCAACCCTGGTGACCTAGAGGCTGATATTTTGAGGACTTTTTTAGAAGGGGTAGGTAAGAAAAAACCACAGCTAGTAGGATTTAATTCGCTCGGAGCCGATCTTCGAATCTTTCTTCAACGGGCAGTTGTAAACGGTATTGAGGTCGGTTCCTTTCTGCAGCGTCCAGAAAAACCGTGGTTAGGGGCAGATTATTTCGCTAAGGATAACGACTACCATGTCGATCTATACTCATTACTGAATGGATGGGGTGCTGGTGGGCCGTCGTTACATCAGATTGCAACGTTATCGGGCATTCCGGGAAAGCTTGATTGTGACGGTGAACAGGTCTACCGCCTTTCACTGGAGGGACGACTTGGTGAGATAGTCGCCTATAACGAGTGTGACGTTCTAACCACCTATTTGGTTTGGCTAAGGTGTATCTATGTGAGTGGTCATATATCGGCCGAAGAGTATAAGACTGAGCAGTCCGAGCTCAGGAGGCTTATTGTGGATGAGCATACGGCCGGACGCGGCGAGCATTTGATGCGTTTTCTAGATCGTTGGGACGGTCTTAAGAAACATTTGGAGGAGCATGAGAGCTGAGCTCAGCGAAGCAATTCGGAAGGAGGAAGAGGCTGTTCGGTATATTCGTAATACGCTTTCCCCTGATGAGCTTGTCGAACTGGAGGGATATGTTGGTCGAGAGTTTCGTTCCCTTGCTATAGCTCGGGGACTGTGGGCTCTGTGTGGGCTGCATTTATTGTATCTTAGGGATTATAGGGGACAAGTTATCTTTTTGATAACGTTTGGTGGGTTTGGAATCTGGTGGTTGCTGGAAGCATGGATCTTAGAAAGGCGGATTAAACTATTTAATCTTCGCTTATATACGAAATATGCCACAAGACTTATGAGTAAAAGGCGAACAACTGAACCTGATTATTACAATGCTCAGACTATAGTGATTAGGCGTAGCAAATAAAGTTCGCGTTGTCAGGTTATTT
>JBIIDM010000074.1:0-15159 GCA_044238365.1 Bdellovibrionota bacterium | reverse complement strand
CCTCTTGGCTGATCGCGAATTCACCCTGTGAATTCAGTGTGTTGTAGCTTTCATAGGGTGAACTGACATTAAAAAAAACTACAATAGTGCGCGCAAACATTTTAACAATATTACTGTACTCTTTTGTATCTATTGAGCATTTTTTGACTCCGGGAACAGCTGGTCGTACTGTAAAATTTTAAAACCTTCGGGGGCGTTGCTCTGCAAAGGATGTGCCGGTTGCTCATTTATTGTGACTTTTGGAGGCGGAAGCAGTATATAACGTCCTAGGGCTGCATTATTTGGGGGAGTCTTTTATGCTTACGACGTCTAGGTGTGTTACTTGGTGGCTTTCAATTTTCATCGTCCTTACCGCTATTGCTATAAGTGGCATTGCTCTAGCTGCTCCTGATACTGTTCATAACTCTTTACCGGAGCACTGTTTGTGCCTCAGTGAACAAGTTTCGCCCGAGTTGAATTGGACAGCCTTTAAGTATACCGAAAAGGCGGGGGTTTCGGGCGCTTTCTCGGATATCAAGGTGGATTATCGTCATGATGGACATACGTTCGAGGAGTTTCTAGCCTCGGGTTCATTCGCTGCATCGGTGAACTCTGTTACCACTGGGAATCCAGTCCGGGATGAGACACTTCGAAAGTCATTTTTTTCGCTTTTTACGAACGAAAAAGTCCGCGGGAATGTATCGAATATAGAAGCAAATGCGTTTGTTCTGAACCTCGAGATGAACGGAGAAAAGAAACCCGTTACTTTTCAGTACAAAGTTTCAGATGACGGTATCTTCACAGCATCAGGTACCTTTGATATGTTGCAGTATGGATTAAAGCAAGCCCATGAAAGCATACATACGGCGTGTGATAAAGTACATACGGGGCCAGATGGTGTTTCTAAGACCTGGACCGATGTTGCAATCAATATTAAGGCGACCGTAAGGCGTGACTGCGCTTGTAGCTAGATGTTGGGTGGGTGATTTTTTTGTTAGGAGAGGATTTCTCTCTCACGGCGATGTGGAGTACTTCGTTTCTATTCTGGGTGTGGTGGTTGGATCCTTTCGAGATTGCTGAACGCTTTAATCCCTATTCATTTAGAACCACCGAAGATATAACGTATGATTACAACAGACCTGACGACCGGGGATAGTATCTATAATGGTTGGCACTTAGACCACTCCTACGCGAACTTACCACCTATTCTTTACACCCGGACGAATCCTGTAAGGGTCTTTAATCCTCGAATTATAGTTTTTAATAACCCACTGTCGGACTCGCTTGGCCTCAACACAATACACCTCGCGACGGAGGGAGCGGCCATCCTAAGCGGAAATCTCCTTTGTCCCGGCGCCCTTCCGATTGCGCAGGCGTATGCCGGGCATCAGTTCGGACACTTTACGCTGCTGGGCGATGGCCGCGCTATTCTAATTGGCGAGCAGATTACACCCGCGGGCGAAAGGTTCGATATTCAGCTCAAAGGGGCAGGGCCTACGCCGTATTCGCGACGGGGAGATGGGCGTGCCGCGCTCGGACCAATGTTACGTGAATACGTTATGAGCGAAGCGTTACATGCACTTGGGATCCCTACAACGCGTAGTCTGGCGGTAACAACAACTGGCGAACCGGTGTTTCGCGAAGCTGTGTTGCCAGGTGCTGTGCTAACGCGGGTAGCGGCGAGTCATATTCGGGTGGGGACTTTCGAATTCGTGGCACTGCAGAAGCAATACGACTTACTTCGAGCGATTGCTGATTATACCATAAAACGTCACTACCCGTGGCTGGAGGATGTTAATAATCCTTATGCCCTATTTCTGCGTGCCACCATCGATCTGCAGGCAGCTCTGGTTGCGAAGTGGCAACTTTATGGGTTTATACACGGTGTAATGAATACCGACAATATGGCTCTTTCCGGCGAAACTATTGATTACGGACCCTGTGCCTTTATGGATGAGTTTGATCCTGTCACCGTATTCAGTTCGATAGATGTGCAGGGCCGGTATTCTTATGCGAATCAACCTCTGCTTGCCAAATGGAACTTAACCAGATTTGCTGAAACGTTATTGCCATTGCTGGACGCAAATCAGGAGCACGCTATTAAGATTGCAGAGATGGAACTCCGCACCTTTGATGAACGGTTTAGGCACTACTGGATGAGCGGCATGCTCGCCAAGCTCGGATTCAGATCGCCAGAGGGTGTAGATGTTACGTTGATTGAAAGTTTGCTCAATTGGATGAAGCAGAGCCAGATGGATTATACCAATACGTTTCGAGATCTCTCCTCAGGAGGTTTTCCCGAGGCAGCGGTTTATCAGTCGCCCGTGTTTAAGCATTGGTACAATCAATGGCAAGAGCAACTTATTCGTCAGGGTCAGCCCTGGGACAAGATTTACGCCAGGATGCGAAGTTGTAATCCAGCGGTGATTCCAAGGAATCATCGGGTAGAAGAGGCATTGGCCGCAGCCGTGGAGAACGAGGATCTTTCGGTGCTGGAACGGTTGCTTCGGGTGCTACGTACTCCTTTTAACGTATCGTCTGAGGATGGTGAATACGCTCTCCCTCCGCCTGGGGGAAGGGGAGAATATCGGACTTTTTGCGGGACATAATGTACGTGATCGCCAGGTTGTCCAATCTCGTGGACAAAGGCTATATTTACTCCTCGCCAAAGGTCTATTACTGCGGAAGTATCTACTTTCCGAGAAACAATAGTTGCAGTGCGCTTTTAGTGCTTGATTACCCCGATGGATAAAATCGGGAGGGCCGCTGTTGGGCGTTCACCTGGGAAAGCGCTTAGCTGGTCATTGTTATAAACTGAGTTCGACGTAAGAACTGCGGTAAATGGCTAAAATTGCTTTAGACACGAGAGGCGTGCAGTGATATAAAAACGCAGGCTGAAGTTTGCTACGTCGAGTATTTTATATCATGGGCAACGAAGTGGATGAAGTAATTTTAGCCATTTACCGCAGTTCTTACGTCGAACTCAGGTTTATATTGCACATAGTATAATACCCCACCCGATCAACATGAGTACGCCTCCAATGGGGGTCACTGCTCCGAGCACCTTAATACCTGAAAGTACAAGCATATAAAGCGAGGAACTGAAGATGCCCGAACCAATTAAAAGCACAACAGCTGCTCGATGTAACCATAGCGCAGCTGTTGTTGAGTTTAATGCAAGCGTTAGAAGTAGTATGACAGCGATACCATGTACCATAAGGTATAAGGTAGCCGTTTTCCAAACTTCTAGATAGTGGGGAGTTACCTTTTCCTCAAGTGCGTGAGCCCCGAAGGCGCCGAGGGCGATTGAGAGGAATACGTAAAGGGCTGCTATTTTTAACATCGACATAGGGCGTTGAGCTCTCTTCATTCGAATTTTGTGGACCAATATCATCGCCAGGAATCAAGTCATTCCGGTATGGCAGGAGCTGCATATCAGAGGCTTCTTCGGTAGGACCGTTCAGCTCAGGAGTCTCGGTCTCCGGAATTTCAGTACCGGTACTGGAAGTATCACTATTTTGTCCAGTTTTAACCCTTGATATCTTAGTTGTCGCATACCACAGATAAACATCTTTGAGTCGGGAAATTCCCTTTATGTCCTTGTCAACATCGAAGTGAATCGCAATGTGAAGCACGCCGTCCTTAATTGAGCGTTTATCATACGAGTATATGGTTTGGGAAGGGGTATACTCCTCGTTGTTCAAAATAATACGGGATGGGTATTGCGCCAGATAGTTCCGGTTTTCGCTCGCGAGCGCAAGGAGCATGGGATGAAAGTGGTGAAGGTTTGACGGCGTGTCGTGTACATCGAGGTGCAACGTAATTAAACGGTTTCCTACGGTTGTGCGTGTAATATCAACAGCTGCATTGTGTGAGAGCGAATAGATTGCGGTTACACTGTTCGTCCAAAATATGAGGGCGAGCAATGCGAGTGTAATTCCCGTTCTGAAGTTAAGAGACTCGTAAATCCACGATGGAGCCTGGTCTTCCAACAGTGTAATGCGTTCAAGGCACGGATTGGTCTGGTTTTCAGGGGTCATTTGTCGTGCCCAATATGACACGCCGAACGCGACCGAACAGTAGGTGCCTAACGTAGTGGCCAGTCCGTAGCAAACCTCATGGTACATAAGTGAAGACGTAGAGGGCATAGGATCGCTCGCAATCGCGGCCAGAAATACGGCGAGGGCAAAGGGAGTAAAAAGAGCGCGTAACGGCATGAGTGTATCGAAGGTCGTGAACTTAATGGTCTGTTCCATAATCTCGGTGAAATTGTGAGAGCCAGCCACAATCGGGGTAAAGAAAAAGTAGAACATGAGCGTGCAGGCGAAGCATAGAACGGCGCTGACGACCAAGCTGATTCCGTTCGGAAAAATGGCAATGGAAGGGAGCATTGACACACACCACAATGACCCGCCCCAGACAAACAATGTACGAAGCGCCATTGGGTCAGGCTTTGGCTGATGAGGTTTCAAGATGCCTATGGTAAGGATGTACAGTAGTAAAAGGCGCAAACCTTCGAGAAGTAAAGAGGTTATGGCATGAAGGGCAGCGCTTTCGTTCGCAATCAGGACGCGTAGAACACCAGGAAGTGAAAGAACTATTGGCACTAGCAAGAGAGTATGTCGGTCTCGCCACATCAGCCCAGAGGCAAGCCTGTATCCGTGGAGCGCCATAATGGCTCTATCATCAGTTTCTGTAAGGTTTTCAGATACTTCAACGTTCATAAAACCCTTATAGTTTGCGATGGGTGGTTGACTGAGTGAATTCCCACATAGATTTCTGAGCCAGAAATGTATGAAACGCGGACTTTCAGTTACCTTTGTTCTTAACCTGAGTTCGACGTAAGAACTGCGGTAAATGGCTGAAATTACTTCATCCACTTCGTTGCTCATGAAATAAAATGCTCGACGTAGCAAGCTGTTAGCCTGCGCTTTTATATCACTGCACGCCTCGTGTCTAAAGCAATTTCAACCATTTACCTTTGTTCTTACGTCGAACTCAGGTTCTTACGTCGAACTCAGGTCTTTAGGTCTTTAAATATTTTGATGAGCGGTTTAACAAAATGGTTACAACCATCTCATTACCTGGAAACGGCTAACAAAGGATGAAATCTAACGAGCGCGTATTTATAGAAAATTGTTTGAAGGTCGCCAAGCGTGGTTGGGGGGCCTTTCTGCAGGCGCGTTTCATGAAAAATCAGGGCTAAAGACCTGAGTTCGACGTAAGAACAAAGGTAAATGGTTGAAATTGCTTTAGACACGAGGCGTGCAGTGATATAAAAGCGCAGGCTGAAGCTTGCTACGTCGAGTATTTTATATCATGAGCAACGAAGTGGATGAAGTAATTTCAGCCATTTGCCGCAGTGCTTACGTCGAACTCAGGCTAAAGGAGCAATGACGCAACGGTGAAGTAAATAATTAGCCCTACGACATCAACAACCGTGGCGACAACGGGAGCGGAGGCCGTCGCCGGGTCGGCTCCGAGCCTTTGGAGCATTAGGGGAAACATGGCACCGGAGACCGTTCCCCACAGGACTACAAAAATCAGCGAAAATAAAACAGTGAAGGAAAGAGCGGGCCAGTGGGGTCCGTAGGAGTTAAATGCGATTCCCCAAAGGGCTACCCGAATGGCGCCGACAACTGCTAAAAGCACCCCCAATAGTAAGCCGGCCCCGAGCTCACGCTTCAAAATTTTAAACCAATCTTTTAGTGTAATCTCCCCGGTTGATAGCGATCGAATTATAATCGTTGCCGCCTGAGAACCACTGTTTCCTCCGCTGGAAATAATAAGAGGGAGAAAAAGTGCGAGAGTTACAGCGCTCTGAAGCTGATTCTCATACATGCCCATGGTCGATGCGGTAAGCATTTCCCCAAAGAGTAAGACAACGAGCCAGGAGGCCCGGCTTTTGATTAGTCGTCCGAAAGAGGCCTGAAGGTAGGGCGTTTCTAAAACGCTCGCGCCCCCGATTCTTTGAATGTCTTCGGATGCCTCCTCAGCGGCAACCTGAAGAACGTCGTCGCCGGTCACGACGCCAACAAGAGTTCCGTTGGAATCAACGACGGGAACAGTATTAAGGCCGTACTTGGTAAAAGTTCGCACGGCTACTTCCTGGTCTTCAGAGGCGTCGAGCACGGCAACCGTGTCATGCGTCAGGGCCTTTACCGTTGTTTCTACCGTCGCAGTCAGTAAATCAAATAGAGCAACTTGCCCGCTGAGCTTTCCCTGTTCGTCGGAGATTACATAAAGTACGTCCAGGGTATCACACCTATCTCCAACCGCTCGAATGTGTTCGAGCACCCGCGGGACGGTCCATTGTGGAAGCACTGTTATATATTCAGGGGTCATAATTCGCCCAACGGACGACTCAGGGTACCCCAGTAACGAAAGCGCTATAGCTCGTTCTTCCGAAGAGAGAAGCTCTAAAAGTGCACGAGTAGCCTGTGCAGGCAGTTCTTCGAAGAGCGCAGTACGGTCGTCGGCAGCCATCTCATTAAGAAGGAGCCGAATTCGCGAATCGCCAAGAACATTAAGCAGTCGACACTGGACCTCGAATCCCAGGCAGGAAAAAACGTCTGCTGCTAAGGTTCGAGGTAGAATGCGGAACAGAACGATGGCTTCTTCGGTCTCAAGTGCCTCTATGCACTCCGCTATCCGCTCCGGCTCAAGTGTCGTAACGTAGTTTCGGAGTCGGCGGAGCTCCCGGTGGTTGATCCATCTTGAGATAGACTTATTATCGGGAGTTGGACTAATGGAAACTACGTTTGTCATTCTTGGTGTTGTTACGAAAGAGCGGATTCGAAGAGTGCTGCGCCAAGCTTTTTGGCGCGGTCGCGAATGGACACGATCTCATTATTAAGCAGAGCGACCTCCTGTTCAAGGGCCAGATTCCGCTCATGCAGGGCCGTGAGTTGGCGTTTAAGTCCGTCAAGTGAAGCAGGGTAGTAGATTTCTTTCGAAGAAGTCGTCATGGGAGGGCTCGATTCTACAAGTGCTGAGGGAGTTGTGCCGAGAGATGAAGGCATGATTGAAGCGATTCCAACCCCTTGGGCGTGATTTGGTTTCATTTTATTTGAACCATTCGTTGGTTGAGATTCTATAAGATTCTGGTAGTCATAGAGTAAGGACGTGGGGGTAGAGCGTTGTTCCCTTTCGGCATCTTCGTCGATAGCAAGGAGGCTAGACAAGAAGTCTTTACATAGTTGGATAAAAGTCATACTCGGACCTCCAAAAAATTTAAAAATACGTTTGAGGTGTCCTTTAGGCCGCGTTAGGAATCAAATATGAGAGAACTACTAGTTTTTTGTCACGATTTATTTTCTTAAAATTTCAGTATCAGTATAATAAAAAAGCGTGCTATGCTTAACTCTCCGGTATGTTTCAACTGTAATGTTATCTCGTCAAATAGTCTCTCATCCTTACCAAGTGCATCATGAGTGACAGTGATCTCGCGGACCTTCTTTCAGCGGTAAGTGGCCTACCAATTGATGGGCGGGAGCCTTGGTCTCCAGAGGGCTCAGCTTATGGCGAAAGTCCGGACACCCTTGCAATGGTGGAACGAGCATACCATTTTGCCAAGGAAAAACACCAACATCAACGACGCGAAAGTGGCGAGCCTTATTTTGGCCATCTTCTTGCCACTGCATATCTTGCCTGCGATTTACGCCTGGATCGGGAGGCTGTCGCGGCGGCGCTTTTACACGACACTATTGAGGATTGTGGAGTTTCCCATGCGGAACTAGCCCAGGAATTTTCGCCATCGGTTGCTGATTTGGTCGAGGGTGTAAGTAAGCTTACCGAGTTCGAGCACGCTACTCGTAGTTATCGACAGGCTGGTAATCTCAGAAAGATGATGGTAGCAGCTGGTCGCGATATTCGGGTTATTTTCATCAAGTTGTGCGATCGTCTGCATAACATGCGGACCTTAGAGTTCATGTCGCCAACACAGCAGCGTCGCAAGGCCCTTGAAACGGCGGATTTTTATGCGCCCATCGCGCACCGTCTGGGATTGCTGTCAATCAGATTGGAGTTGGAAGATCTCTGCTTTCGTTATCTCGAACCTGAGCATTACTATGTACTGCACAAGGCAATCGAAGAATCGGCATATGCGAGGCAAGACTTTATAAAGAGGAATGAGCGGACTGTTAGAGAGCTTCTGCGCGAGGGCGGTATCCAGGCTTTTGTGTATCCCATAGAAAGAAATGCTCACTATGTGTGGCGGAAAATGTTGGAACGTGGAGTTCCTTTTAACGAGATTGACGATGTCGTTAATATCCTCATCATCGTACCTACTGAAGCGGATTGTTATCAGACACTCGGAGCAATTCATTCGAAGATGCGTCCGGTGCCGTATTGTTTTAACGACTATATTGCTCGACCGAAATCGAATATGTATCGATCGCTTCACACTACAGTAATTTCAGGTCCTGCGGAGAAGGTCGCTCTTCGGATTCGCACTCAGCAGATGCACAATGTGGCTGAACGTGGAATCGTAGAGCACTGGTACGCGCAGAAACCCGATGCGCGGGGTGAATTCAATCTACGGTGGATGCATACCTTTCTTGAGGACCAGAAACAGGTTCAGAATCCGGAAGAGTTTCTTGATTCGATAAGAACTGAACTTTTTCCATTTGAGATCGTAGTGCTTACGCCTAAAGGTGACACGGTCGTTCTTCCCCACATGGCAACTCCGTTGGACTTCGCCTATGCGGTTAGTCCAAAGATCGGACACCATACGCAGGCCGCCCTGGTAAATGGCCGTGAGGTTCCGCTCAACTATCGTCTTCGAAGTGGTGATACTGTAATGCTGATTACCAATCCGGAGGTGACACCGGTGAAGGAATGGTTGGACCATGTTCAGCTGGCAACTACGAAACTTGTGATTCAACGTTATCTTGATCATGAGGATTTTAAGCGAAAATATACACTTGGACGCGAAAAAACGGCGCGACTTCTTCGGCAGCACGGTTTTTTAATCGAAAAGCTTGAAGATTCAGCAGTTATTGGTGCGGTTGCCTTAAGTCGTGGTCTTGATTCAATTTCAGCGTTCTATTGTTCAATCGCGGAGGGGAATACCGATCTTATTGAAGTTCTTTCAAGTATTCGTGACCATGCGTCTCGTATTGTCAATGTCAATAAGTGCGACCCTCAGGAATGCGCCCCTCAGGAATGCGAAGGAGACGTTAGGCGGGCAAAAGCTGTCCCAAATTCCGCTCATCTGTTGCCGTACTTGCTGGTGCCGCATGGACTGGGTGGGACCAGCGGCAAGGGCAAACTTGCCCAGTTTGCAATTGAGGGTGCCTGTTGTTGTGGACCATTGATAGGGGAGCCAATCACCGGTATTTTTTCTCCTAGTGGGAAGATTTTAGTCCATTCCTCTGATTGCAAGACGGTGAAAAAGGCACCGGTAGAATCTCTTAAGAATGTTATTTGGAATCCTAAATTCTTCGGTTATAAAACAGTCCACGTCACTATCCATACCGATGATAAAATCGGTATGTTAAGGTCTGTTGTTGAGACGATTTCAACTCATGAAATCTCTATTAATCAGGCCAATATTTCGACCTCAAAATACGGAGAAGGTCATTTTGAACTCGATCTAATTATTTCGACATACGAACAATTTCAGATGATGTCCGATTCCCTTAGGAAGATACCGGGCATATTGCAGGTCAGCCGAGTGTATAAGAATAAATAGCAATAATCTATCATCATCATCATCATCTGCTGCTGCTGCTGCTGCTTCGTCATTCCCTTCACGGTGGAAAGGTATATACTCTTTTTGCTTTTAATTGGTACGATGGTAGTCTTCAGTAAGAAGTATTTTTGTGGTAAAACTGCGGGGGAGCGAATATGGTACATTCTACATTCGGGGTCAATATCACGAAATATCCAATTCACGATCGGGGCTCGACGGATTATAACCAGCTAGTCCGAATCTGTAAGGTAGCGCTATCAAAGAGTGGTGTTGCCGCACTTGAGGATTTTATCGAACCTGAGGCGTTATCATCGTTCGTTGGTGAGGCCCAGGCGCTGGCGCCTTTGGCATTCCACAATAAGGTGGAAGGAAACTGTTACCTAACCGAAACTGATCCGTCATATCCGGATAGCCACCCTCGGAGGCGTACCGAGGTTACCTCTCTTGGTGCCGTTGCCTACGATCAAATTCCGTCTGGCAGTCAGATCCTTCATTTGTATCACTGGGACGCTACAAAAGATTTCATTTCAGATGTAGTAGGGATGCCACTTTATCAATACGGATGCCCCATGGGTGCGGTTAACATTACCGTAATGGGCCAGGGAGACTATCTGCGATGGCACTTTGATCTTTCGAGCTTTGTTGTTTCCATCCCCCTTCAGGAGTCAGATGCGGGTGGAGAATTTGAGATGGCGCGCTGGATTCGCAGTCCGAATGATGAGCAGTACGATCAGGTACAGCAAGTGCTTGATGGTGATCATTCGAAGGTCGAGGTGTTGAGGCATAAGCCGGGGAGTCTTATTCTTTTTGAAGGGATGTATACCCTGCACCGGGTAGCAACAATTCAGGGCACCAGACCTCGCCTAGGTGCATTGCTTGCGTATGTCAGTCAGCCTGGCATGACATCAACGCCCTATTTGAGACGAATCCGGTACGGTCGAGAATAATCGCGTAAGAGCAGCGAGATCGGGTGGTACTGGGTGGCGCTTATCTGAATGCCAGAAAAGAGCAGGGAGCAATGAAGAACGATAAACGATCCTGGGCCAAGGAATGGTTTGCGCGACCAAAAAGGCACTATATTAATGGCGATTGGCGGGCTCCTTCTGATGGAAAAATCTGGACGGCGACTAACCCAGCTTCGGGTGAAGTTCTATGTGAATATCCTATAGCTTCCGATAGTGACGTTAACGATGCAGCCCACGCTGCGCGGGCTGCTCATCGCAGCGGGGAATGGGCAACAATGAATCGCCGTGAACGCGGCAGAATACTCCGTGAAATTGGCCAGGTGGCCCGTGACAATATCGAGGAGTTGGCCACACTGGAGACTCTTTCCAACGGCAAACTCTATCGCGAATCACTAGAGGATGATTTGCCAGACTGTGCAGATATCTTCGATTATTACGCCGGGTGGACTGATAAACACTACGGCGAGCAGGTCCCCGTTGAGCATGGTTTTATTAACTATACCAGCCGAGAGCCAGTTGGCGTTTGTGGTCTGATCGTCCCGTGGAATTTTCCACTGCTCCTGGCCCTCTGGAAGATCGCACCAGCCCTTGCTGCTGGAAACACCATCATTGTGAAGCCATCAGAATATACGCCGTTTTCACTGGTTCGCTGGTTTGAGTTAGTTGCCGAGCGGGTTGGTCTCCCGGCGGGCGTACTTAATCTCTTGCTTGGTGATGGTGGAACTGGTCGCGCAATGGCGCATTCTATGCTGATTGATAAAATTTCATTCACTGGAAGCACCGCAGTCGGCAGAGCCGTTATAAGTGGCGCCGCTGCATCTAACCTGAAGACAGTATCCCTGGAATTGGGCGGCAAATCACCCAATATCATCTTCAACGATGCCGATTTAAATGCCTGCCTGGAGCGCTCCTGGCAGGTGATGTTTTCTCAGAAGGGTGAGAAATGTTCAGAGCCAACCCGCTTTATCGTTGATGCATCTTTAAGAGATACTGTGCTTGAGCGTTTGAAGAAGCGATGTGAAGAAGTAGTCTGCGGTGATCCGTTTGACTCGAAAAGTATGCAGGGCGCACAATGCAATGTCGCCCAGTATAGTAGAATATGTTCATACTTTCAGATAGCGAAGGACGAGGGTCTGGAGCTTGTCTGTGGTGGCTGCCCTGATAGGTCCGGCGAAAACACGAAGGGGCTCTTTATTCGTCCGACAATCTATGCTGACGTTAAGCCGACTAGCAGGCTATTTCAGGAGGAGATTTTCGGGCCCATACTTACGGTTACCTGTTTTGATAGTGAAGAAGAGGCAATAGCATTAGCTAATAATAGTTCATATGGTCTGGCCGCGGGTTTCTGGACTACGGATGTTTCGCGGGTACATCGAGTTGCAGGAAAACTGGACGCGGGTATGGTCTTTGTGAATCGGTATGGGTGTTACGATTTTGCAAGTCCTTTTGGGGGATTCAAGCAGAGCGGCTGGGGAAAAGAAATGGGAGTTCACTCGCTGGAGGAGTATACGAAAGTGAAATCGGTGTGGGTGTACTATGGAAAGGGGTAGGGCAAGCGTCCAGCAGGTTGGCTGATCTCTTCGTCAAAAGTTTTATTTTGCTCCTTGCGAGGTACAGTAGTCCCTCGCATCCGCAAAAAAGACTTTTTCCTCGACCTTGAACAACCTGATGAACGAGTACTTCTGCTATGTTATAGTAATCTTCAAAAATAATAAAGTATTAAAGATTACTATACTAAAACCAAGTCAAAAAGTCATGTAGCCATCTGTTTATAAGTTAGAAAAGAGCGTTTTTCCGCCTAAATTGTCAATAAACCAGATCGTTAGAAGCGAAGTTTTGTGACTTTTTGACCTGTGTTCGGTATATAACGACTCGCGGATGCGAGTCAAAACAAACACATAGCCATCGCTGAGATGCTACTCAAAACCGCATTATTTTTGACGATGGCTATAGCCAGGCTGGTGAACGGGTACTTGTCACAAGTTTAAAAGAAAAGACAACGAGTAAGTGAAAAGGTATTTAGGAAAATAAAAACGATGAGGAGAGTACGACCTTGTCGTGCTCTCCTCATCAACAATATTTTTAGTTAATAAAACGCGGAGATTCTACCTTAAACCTTTCTTTAACAACTTCAATTGTCCACGAAATTGCGCTAAATCTACTGTTCTGAAGCATCAATGCACCCGATGCGCTCGCTTTGTCTTGGAAGGCGCGAAGAACCCTATCCAGTTTTAAAACTGGGCACACAACATCTTCGAACTCCTTAATTTGACCAGATGGCACTTTTTTCTTTAGTGTCATCAGGTCAACATAAAGTTCATTAGTATGACTTTCAAGATCTTTGTCTTGTACATTGAGAACACTCGCATAAGAATATTCGAGTGAAGAGCAGGGATGAACTGCTAATGTTTGTTGAGAAAATACGATTTGAAGGGTAAGTAGTAAATGAAGCATTGGAAGAAAACCTACAAACTGGACTTTTGTAATCGTTAGTTTACCTGTTCTAATAAAACAACTCAATCCATCAACAGGAGGAAACAGGAGCTTCGAACATAAAAGTAGAGAGGCATTACCTTGTCCATGTTACTTTTTGAATGTTACGGTTCGATCCGATCCAACAGGAATAAATACTCGTATTTTGTCGTAACCAGTAGGGTAGACAACAGCTGGATGCCGAAAGTCTGAAACCCAATTAGCTGTATTCTCTCGAGTAATTTTTAAAATTCCTTGTTCCTTAAGCTCTTCTTCGGACTCTTTTGCCTTTACCATTATATGGCCGGGCATTTTCGCACCCGCTCCGCCTCTTTCGGCAACTACTATAGTACCTATCGGAAACTTATCAAGATCGCTTTCGTTGATTTTGCCGTCTACCTCAACATAGTTCCTGTTTTTTGCCATAACGTCAGCCGAATAGATTGCCCATTTCTTTCTATTAATAGGAATGCCAACACTATCCATGGCATCATTAACCTTCGCAAGGCACCATCCATCGACGTCCGTAGTATAGGTGAAGTCATCCCCAACGCCCTTCCTTGTTAGAAGTGTATTGGCAAGTTTTCTTCCTTCGTTCGTTGGTTCTAGTTTAAACGCGTCCTCTTTCGATATCTTTTGATTTTGCGTAATCACCTTACTTCGAGTCACGCTATCATATATTTCGTAAAGCTTCACAAAAGGATTGATATCCGTAGTGCTCTGAGAAATTAACATATCTTCAGATTTAGGAAAATCTGGCATATTGAAATCTGGTTTAGTATCGCCTAACGTCTTAGGGTTAGGGTCGAGATCTTTAACAGTTTGATTTGGAGTGATAGGATTTATAGATGATGCCATGATTTCCGTTGCTGCGATTATGCTAACATTAGGCCCCAATATATATAAATTAAATCAGTTGATTTGTACGCATTGATACATTTAGTTAGTAAAATTACGAAAATCCACTAAGTCGCGCAGGAAATCTTGGGCCTATAGTTACGGTTGCGTGTTTTAATAGTGAAGAAGAGGCAATAGCATTAGTTAATAATAATCCGTATAGTCGCTGACATCTGGCCGCGGGAAAGTCTTTGTGAATCAGTGTGGGTCTTAGATTTTGTCGGGATTCAAGCAGAGCGGCTGGGGAAAAGAAATGGGAGTTCACTCGCTGGAGGAGTATACGAAAGTGAAATCGGTGTGGGTGTACTATGGAAAGGGGTAGGGCAAGCGTCCAGAATTTTAGGACTGACCGGATGATTATTAGAATTGCTAGTATTGATGATGTTCCTCAAATTGCGAAGACGCATGTACAGTCGTGGAAGACAACGTATATTGGGCAAGTACCTCAATCGTACTTAGACGAACTTCCTATCCCCAAGCGTGAAATTGCTTGGACAGAAGCACTCTCAAAACCTGATAATAGAATGTTTGTAGCAGAAAACATTGGAGCGATTGTTGGCTTCTCAAGTTTTGGTCCATCACGAGATGAGGATGCTTCACCTAATACGGGCGAACTCTACGCAATATATTTGACCGAAGAAAATCAGGGACTGGGTATTGGTACTTCACTTTGGAATCAAACATTTCAGGCCCTTAAGGAATTTCGTTATGCTGAAATGACACTTTGGGTATTGGATACTAATAAGCGGGCACGTAATTTTTATGGCAGGGTTGGCTTTGCGAATGATGGCAAAGAAAAGATAGTAAATATAGGGGGAAAAGATGTGACGGAGTTGCGGTATAGGATGAAGACTGTATAGGTAATAAGATCAATTATCTTTTGGTTTAATTTTGTTTGACATCGTTACCTCTGCTTGAATGTCGTTTCGTATTAGCGAACGACGAAAGATATCCATACACTCAAACATGAATCAACAAACCTGTCCAAGGAGAGCAATAATCGATAGCGCCTACTGTTAGTTCGTCCTGACTGCGCGAAATCAGGGCAGACCGAGTCACGCTAATTTTATTTGCGGCCTGAGTCTCAAATATTGATTTGACCTTCGTTAAGCTACTGGTCATTGCGCTAGTCGGGGTGGAAGTCCATTTACA
>JBIIDM010000073.1:0-15216 GCA_044238365.1 Bdellovibrionota bacterium | reverse complement strand
TTCCATTGCAAACTCTATCACAAGCAAGTTTATAACCTCGGGCGCAAGCATGGATTCATATCCCGATAACAATCTTGAAAAGCTCGCCGAGAAATGGCCCGCCGTAATGAAAAGGGATGACTGGAAGTACTGCTTCATATATATTCCCCATATTGATGCGAACAGTCATAAACACGGACCATCATCGGAAAGAGTAGCCGAAACGGCACTCCATGTTACCAATACAATCTTGGATATAATCAAGGCATCAAACGGAAGCAATACGCTCTTTCTTATAACCGCTGATCACGGGCAGATTGATGTTTTGCCTGGGAAACGGGAACATAGAATCTGCCTACTAAATGAGCTTCCACAGATCGAAGCTATGCTTGAAGCACATCCAACAATACCAGGTAGAAGAATTCCGCCAACTGGGAACTTAAGAAATCTTTTCCTGCATGTTCAGAGTCAACATGTACAAACTGTTGTTGAGGCCTTGAATCGCACGTATGGGGAGTATCTTGAAGCATTTTCCAGTACGACCCTGATCAACAACAGCATTTTTGGCAGGTCAAACTCCCAGAAGTATCTGAGCCGACTCGGGACGGTCTCAATTATTCCGAGAGAACACTATGCGGTATTCTTGAGTGAAACAACCATGCGTTGTCTTGATCATCTTGGGAGCCATGGTGGAGCACACCCAGAGGAAATGATCATCCCCTTGATCGCACTGGTAACATAGCCAAAGGCGTGTAGTAAGGTTAGAAAGCCCATTGTCAAAATGATTTCGACAGGACCTTCCAACTCCAATAGACCTATTGAACTATGCACCTTCCGGTTTTACCACTTCAATATTATCAGTAAGCAGTTCCACAAACCGCACGTCGGAAGCAATAATCAGCCCGGTACCACCCTTTGTTTTCCGCAACGATTCTGGGACGGGCAAGCTACCGACCCCATCTAGCTGATAAGCACACCCTCCCCCCTCGCTAACCATAAACGCAAGTGCATAGTTATCATGGAGATTTGCCTCAGACACAACAGTAGCACTGACTTCACCAAGCAGTAGGCTGAACATATTAGGAACGGCCAGCCGTCCATCGTAGTCCAGATCCAGATGATACACTTTTGTAACTTCGGGAGCCTGTACTTCAGCAAGACGAACAAAGATGCTTGCGACAACAACACCATTCCCGAGCGACAACTGAACTCGAGAAAAATCGGCTAACGAATCACTAAATGTTCCGCGATATAGTCCCTTTCCAGCCTCCGCATAAAAAATGGCATTATGGCGGGGCATTAATACTATCGAAGCCAGCATTCCTTCACGTGTAGTTAATGAGAAGATGACCTGATAGTCGAGGTTATCAAGGTAGTACCTGGTACCATCAATCGGATCGAGCAAAGCAAGCAACTCGCCACTCGCAAGCAACTCCTCAAAATCTATCTCACGCTCCGGGTCAATATCTTCGGAATAAAGTGCCACCTCTGGAAAATAAGTGCCAGCTAGATACTTTGTATTGGCGGTTTCTTCTTCCCCAAAAAAATGCAGTCCGGGATAACGAGCCAATAACTCAATTTCAACCGCTGTCTGTATTGATGCATCAGCATCGGATAGGGCCTGAGCAAACGGATTGCCCTCTTTCTGCTTTGGTGCTGCTTGAATGCGTTTCTGAATTTCCAAACTGTAGGTCGCACACGATTTTAACGTAGGCAAAAGCGCTTCTATCATCGATTGAGCTGTCATATGAACCTTGAACAAAGTTAATCCAATTAAGAGACCTAAAGATGATTCCGACCCTGCGGCAGGAATTACCTGTTTCATGTTTGGTTGTGTCGTGGTAACTATTCAGGTACCTTCGTAGTTACTTTCAAGAAATACGAGACAAATAGTTGAAATTCCCAGGAATTTTCCAGACTACGTCGGCCCCCTGAAGAAGGAAAGGAGGCTATATCTGAGCTCAAAGCATCAACTCATGTTTAGCAGCTATGGGTCGGCCTACCTTTTTTGCAGTGTTATACAACCATTTGTTTTTCCATTAATACTATGAGTACGATTCTTCGTTCGCATCATACGGGATACATCACTCTTTTTTTATTGTCTACCTGTGTAGGATGTGCCCCACAGTCTGGTCCCGATAAAACACTGGGAGGAGCTGTCCTAGGAGCGGCGTGGGGAATGGGAGCCGGTGCAGTAGTGGGCAATCAGGTTAGTTCCACCGGCGAAGGGGTCGCTGTAGGGGCTGGACTCGGCGCTATATCGGGCGCCTTGGCGGGCGCTGGGTATGATATTACCGAATCACAAACAATGGCACTGAGCGAAAAAGCTCGCACCCTTGACATTCAAAACAACGTAAACAGCCAAGCATTGCTTGATATACAAGACCAACTTGATAACTCGAGCGCGACTCTTCCAGAATCTCCAATTCACAAGGTTTTGTTCGACCAGGACGTATCAAGCTTGAGGAGTGGAGCATCGCTCGAACTTGAGAGTATCGCCCGCCTTATTGTTCGTAACCCGAATTTGGCGCGGATCGTGGTGAGAGGTCATGCAGATGACGGCGGCACACCCGATTACAACACCCGACTTTCTGAGGCAAGAGCCCGGTCAGTAGTGGCATTTCTCGCGGCCCATGGGGTGGATCGGGAAAAGATTGTGCTGGAGTCTCTCGGAAGTACAACCCCGCTTGCCTCTAATGTAACACCCGAAGGGCGCCAACTCAATAGGCGAGTCGAGGTGGTACTTCAGTAGGTAGTACCTGGTCTACGTCAAAATGTCTGGGGTCTCGACTTTCTCAGCACCGAAGCAAAAGTTTTTTGGTCTTATGCGGCATATAAGACAAAAAAACTTTTGCTTCGGTGCTGAGAGAGGAACCCCAGACATTTTTTTTCTAATCTTATTGTTCACTGCTCACCAGCCTGGCTAAAAGAGGGGGCCGCTCTTGCCTGTAAAGCAAATTAACCCTGATTTAAGTTAGTTGAAGTCGAGGCGAGTGAAGAACGTTCAAAGGTAGAGTAAAGATGAGCGTTAAATGCACAGTTTATTTCTGGACAGCTCCCTACCTCTTGACGAAAAGATCAGCCAACCTGGCAAACTCGTACGTTTGTATATGAAACCCGGGGCACTTATGACACTCGAATTTTTGAAAAACTCACTTGTAAGCGCCTTAAGGACTCTCCTCCTTGGACAAACACTTGCACTGTGTCCGCTCTACGCCCAAACCATCTCTCCCTATGCGTATGACATCGGATCACCCTCCCTGGTCGACTATTATGTAGATCCAGTGAACGGTTCAAATTTTAATAATGGTACCACACCAAATGCCCCCTGGAAAACCGTACAAAAGGCTTGGAACAGTATTGCATCTGAACGAGAACTTAGCACAGGGTATAGAATCAATTTGCTTGATGGAACCTACGATAGCGACAACTTACCCAACTACTGGGAGCTAAAAAAGGGCTCTGCCAAACATCCTATCATCCTGCGAGCGGCGCCCGGTCAGACAAATGTGCGCCTCACTCGCGACATCAATATGGCGAACGTATCTTACTTTTACCTTATAAATATAAATATCACTCCGGCTGGAGGCGGGGACACTTTTCACTGCGAAAAGTGTGATCATCTTCTCATCAGAGGCTGCGTACTGAATGGAGGATCGACGACGAACGGTGCCCATGAAACAGTAAAAATAAATCAGTCACAATACGTCTATATTGAAAACAACAATATTTCGTACGCAGACGATAATAATATAGACTTCGTAGGCGTACAGTATGGACATATTATCGGCAATACCATCCACGAGGCCGTTGATTGGTGTACCTATGTGAAGGGCGGTTCGGCCTATATTAGGGTTGAAGGAAATACAATCTACAACTGTGGAACAGGCGGATTTACCGCTGGACAGGGAAGCGGCTTTCAATTTATGACCTCACCATGGTTACACTACGAGGCCTATGATATAAAGTTCATAAACAATGTCATTCACGATACTACGGGTGCAGCCTTTGGCACCAATGGAGGCTACAATATACTCCTGGCCCATAATACAGCGTATACAGTAGGCCAACGTTCACATATGGTAGAGGTGGTTTTTGGTGAACGAACGTGCGACGGAGAAAGACAAGGGCAAAGCAACTCAACCTGCTCTCACTATTACAATGCTGGCGGATGGGGACCTGGCGCCGTCGATACAACTCCTGAACCAATTGGCAACCGCAACGTGTACGTCCTGAACAATCTCTTGGTTAATCCGACGTCATCCACGGCACCCCAACACTTTGCGATATACGGTCCCCGAACCCCATCAGGCACAAATAACATCCCTTCACCTCAACAAAGCGATAACAACCTATCGATCAAGGGCAATATTATCTGGAACGGCACTAAATCAACGCCGATTGGCATTGAGGATAGCGATCAAGGGTGTCAAAGCACTAATAACAGCTGCACAGCGACGAAGATTATAACGGATAACACGATTAACTCCTTTAATCCGGCATTCAGAGACTCAAGCTCGGCAGACTTCCGCCCCTCTTCGATACACTCATTCCCTCTGCCGACAACACTAACCTCCTTCCCGGGAGGAGACAGACCGTTATCGCCAGCATCTCCGTCAGGAGAGCTATCAAATGAGTTTAATCGAGATCTTTCCGGCGTGATCAATAACTCACGGACAGTGGGAGCTTACCAATCCCCTGATTCTGATCTCACGCCGCAGACAATTGACGGGGGATCCACACCGGGGTCTGAAGGAAGTGGCGGGACCGGTACCCTACCAGTAATTTCCATAGCCAGTGCAGGTGCAAAGCTCAAAGGAAAAAAAATTAGAATTAATGTGGTGGCAACAATAACAAGCGACTCTGCAATCAGTTCCGCAAAGGCACGGCTCCTAAAGAAGGAAACAGTTCTAGGAGAAGTTGTCCTAAAAAATTCATCTGGTTCTACCTACAAAGGGCGGGCCTCAACTACCATCAACGCCAAAAAAATCACCCTCCAGGTTATTGCAGAAAACAGGAGTGGAGAGGAGACAGAAAGTACAATAGTAAAAGTTGAGAAATAATTCGGTCACCGCCCTGGCGGAAAATGTGCTCGTCTAGCAAATCACCGCTGATTTAAACGTTCGCAGAGGTTGCCTCTTTCCTCGACACCTCCGCCAAACTCGCGAACGCTTGTTGGTTACGGAACTACCATGACAAGCCCCTGACTCTCCGAACCAAAAAGAATTTCCCCCCCAGACCGCACACGTCGTGGCTGTTTAACGTCAATCCATTCACCTTGGTTTTCTCGAATACGGGTGCCGTTGGTAGACCCAAGGTCGTTTACCACTATACTTTTATCATTCAGTTTAAAGAGGCTTGCATGACTTCTACTCATGGCATGAAAAACCGAAAGATCAATCCCCTTTGAAGATCGTCCAATTTCCAGTTCCTTGTAGGGCGGCAATCCAACGATGGCCTGATGTAACGAAGACGGTATAGGCATCCGAACAAAAGCTTCCGCGGCACCAATCTTTACTACGGACCCAGCGATCAGTGTTACTTCTTTTTCTAAAGACTGCCAACTCTCCCCTCCCCAAACCAAAAAGCTCATAGGTATTTGCGATGAAAGCGGCTCGATGAGATACTCCTCCGTCTTCTTCATTCGAGCGATACGAAACAATTCAGGCGGCATCCCTGGAATGTAATCAAGGCCGAACCCCCTGTTATCAGCCCCTATTACTGAATCTCCGTTCGAACCCATAGCACCAAGTAATCGGGCCAGGGCTGCCTGTATTGACAGTACCGGGTGTATGGCGCCAGGAACAATCGCTATTACATCACTTGTAGAACCGCCTACTCGAATACGGGTTCCACTTCGAATGCGAACCGTCCGTTTCATGGGTATCCACTGGTCATTTTCCTCAACATCGGTCCCGTTGGTACTTCCCAGATCCCGAATCACGAACTCATCAATTCCTACTCGCTGAACTTCCAGGTGTTGGCGACTCACCAATCCTATTGTCGCGAGGTATTTTGCCTCGCCCTTTCTTCCGATCGTTGCTTGATCACCAACTAAAATTGCATCAAGAATCGACTCTACCTCAAGACTGGCATACTCCTGAATAGGTATGTCCTCCACCTTTTCAGTTTTATCGGTAGTCAATCCCAAAACCGGGCTTTCGAAGCTTATATCAACAAGTTTTATCCCATTTTCCTTCGGATTCGGCAAAATATACACATGTGCTATCTTTCCCTCTATCTCACCCAAAACCTGGACTTCTTGTCGAGGTCCGAGCTCCAGGTAATCGAAAACTCGAACAATCTCGTCGTAAATCTCCCTATCTACGTTCGGATCGTGAAAAACAGACTCAAGCTTCTCATAGATCTGAAATCCTACGGTACCAGAACACAAATCCCGATCTGGGGAAATAAACGCACGAAAACCAGTAGAGCCAGAGACTATCACTGAGCCTATCGGTATTAACTGCTGCTTTGCTTTATTATTCATTACCCAGAAAACTCAAAAGAAGAAGGGCGCATGGTATAACTCGACCCATCGGAATACAAAATGAAGAACTTTCACGATACGTTAAACAAACTCTTTAGACCAACAGATAATTTACAAAATATGTCTAATATGGCCAGGGTTAATGAGCAGATACCCTAGAAAACAGTTAAACGTGAGTCTTAAGCTCGGTGTAAAGGCCGCTGTTGCCGACGGAGTAAACGAACTAATTAACATGATTTCAACCACCTACCGTACTTCTTAACCTGAGTTCGACGTAAGAACTGCGGTAAATGGTTGCAATTGCTTTAGACACGAGGCGTGCAGTGATATAAAAGCGCTGGTATAGCTTGCTACGTCGATCATTTTATATCATGAGCAACGAAGTGAATGAAGTAATTGCAGCCATCTACCGCAGTTCTTACGTCGAACTCAGGTTTTAAGCATACAATGCCTTGACTTAGTGCATATTTTTATCTTTCCATTCTGTGTGTTTTGCAACACCCAGGGTAGAAGGTCTTATATGATTTTTTTAATTATGAAATACCTCAATACCATTCACCGCTCTTGTGCTGTTCTATATCCTCGCGTATTAATATTATGTTCCATAATGCTCGTCCTCTTAGCATCTTTACCGCAACAAGGTTATGGGACGCCGCCATATACTAAACTAGATACAATGCACGCCCCCTTAGCTCTCATGGCTGGTAGAGGAGAGCCGGGGTTAAAAGATGGCCCCTTTCACGGCGCTCTATTCTCCAGTCCTAGAGGAATTGCCTACACACCTACCGGCAACCAACTATATATCTCCGACAGATACAACTATGCGATTAGACGTATTCGTCTAAACCACTTTAACGACGTGGATACCGTCCTCGAAAGCTCACAATCTCGACTTGCAAAGGATCGAAAACAGGCAATTGAGCCAGGGGCAATCGCATTTGTCCCCCCGCAGACTGTAGTCGCCTTTGATTACGGGTTAACCCGTCTCGTGTTTTTTGATGTAGATGCCCCGGCAGCTAGGACCTACATATCACTCCCAAGTCCCGTTGTGAATATGGTAGCAATACCAGATCGTAACGGTGTGCTCTATACACTCGAAAACAGCACCAAAATATTCCAAACCACGATTGAACGTAAGCAAGTAGAAGAGGTTCCCATAAACGCACTTCCGCCAATAAGTGCGAAATTTTTGTATTGGCACGGTAGTAATTTACTCATTGGCAGTCAAACATCGCAATCAGTTTACACTGCTACCTATATTGAGGATTCGCTCAAACTACAGCCAGAAAAAATCCCGATGCCCCCAGATACAAAATCTATTTTCGCGAGCAAAACGGGAATCTTCGCCCTCAAGAGCGACAAGACTGCACCTATAGTTCGTATTGACCCTCCTGGAAAGTTCGACAACCTCTCGACCGTACAGCCGGAACTCGCCGATGGCAATTCTGCGATTGCCGCCCAACTATTCTCGTTAAATGACGACCAGTTCCCAATGGCAATTACTGACCCGTCTAATCAAAATCGCGTCGCACTATCGCTACCGGGAGCCAACAAAATCATAGAATTCAATGACTCACAGTGGTACGAAGCAAATGCTCGTTCTCTGAAAAACAGAAAAACGCAACTCTATAATCTCAGTTTCGATGAGGTGAAACCAGCTGGAATTACGCGTATTCTTACGGTTGGGGATCCCCGTCTGAAAACCATCGGGACCATCACCCCAAATCAGGCACTTTCAGGAACTCGATTCGATCTCCTATCTTCGGTTCTCAATCTAAAGTTAAATGAGATGGCAGCCCTGGCAGGCGTGGAGAAGCGATACGAAGTCCTGAACCTTGTCTCAAACTCTTATGAGAATATTCTAGCATGGGCCCCCAGCGTGGCCCCGAAAGTTTCTCAGCAGTACGACATAGATCACGTAATTTTCTTCATTATAGGGTCACATAGCCTCTCTCCCTTTTTTCTCTATCCTACAAATATCGAAGGCGAGTTGGCATATGACCCGGAGGACGAGAACGATACCTTTTCCGAATCAACCATCAAAGACCGTAGCCTGCTCGTCCTATTAAAACTACTGCGACAGCAGAACCTACTCGCTATCAACTCTGGAAAACTAGATTGGGCTGAGTTTGGAAAAATGTTAAGTGGCCCTGAAATACGCTACCAGGTTAAACGCCTATTCCTCCAAAGTCTTAAAACATGGATGAAAAACACCACAACACTTCTTACCCGAACTCCTTCGTTTACATTTGTGTACGTACCGTCCGGGTCCCATAATTGTTGCACAGCCGATGCCGAACTTTGGGGCGAACTAGCCCAGAAGATGAACTCACACTTTATTGATCTATCACCGGAAATAACAACCCTGTATGAAACCTACTTCCCAATCCATACCGACGAAAACCTTCCGCTATTCACAACAAACGGACACCGATTAATAGCCGAACTCCTAGCAAATCGCCTTTCGCTTTCACAACGGTAAAACCAATCATCGCAACGTATTTCGTATTTTTTCCCCACCCCGACAAACCCGCTAGGGTTCGCGAGGTTGGCTTGAGGTCAAGGAAAGAGGCAATTACTCGAACGAGACGTGGTACTCCACGTCGCAGTGAGAGAAATTGCCTCTTGACGCAGAGATCAGCCAACCTCGCGAACCCTAGCAGTTAGTGGGCGCCGTGGCCCCTAAGCACCACCGGAATAGTCCGCACAAGCAGGATAAAATCCCTCCAGAGCGACCAATTATCAATATATTCCAGATCGAGTCGAACCCAGGTCTCAAAATCATCAATTGAGTTCCTCCCGCTTACCTGCCATAAACACGTCAGCCCCGGGCGCATGGAAAGGCGTCGCCGGTCTGTACGTTCGTAGAGTGAAACCTCTCCGGGAATAGGTGGCCTTGGACCCACAAGACTCATGTCTCCCCGAAGCACATTCCAAAGTTGTGGCAGTTCGTCGAGGCTGTATTTCCTTAAAAATGAGCCTACAGCGGTGCAGCGAGGATCATTCTCCATCTTAAATACCGGACCTCTCATTTTATTAAACGCCAATAAAGCACCTTTTTGTGCTTCGGCATTAATATTCATGGAACGAAATTTATAGAGACTAAACCTACGTCCGTTTAAACCAACCCGCTTTTGCTTAAACAGTACGGGCCCAGACGACGTACATTTTATCGAAACCGCGATCACAAACATCAATGGCCAGAGTAGCAGTAGAAGAATGGCAGACCCTGTAAAATCAAGAATTCTCTTCAATGAGAGCTCCCACCTGTCCCCGGGAGGCGGCTGAAAATGGATAAGTGGCATACCAGTAAAGTAACTTATATCCGACTTGGTTATACCGGTGCTAAACAGATCACCCGCAATAGTGGTTCGAATTCCTCTGTCCGAACAATTCTGCATCAGAGCCTCAACATCCAACATTACCGGAACGATGTCAGTGAAAATCATCTCATCGATCGCCTCATTCTCCAAACAGGCCTCAACCATTGCCCTCCCGGCCAATACTGGAACAGAGGCAAGAACCGGGTTCTTGATTCGCTGATGCTCGAAGTATTCTAGTTCCTTGCGCTCATGCACCGACAGGGCCCAGGGATTGACCAGATCAAGTCTAGCAAACCTCTTGATGCCAATTCCTAATTCAGGCCGTTGAGAAATCTCCCTAGCCAAACGCATCCCCTGTGACCCGGTGCCGACAATAATAACATTTCTAAAATTTCGTCCTCTCCTCCGCCAATAGCGCAGAAACGCCAAAACGGCACACCGCTGAAGAAGAAGCATAACCCCACTGCTCGCACAGAAAAGAACAATAAACGATCGACTGAAATCAAGCTTAAAAAGAAAAACAACAGCGGCAAGCACAAGAAACACAATACTTGCACTGATGAGTAACTGATAAACAAGCTTTGCAAAATCCGCCAAACGCATACTGTGATAGGCGCCCACCCGGGATAACACCAGCGAATACGTAACTACACCGCTAAGTAGTACAATAAAGTAGTCCTTAAGCGGCGCAAGTTTTTCTCCTCCGAAAGGCAAACCCAACTCAAATGAGTTATTAACATAAAGAAGTATTGACCTTCCGTAATAGGCGCAGATAAAGGCAATGAGCACTATAAAAATGTCTCCTACCTGTTGTACCCGAGCTATAAATCGCCAATTCTCTTTAAGCACTCTCCCCTTCCATTGTGGATCTTCCCGTTTTTAAATGCTGCATGCCAGAAATCTGTCGCCTTATTGCGATAGTGTGTACTTAAAGAAAGGCTTATTTGGCACTCTCTGAGTGCTTTCAGCAGGTCAGTAACCCGATTTTCATGATCCTAAAAAACGAGAAACCGCCATATCCTTTGCGGAGCAAAGCCCCCGGAGCAACAAGCAAATACCCATTCCAGCAAATAGAGTCTTCAGACATTTTGAATTGGAAGGGTATACCAGCAGAACAATACTAGCTTATTTTGCATGTTCGTAGCCATTCCCACCGTTCACTCATCCGAAGCTCATAGCCTCTATCACTTGGCTCATAGAAGGTAACACCCTGAAGTTCCTTAGGTAAATATTCAACATCAGTAGTAAAACCATCAGGCTCATCGTGGGGATAAATATACCCGACTTGCGCGCCTTCCATTTTTGCGGCCAGGTGACTGGCGTTTCGTAAAGCAAGCGGAATGGGCGCATGGGAAAGTGGATTTCATCAATAAAGATAACCGGCGCCAGCTGTTCCCGGATTCAAAAAATTCTCAATAAATACAAAAGAGTACAGCAATATTTTTAAAATGTTTGCGCGCACTATTGTAGCTTTTTTTTAATGTCAGCTCACCCTATGAAAGCTACAACACACTGAATTCACAGGGTGAATCGCGATCAGCGAAGAGGGACGAAGTCCCTCTGGGCCCGAGCGCCGAGCGGGAATAGCTGTTTCCGAAAGCTGGTGCATTAGATAAGGACTCCCGAGTCCACCAATCCCAGGGTTCTCAAATAACTCGTAACGAGAAGGAAGCCGCTCTCTAGCTGTTCCCATGAGAAGGACTCATTTGGTGCGTGAATTGCATCCTCCTGTAATCCGTAACCAACCATCACTGCCTTGGCATTAGCCGTTCTAGCGAGAGCCGCCAAAATTGGTATCGAGGCGCCTTCCCAGCACAAAACTGCGGCCTTTGAACTCAACGCTTCAATCACCTCACATGCGATCTTTATCCCCGTTTCGTGAGGAGAAACTCGAAAGGCCCCTCCAATTGCTTTCACCGCCTCAACCGTAACTTTAAATTCCGATCCTATGTTGGCTTTTACATAATTGACAATCGCATCTAAAACGCCTTGCTCATTCTGTCCTGGAACAACGCGGATACCCAACTTAACCCTCGCTTCAGCAGGAATAATCGAAGCAAACCCTGAACCTGTATAGCCCGACAATATTCCGGTAATATCAATACACGGGCGTAGACCTCGTCTTGCCGGAAGAGAATACCCCTGCTCACCACCGGTGGCAGGCATTCCGACCAGCCGCTCGTAGATTTCTTTCGTCATGGGGAATTGCTCAGCACCGTCATTTTCCTCAGCACGAAGGGACGAGATACCGTCATAAAAGCCGGGCACCACAACTCTTCCCGTGGTATCATGCATACTTCCAAGAACCCTCGCCAATTCAAAAGCCGGATTCTTCACTACACCACCATGAACTCCAGAATGAAGGTCCTCATTTGCTCCTTTAACCTTTAGTTCGAGGCAGAGAGAACCTCGTAAACCCACGGTGACCATTGGTACCGTTGGCGAAATTCCGCCCGTATCACATACTAATAAAATATCAGCTGCCACCTTGTCGGCCAAGACAGGGAGCTTCTTATCCAATCCAGGGCTACCACACTCCTCCTCCCCTTCGATCAGAAGTTTAACCGTGTTACGCAAGACCCCTTGTGCAATCAAGCGCTCCAAAGCCTTTAAAACATAAAAGGTTTGCCCCTTGTTATCCTGAGCTCCCCTAGCAAAAACACTCGCAACCTCACCTCGCATACGCTCTGTTGCAACGAAGGGATCACTTTCCCAAAGATCAATCGGCCCAACGGGCTGTACATCATAATGACCATAATAGAGAACCGTCGGCCTACTTGGATCTCCCGCACGAACGGCGTAAAGCAATGGTTTCCCTTCAGTGGGTATAATTTCGACTTCAAACCCCAAATTGGCAACTACCCCAGCCAGCCACTCAACGCAGGCTAGACAATCTTCATGAAACGCCGGATCAGTACTAACGCTTTTAAATTCGAGAAAACGAGCCCACTCCTTGAACATAGCATTCCGACCCACGGCGAAATAGGCACTGTCCTCAGCCCCAAGCGATTTAATCTGATCTAACTCAGACTGTGAAAGGATTTTAGCAGTCATCGCGGTACCCTACATTTAGAATTAATGGCCTGACTTTCTCGAAATCAGGTTAATAGTGTAATGAAAAGATAATCACACAGGAGTATGCGGGATGGCAATTTTTCAACCCTGCGGCGGGATTATTCGAGAAATGCGCCCTTAACAGACCCAAAATACTGAATATATTAATAAATACTGCCGATACCCGTTCACCAGCCTGGCCAAAACAGTAGAAGTACTCGTTCATCCGGCCGCTGGGTTGCCAGAGGGAAATGAAATCTATACAGTGAAAACTTCTTCGAGCGCCTATGAAGGATTTCTGTATGGATGAACTGTATGCCTGAAATATGCCGATTCGATGGAATCGTGATCAAGATGTATTTTGATGACCATTCACCTCCTCATTTCCATGTATACTACCAAGACTATGAAGCGGTAATCAGAATTACCGATCTGGGATTTGAAGAAGGAAGCCTACCGAGAAGGCAAAGAGCACTCGTACTAGGCTGGGCTTTTGAACATCGGGACGAATTAGTTGAATGTTGGGCACTTGCTCGGAATGGAATCTTGCCAAATAAAATCCAACCACCGGAGGATTAGAATGAACAAAACTATTAAGTGGCAGGTGAAAGCGGTGGAGTACCTCTCAGGCTATAAGCTAAAACTCACCTTTGCTGATGGCAAAATTAAAATCGTGGATCTTGAAAGCCGTTTGAATAAGGGCATACTCGCACAGCTACAGGATATCAATTTGTTCAGGAACGTTAAGATCGAATTCTCCTCAATCGCCTGGGATAACGGTGCCGATATTGCCCCTGAATGGCTCTATGAAAATGGGGTCGATTAAAACTAGGATAGCCATGAATCACCTTACCCCAGAAGAAAGATACCAGATCTACACATTGAAATCACTTGGTCAAGGCATAAACGCGATATCGCGAACCCTCGGTCGCGCCAAATCGACTATCAGCGAGGAAATCAAACGTAATACCGGGGGGCGAGGATATAGACCTCGCCAGGCGCACGCATCATCCCAAGCCAGGCGGAGGAGCCTGGCTTGTTCCGGGCCAAGCAAGCTTAGGGGAAAATCGTAGGGACATAGACGAGCGACCCTCTGCGGTCGAGAAGAGAAAGGAAATCGGTCATTGAGAAATAGATACCGTAAAACGGTACGATGTTCCTGGCCACTTTGTAACATTAGTCGAGCGCAAGACTCGACTGACCCTTAAACCAAATTCGACGTTCGGCGACACTCCGCTCTAGAAATAGAGCAAAAATTGAGTTCACGTCCAAGGAAGACTTTAAATTACCTGACTCCAAATGAACTCTTTCTTGAAGAAACCGGATACTCTATGATATACGAATAATAATTTTTTATTTCCGCCAGGTGTTCGGATTCAGAGTTGAATTCGCGCTTTCATCCACTTTGTTGCTCATGATATAAAATGCTCGACGTAGCAAGCTTCAGCCTGCGCTTCATATATCACTGCACGCCTCTCGTGTCTAAAGCAATTTCAACCATTTACCTTTGTTCTTACGTCGAACTCAGGTTTTTAGAAAGATTATCACTATGAACAGAATTTCAATTTTATCGCGACACTCTCTTCGTGGAAAAGGCCATTCGTTCGGTCGGGGCGTTTCTCGGGCTGTTTTCTGTGCGTCATTGTTACTATCTGGCCCAGCCTTTATAGGTTGCTCGTCCAAAAAAGGATTGGGTCAAGGCAGTGGGGAGCTGGTCGGAGACGTCCCGAGCGGCGGGGAACAAAACAGCTCTATGAGCGAATATGATCTTGCAACAAAGCAAGAATCTCGTTTTGGAGACGGCTCGATACCGACTGCCGAAGGAGGAGGGATGTTCCGTGATGTCTTTTTTGACTACGACTCATCGTCGGTTTCGCCGGAGGCTCAGCAGGACATCCAGGCGAACGCTTCACTCCTAACGGAACACCCGAACTTATTTATTCAACTGGAAGGACATTGCGATGCCAGGGGAACTGAGGAGTACAACCTCGCCCTGGGTGAATACCGAGCCAAAGCGGTGCGAGATGCACTGTCCGCCCTAGGCGTTCCTAGCCAGCAAATTCAGACTATCAGTTACGGGGAAAACATTCCCCTCGATCCTTCTAGCAGTGACTATGCTATGGCTCAAAACCGACGAGTTCACTTCGCTGCACAGGGTGGACAAAGCGGTGCGAAAGGTCGCTATAACAAGGATGCATATTAACATAATGTTCGCCGCAAATGAAAGTCTCCGGCGTCTATAGCAGGTTCTGTACTATACACCTGAGTTCGACGTAAGAACTGCGGTAAATGGCTGAAATTACTTCATCCACTTCGTTGCTCATGATATAGAATGCTCGACGTAGCAAGCTTCAGCGCCTGCGCTTTTAT
>JBIIDM010000235.1:0-4468 GCA_044238365.1 Bdellovibrionota bacterium | reverse complement strand
AACTAGTCAGTTACGCTTTTTTTAATGTTAGTTCACCCTATGAAAGCTACAACACACTGAATTCACAGGGTGAATTCGCGATCAGCGAAGAGGGACGAAGTCCCTGGACCCGAGCGGGAATAGCTGGTGTTAGATGAGCGCAGGGATCATATGGTATCAAGCAAGTCTGGATCAGGAGAGAAACTATACTAAAACCAAGTCAAAAAGTCATGTAGCCATCTGTTTATAAGTTAGAAAAGAGCGTGTTTCCGCCCAAATTGTCAATAACCCAGATCGTTAGAAGCGAAGTTTTGTGACTTTTTGACCTGTGTTTGGTATATACTTCTCTCGGTCAGGTTTTCGGTTTTTTAAGCTCAGCCCCTTCGCCATCCATTCCGAAATGATTGGGTTGTGGCGTCCCAGTTGAGTGCAGTCGTGGGTTTCAGGAAACCGAACACTTGACCGCGTGGAGTATAGTTCCATAATCACGCCTATCAACGTCGACCACTACTGTAACCATAGGAGAATAGACAACAACCTTGTTGCTTTTTCCCCAATAGCCAATTTCAGATAGGAGCATTCTTCTGAGGTCCGGATTTAGAAAAACCGAGCTAAGGCACACATTAAAAATCCAGACCAGCAGAAGAAACATCGCGATTCGTATTGTCATGGACTTTTCTACTGTTCACAGTTAAACACCGACCGTTTTCCCTACCGTGCCCCCGCCCCAGCCTGGCCCTCACTTTGCCGTGCCTTCTTCTTGCGTTCCTCTTCTTTTTTCAGGCGGGTATAATCCAGATAGTTCAAATTGGCTTGAATATTGTCGGTGTTGCTGTATACGTAGGCTAAGAAGAATTCCGTAATACTCGCCTTTCTGATGAGCAGTTCTTCGGAGAGGCGGACTACGAGAGCAAGGCGGGATTTATTCTCTCCTTCGAACGCTTCCCACCATTTCTTCGCGCTTCCGGTGGTTTCATTCCACCCAATTTTTGCTTTGACGTCCTTTAAGTGGTCGTAGAACTGATCTTCTGACCATCCCTTGGTGTTTGTAATGCCAGGTTTGCTCGACTGGCCCGGTGCGGCTGTGTTTTGGCTCGCTCCATTGGATGAGCTGGCACCACCTTTGTCTTTTCCATCACCAGCACTTCCCGCTTCGGGCAGGACATCCTCAAAGACTATTGGGGTAGAGCGAAGGCGAAGTTCATCTTCCTGTCGGGCGCCAAATTCCGTTAATCTCTTCAGCATCAGGGGATCTTTGTAGAACGGAATCAGGAAGCCTTGAAAAACTGGCGTGTTTGGCAGCAGGAATGTTTCAATGTTATTAATAGGTCGACCAATTTCATCTGGCGTAAGTACCGCCCGTTGTTGTACTTGTTCCTGGGTGCTGTCGTTCATACTTGGGACAAATTCTGTGATCTTCTTGTTTGATCCCTTTGAACTTGTCTTAAATCGAATCGTCATTTGTCCCGATTCTTTCGAAGCATATTCAGCGTCGACTAGATCGAGGGCTGGCATAAATATTTTGGTACTGAAACCTGCCAATACTGAGTCTGCATCTTCGCCGTAGTTCGCCTTAATTTGTTGCGTTGATTGGACGGCTGCAACAATACTTACGTTCCTCGAACGTAAGGTGTTTAATTTGACATGGATATCCGGCAATCGGCCTAGTGCACTCGCAAACTCGTCGATGACCATGCCCACGGGTCGGGGTAGTGAGTGTCCAGGCTCGGACTCAGCTCGCTTGGTTAAGAACCGGAGTAACTCAACGACGATGACATTCGCCATCGGTCGTAACATCTCTAATTCAGATTCCCGAAACTCTACGACCATCAGCGTGGGTTGTTGGATAAGGCACTCAACGTCCAGCTCGGCCAGCGCGGTAGTGGCTCGTATCGCTGGAAGGTCCCATGCTGCAAGTCTCATAGAGAGTTCTGACATGATTGTGTCCGCATTCTGTGAGCCAGAACGAGCCAGTTCAACGAAAGACCTAGAGTTTCTAAGAGCATGTGGATGAGCATCAATCCAGTTACAGAGTTCTTTCATCCCCGATTGTACCAGTTGGTGAATTCGGGGCATTGAGAGTGTATCGCTCGGATCATTCAAAAGCCCGACCATTACTGAGTTCAAAACCGAGAGAGCGTTATTGCGAAAGAAAGGGCTATCACTTTTGGATGTCGGGTTGTCAGTTGCCATGATGATAGTGTTGGCGATAAGTTTTGCATCAGTTTCATCGTGAATCTTGCTCAGTATGTTCCAGCTAAGACTTCGAAATGTATCAAGAGGGTTAAAGAGTATGATCTTCTTCTCTGGATTATATTTTCGGGTCATCGAAGCGAGTTTTCCCCACATTTCCGGTTTAGAGTCGATGACGATGGTTGATCGGGTCTTGGACATACAGTCACTGTATAATACCGGAAGAATGAGTTTTGTGGTTTTACCACTACCGGTTTTGGCAACGATCAGAAGGTGACGATTTCGTTGACTTGAGGGGATAATCATATCACCGGCCCGAAATGCTACCCCATTACATCCCTGAAGGTTCTCTACTTTAAAACGAGTGTCGTTGTCATCTTTGACCTTCGTCCATGCAAGGATTTGCTCTGTGGTAGCGAGATCGCCCGACCCGAGTTCATTTGTAAGGGAGCGTTTCGGACGGAGTGAGGCACCTCGACCACGGAATGGGTAAGCAAATATCATCCAGGAAGAGGGCAGTCCCAGGCGTTCGCGCAGGCCTTCGGCAGAGACAAGTAACGCGTATACGGGCCCGATTATGCAAAAGGCCTCTAGTAGCCAGTTTCTATCCATCGGAGGGCCGAGCAGCAGCGAAAGGTACGGCTCAAAAATTGGAACTGGTTTGTTGTTGGTAAAGGACCAGGTCCAGAAAGCCCAGTCCGACGATGCCTGAAAGGCACCAGGATAAAGGAGTGTACTGCTTCCAGTGAGAATCACTCCAATCCAGATAATGCTACTGTAGGCTATATCAATCATAGTATTCATGGCAAAAACTGCCGACAGAGGTGCTAAAAAATCATTATGTAACATCATTTTTCAATATTACTTTAGAGGAAGTACAATCAACTACTCACTATTCGTCAGGGCGGTTAAGGTTGCGACAATTTTCTATCCAGTATTATTTGGGAAATGTGCCTTCGAGGTCACAAGGTACTGACTAGTTGGTTGAAATTAAGTGTATTAGGTAAAACACCGGCAAGTAGAAGATTTCCATTTTGAAGACAAAATTCAAATAGTTAACTGACTTAGTAGTACGAGGTGGTGAACTATTCGGATTATTTACCTTTTATGGGCTTTTGATATTAGCCAAAAAAATAGGTAGAGTTATGGTTGTTCACGGCTCTTTGATGTAGAAGTGTTTGTGCAACGTGTAAAAAGAGAGTTAACTGCTTGAAATGTTCGGAGATATTATGTCTGTTATGTTACGTTTAGCTCGCGGAGGTCAAAAGAAGCGACCGTTCTATCGAATCGTTGTTACTAAAAAGGCCGCTCGTAGAGATGGAAAATTTATTGAGGTTATCGGTAATTACAATCCCATGACCGAGCCAGCAACAGTTAATCTTCGAGAAGATCGAGTAAAGCATTGGCTCAGTGTTGGAGCTCAACCATCCGATAAAGTCAGCGAATTTATCATAAAGCAGATCCCTGGTCATCTTGAAGCGATCCGTGATGGTCGTGTGAAAAAGACTCAGGCGAAACGATCGGCTAGAAAACAGCGTGCTGCTGCTAGGGCGGCATAGGTAGAACGTCTACGGAAGAGGATGACTTTTCGTTTAGATATCCTCACTATATTTCCGGAGCTTATAGATAGTTTTCTGGAGTGCAGCATCGTTGGTCGTGCAAGGGCGTTGGGTATTGTTCAGGCAACAGCTTGGAACATCAGGAACTTTGCCGATCCGCCTCATCATAAGGTAGATGATTGTCCTTATGGTGGTGGGGCTGGCATGGTAATGACGGCCGAGCCGATTAAACGTGCAATTGATGCAGTGAAAGCGAGCTCTCCGAAGAGCCTCGTCGTGTACCTTTCTCCTGTAGGTGATACTTTTAACCAGAGAAAAGCCGAGGAGTTAGCTCAGTGGAATGGCGGCTTATGCTTTCTCTGTGGTCGTTACGAGGGGGTAGATGAACGGGTGCTCGAAGCCGAGGTCGATAGCCGCATATCGCTGGGAGATTTTGTTCTGATGGGGGGAGAAGTAGCAGCTATGGCTGTTATAGAGGCTGTTGTCAGGCTTCGGCCGGGTGTTTTAGGTAATAACGAGTCGGTGAGCACAGAGTCGTTTGCGTTGACAAGTGATGGAGATATGTACTTGGAGGGTCCTCAGTACACGCGTCCACTATTGTGGCGTGGAAGTTCGGTGCCTGAGGTCTTATTAAGTGGAGACCATCGTCGCATAGCGGAGTGGCGCCGCCGGGCTTCGGGAGAAGTCACAGCCCGGCGGCGTCCGGATTTGGTTAAGTCGTAATCAGGCGCTAACCG
>JBIIDM010000071.1:0-15543 GCA_044238365.1 Bdellovibrionota bacterium | reverse complement strand
GTTCGTATAATCGGTAGGTCGCGAGTCTGGAAAGTCAATTGCCAGAATGGTGCCACACAATCTTGGCTCGATCGATGGAAATCTAGTCTTGAGTTGGTGCGCAAATTTCCTGTGGCGACCATTTATCCGGTTTCGGGCTTCCGTGCATGAAGCAGACTCCAGGATATCAAGGCTTGCAAGAGCACAGGCGCAAGACAATGCGTTTCCGGTGAAAGAGTGGCCATGAAAAAACGTACGGGCGCTCTCTTCGGAGCGGCATGCCTCTCGAATTTCAGAGGTCATCGTCGTCGCTCCGAGGGGTAGAAGTCCCCCTGTAATTCCTTTGGAAAGGCAGATCAGATCGGGCTCCAGGGTGAGAGAGGAGCAGGCAAAGAGTGGTCCAGTACGACCAAAACCGGTCATGACCTCGTCGAATATGGTCAAGGTTCTTGCAGCATGACATTTTCGCATCAGCTCTTCGAGCACACCTGGATCGTACATACGCATTCCGGCGGCACCCTGTACCAGGGGCTCAACGATCAGAGCGGCCACAGGTTGAGTAGCCAGTTCCTGATCAAGGCGTTCAAGGCAGCGGGCTGACTCGTCGGGAGAGCCCGGAAAGGGGAGGAACTCGACATCAAACAGTAAGGGGGTAAATGCCGTTGTGAAGACGCCTCGTTCGCTCACTGACATGGCACCAAAGGTATCACCATGATACCCGCCTTCAAGGGCAAGGAAGCGGGTTCTGGGTGTGCCCTTATTTCGCCAGTACTGAATCGCTAGTTTAATGGCTACTTCAACCGCGGTAGAACCGTCATCAGAATAAAAGACGCAGGATTGGTTTTTCGGGAGAAGGTCTAAAAGTCGCTCGGCTAAACGTACAGCAGGTTCATGGGTGCACGAACCAAAGATTGCTTGACAGAGTTTCGTCGCCTGGGCTGCGATTGCCTCCTGCAGTCGGGGGTGCGCATGCCCATGGAGGTTGACCCACCAGGAAGATATTGCATCAATAATCGACCGTCCATCATGTGTTATAAGCAGGGCGCCGTCGCCGTGAGAAACGGGGAGCAGGCATTCATGATCGCTATCCCTACCATAGGGGTGCCAGACGGTTGCTTGATCGCGAGCGAGGAGATCAAGTTGGGGTGATTTTGACAGTTGGTTAATTGTCATAGTTTTATCTGTTTCTTATTGCGGGCTCGTTAATAATCCGGGCTAGGTCGTGTGGTAGCAGGGAAAGGATGAAAATACAACTCATGCGACAGGATAATTTGTAGCTGCGTCTTAACCGCTGATATATTGAGGGATTTGCACTGTTCTGGGTCGTCAAGTATAAGTAGATTGGACCGTTGGTCTGCTGTTTAGGCGCGGGATCGCGATTCTGAAAACATATGGGTGCCGGGGAAATTAATGAAAACGGGTGGTTTGTCAAACGGTATCGTCTGTGGGATTGGTGCCTATGCTCTCTGGGGCCTTTTTCCGCTCTATTGGAAGTTATTGCGGCATATATCCGCCTTTGAGCTCATTGGACACAGGATCGTGTGGTCATTTTTCTTTCTAATGCTGTTCATCGTTTTTAAGGGACAATGGCACCATTTCTACTCATCAATTAATCGTCGAAACTGTGCTATTTATCTGGTAGCATCGTTCCTCATTGGTGCTAACTGGGTAATGTATGTCTGGGCGGTGAATGCTGGGCACGTGGTGGAGACAAGCCTGGGTTATTTTATTAATCCGTTGTTGAATTTGTTGCTCGGATTCTTTGTTTTTCGTGAACGGCTGCGACCGGGTCAGTGGTTATCTATCGCGATTGCTGCGACCGGAGTCATTTATCTCACGGTCACTTTTGGCCGGGTGCCAATTATAGCGTTATTCCTTGCTTTAACGTTCGCAACGTATGGTGTAATAAAAAAATTGGCGCCCCTATCTTCAGTTCCGGGGCTGACGTTGGAAATTGGGCTCTTATTTATTCCCGCGGTCTTATATCTGGTGTCGCTCAGTGTCGGTGGTGCCTTATCTTTCGCTCAGGTGGGTATGGGTTCTCAACTTTTAATGGTTGGGACAGGAGTGGTTACTACTATCCCTCTACTACTTTTTGCCTCGGCGGCAAAGGCCGTCCCGCTAACAATTCTCGGGATGCTGCAATATCTGGCACCAACTATTCAGTTTCTTATCGGTATTTTCGTGTTTGAAGAAGACTTTAATAGTACTCGTCTGGTTGGCTTCAGTCTGGTATGGCTAGCACTCCTGCTATTCTCTATTGAGAGTTACCGGGGTGGTCAAAAATCGATTACAGCTCAAGCTGGAACCTCCCTTCCAATCCGCCGGTAGAATCTGGTCCCACCCATAGCAGATATTCTCCGGCCTCATTCACTAATTCCCCATCAAGGTAAAATTTCAAACTCTCTGCGTTCAACGTAAACGGGCACGAGGTTGAAGTCCCCGCGTCCAGCGTTACCTGACAGAATCCTTTCAATTCTTTCACCGGGCGAGCGACGCTTCCTAATACATCCCTGATATATAATTGAACCGTTTCTGTGCCGCCCACCGTGCCTACGTTGGCAACGTCGACTGTGATTGTGAGTGGCGTAGTAGGCGAGAGTATTGGAGAGCTAAGTTTGAGGTTTGAATAGGAAAACTTCGTATAACTAAGGCCAAAGCCAAACGGAAACAGCGGCGAATCGTCTACATCGGTAAAATGCGTCCAGAATACGAAGGGATCTGTCGGTGCCACACCACGACCTGTGCTTTTACGATTGTAGTAGATAGGTGTTTGGCCGGTACGTCGCGGAAAGGATACGGGCAAACGACCGGAGGGATTGTATTCGCCGAAAAGAACATCGGCAATCGCGTGTCCAGATTCTGACCCGAGAAGCCATGCTTCTACAACGGCAGGCACCTGGTCGATGATTCCCTCCAGAGCGAGCGGTCTGCCATTGAGCAAAACAACCACTACATTTTTGTTAACAGCTAGGACAGCCTGTAGAAGCTCCTCCTGTAGCCCGGAAAGTCCAATTGCTACCTGACTCCTTCCTTCACCGCTTTGAAAGCAATCTTCTCCGATGGCCATAATTACTACTTCTGAGGACGCTGCAACTTTCTGGGCTTCGGGTATTCCACTTCGATCGCTGACATTAAGGGTGAGCTCACGGGCGAAGGCGCGTTCTCCGATGGCAAGGGCAACTCCTTGATGATGAAGTACGGTGGTGTGTTGATCTACCGCCGCCTGCACTCCTTCCAGCAGGGATACTGCTGAATTGGGTATTGCTTTTGCTCGCCAGCTACCTAAAGGCACATCTTTGTCAGCGGCAAGCGGGCCGATGACACTAAGAATTTTGTGGTTTTTTGCCAAAGGAAGCAGCTGGCCCTCATTCTTGAGTAGGACGATTGAACTGCGTGCGATTGAACGCGCTCCTTGGACGTTCTGCGAGCATCCAACTATTTTTTGTTCTCGCTCTTTCGTGCAGGCTCGATAGGGATCCGAAAAAAGCCCAAGATGGTGCTTTAGACGAAGAATTCTTCTGACTGATTCGTTTAGTAATTCTTCCGTAAAGATACCCTGGGCAAGTAATGTGCTTAGGTGCTTGTGGTAACAGCGGCCTTCCATATCAATGTCGATACTGGCTCTAAATGCCAATTGAGCGGCGCTGTAGTTGTCTGCAACAACACCATGTGCGACCATTTCACCAATTGAATTCCAGTCAGAAACAATTACCCCGCCAAATCCAAGTTTAGTACGGAGTATTTCACGCAACAGTTTTTCATCGCCTGAGGTTGGTCGCCCATTCATTTCGTGGAGGGAGGTCATTACCGTGGCAGCACCTTCCTGGATCGCAGCTCGAAAGGGAGGAAGTACCATGTCATAGAAGGTTGCATCACTAATATCAGCGGTGTTGTAGTCTTTGCCGCCTTCGACAAATCCATAACCCGCAAAGTGTTTCGCACACGCAGCTATACTCTCCTGATCACGTAAGGAAGCCCCTTGAAATCCTCTTACCCGTGCTGCGGCTATGGCACTCCCAAGAAATGGATCCTCACCACCACCTTCCATAATTCTCCCCCACCGTGCATCACGGGTAATGTCAACCATGGGGGCATAGGTCCAATTAATACCAGCGGCACTAGCCTCGCGTGCCGCGATTCTTGCACCTAGCTCAATTAGACAAGGGTTCCAACTGGAGCTCTCACCAAGCGGCACCGGAAGCATGGTCTGGTATCCATGGATAATATCGTACCCAAACAGGAGGGGTATCTTAAGTCGGGTTTCTTCTACTACTAACTTTTGTAGGGTGCTTGCTTTTTCAGCCCCTGCTACATTCAGGAGAGCACCGACCTTTCCCTGTTTCAAGTCTTCATACGAGGCGCGGGGATCACCGTCTTTGGGAACCGGGCCGGTAACGTCCCAGAAATCCGAGTATAGGTTAAGCTGGCCAATCTTTTCCTCCTGAGTCATCTGCTGCAGAAGTGTCTCAATCTGCCCTTCAATCTCTGCTTCTGATACCACCTTTTCCATGCTCCGTTGAAAGACTGCGTTTGATTAAGGTAGGTCCTCAAGTACGACCGTAACTCTTTATATAGTATAGCCAGTGCGAAGTTCTGGAAACGTAAAACTTTCGTTAGGGCCGGGGGAGGCTGATTGACTGGAGTTCATTTACTGAGCGGAGCACATGCTCTTTTTCACTCGTAACCACATTTTCCTCAATTGCCGCGTGGTATTGATTCAAATGCCGTGGTATTTAGGACTGCCCATAATCATACAGTTGTTCATATTTGCACTTAGGAACCTCGTGTCTAATTCATCATTTGTATTTCTTGATCTCAAGGGGACCCGGTGGCGCAGGTTAAAGGTTGCGGCGGCCACCGGTTTGCTACTACTACTGGCTGCAGTAGTAGTTTTTGGAGGGTCACTTTTTGTTGATCCGGCTATTGAAAGTGTCGATCATGTTCATGAGGCGGATGATGCGCTTGATCGAGGTCCTCTCGAATTATCAAAACCCTATACATATCAGACTCCTCCTCAATGGTTGGGCCTAAAGCGCCCGACAATTGTAAACGGCAGAATTCAGTTATCGCAACCTCTGGTCGCAGTCGAGTCTTCGCCCGCAAAGATTCCCGAACCGCGGTCAGCAACGACGGAGGAGATTCGCGCAGCTTTCTTGGATGATACGGATTACGATGGACTGGAGTCCTTCAGGCAGAACGCTGCGAATCTCACGCATATTTTGCCTTACTGGTTTACGCTGACGTCAGTTGAACTGGAGGTAAACGAAACCACTAATCTGGAACTTTCTCATCAAGCGCAAGGGCATGGAGTCAAGGTAATCCCAGTGCTGACAAATCTTAAAGATGATACCTGGCAGTCTGAACCGGTCGAAGAGCTTCTGCGCCAGGGTGAACAGGAGCAGGGGCAGTTTATTACAAAGATGATTGAGCGCCTTGTTTTCGTTGAGGCCGCAGGGATGCTTATAGATTTGGAGGGGGTTGATGCGGTATATCAAACAGATTTTTCATCTTTTTTGAGACGCCTTCATGAACGTATGGCCGCAGCGGATCTCGAGCTTTGGGTGGCTGTTCCGTTAAGCCCAGACATCGCTCTTTTTGATTTCTCGGAGTTAAGACGTTCGGTAGATTTTTTCCTTGCGCTATCAGTCGATGAGAACGGCAAGGGAGACGATCCAGGGCCCATTGCCTCTATTCCGTGGTACATTGATTGGTTAAAAGCATTAGCAAAGCTGACGTATCCTGGACAATGGATCGGCTCTATTCCTTCCTATGGATATGACTGGGAAGTAGGAAAGGACCCAGTCATCGTTAGTTTTCCTGAAAGTTTGTCACGGGCAAAGTTTGCAGAACTGGAAGCTGTATCAAGTTTAGCCCCGTCGCTTTATCCCAATTTTTCCTATGACGAAAATGGTGCTGAGCATATTGTCTATTTTTCTGATGTAAGTACTTTTTATAATCATCGCAAAGTTCTGGATGAGCATGATTTTGCAGGATTTGTGCTCTCTGATATTGGCAGGGAGGATCCGGCAATCTGGAAACTGATGGGCAGTTCACTCGCGTTAGAGCCAAAGGAGACAGGTGTACAAATGGGTTCAGGCTTTGTTGAGTCCATGGAAACTGTTCCTCCAAGTGGTACAATTACCCATATTGGAAGAGGTGACATTCTGCTTCCCATCGATGGTGATAGCGTCGGTAAGCGAACGTTTGCAGTAGATGGTCGGGGCTTTTTCTCGGTTACCTACAAATCGTTTCCAGAACAGCCGACAATCTATCACCTAGGCGATCTCGTGCCGTCAATGGTGTCACTCACATTCGATGATGGTCCTGATCCTGATTGGACTCCCTCTGTACTGGATATATTACGAGCTCAAGGTATCAAGGCTACCTTTTTTGTGACAGGAGAAAACGCTCAGGAACAACCAGAGCTTTTGAGGCGAATTGTGAGTGAGGGTCATGAGCTTGGAAATCACAGCTATAGCCATCCGAATCTTTCGGAAGTCAGCATTTCTCGAATTAAACTTGAACTGAATTCTACGCAGCGTGTAATCGAATCCACCATAGGTCGCTCGGTGGTATTATTTCGCCCCCCGTATAACGCAGATACTTTTCCTCGTGCACTTGAAGATTTTACACCTCTGAGGGTGGCTTCCGAGCTCGGTTATATTCCGATAACAGATAGCATCGATACTGAAGATTGGGATCTTTCATCACCGGAAGTGCTACTTCAGCGGGTAAAGGAGAGAAGAGGAGCAGGATCGGTTGTGCTGCTTCATGATGGAGGTGGGGATCGATCTCGGACTGTCGCTGCGCTTCCTGCTATCATAAATTACTTAAGAATGAGAGGAGACCAGATCGTGCCTTTGGCAACGTTGATCGGAACAACACAGCTGGCCAAGGAATTTGAGATAATGCCAGCTCTTGCCCGCGAGGATTCTCTATGGGCTCGAACGATTTCGCAGTTTGGGTTGGAGGCGCTCCATGTTGCTCAACAGGCGATTTGCTTTCTTGTGTATTTCGGAATTGTGCTTGTTCTTGCCAGAATCGTTGTTGTCTTAACGCTCGCATTTCTTCATCGACGAAAGGAGTCCCAGGTTGTCGCTTTGCCGATTGCTTCGCCGCCATCCGGGGTGTCTGTTGTCATTGCCGCCTACAATGAGAGTCTGGTGATTGTGGATACTCTTTCGGCAATAGTTCGAGCATCATATGCCGGAGAGCTAGAGATTTTGGTTATAGATGACGGGTCGTCGGATGATACGGCGAGTATGGTCAGGTCGTTTGCGCTTAGCCACCCAATGGTTAAGTTGATATCCCAGGAAAATAAGGGGAAATCAAGCGCGTTAAACGCTGGCATAGCTCTCGCGTCGTATGAATTTATTGTGACCCTTGATGCGGATACATTAATTACAGCCAGCACAATCCCGGAGTTGGTCACGATGCTTCTTGATGAAAGGGTGGGTGCAGTTTCCGGGCATGTATTAGTTGGTAATGCACATTCATGGCTTACCGACTTTCAGGAAATTGAGTATTTGATGGGGTTTCATCTTGACCGAAGAGCCTATGACTATCTTGGTGCCCAAATAGTGGTGCCTGGTGCTGTGAGTGCTTGGCGGAGAAGTGCATTGGTTGAAATAGGCTATTTCTCGACCGAGACCCTCGCAGAGGATACTGATGCTACATTAGCTTTGCAGAAATGTGGCTACGCTATTAGGTACGCATCACGGGCCATTGGTTCCACAGAAGTGCCCGATACGGTCCGAGTCCTTGTTAGGCAGCGGGCGAGGTGGGCATTTGGGACGATGCAGTGTGCCTGGAAACACCGCTCGCTTATTGGCTCAACAGCGGCCCCGATGCTCGGTTTTTTCTTACTTCCGGCACTGTGGATATTTAATTTCTTGCTGGCAGCCTTAGCCCCGATCGTGGACCTTCTATTCGTCGCGGCGCTGTTCGCGTTTGCCTCGTCCAAGGTCTTTTTTATGTTCGGAGTTTTTCTTGTTCTAGAGATCGGTATGGCTGCCTGCGCCTGTATAATGGAGAATATCTCGCCATGGCGGGCTGCATTGAGTGTACCCAGTAGGATCATTTATCGGCCCATTCTTTCGATAGCAATATGGGTTGCTATACTGAGGGTACTTCGGGGAGCCTTTGTTGGTTGGGGAAGGCAGGAGCGGCGAGGGAAGCTCGGGCAACTTCAAGTTCATACCGGTAGATCGCGTGTGGTAATAACCGGGATAACTTTTCTTATTATTCTCTGCTTTCTTGGCGGATGTCATCGTTCCGATGAAGGTTCGGCTGTGATGATTCGGCCTGCGACCACAGTGGGTACAAAACTATTACCCCCAGAACGGGGAGCATACCCTGGTGCCTACATGGATGCCGGCCACACTGAGGATAATATCACTCTTGATGCAATTGAAGAATTTAGTACGCTCGTCGGAAAGGATCTGGCGATAGTCGCCTTTTCTAGTTATTGGGGGCAGAAGTCATTTCCGGTAAGCCAGGCTCGGATGGTTGCTCAATACGGTGCGGTGCCATTGATCTTTTGGTCACCATGGGATCTTCCCTATGTTCAAAATCGAGGGCCTGATGCCGCAAGTCTTTTGGAGATCCTCAGTGGTAAATGGGACTCCTATATTGACAATTGGGGCATTAGCGCACGACAGCACGGTGGCCCTATCCTTGTTGCTTTTGCCAACGAGATGAACGGGTCATGGTTCCCATGGTCAGGGGTTCTGTATGGCGGTGGTCGTCCAGGACAAGGCGGGCCGGGGACATTTCAAGGACCGGAAACGTTTAAAAGGGCCTTTCGATATGTCGTTACGAGGGTTCGCGCGGCCGGTGCGAGTAATGTATCATGGGTTTTTCATGCTAATAATACGTCCGACCCTGATGAGCCTTGGAATAAGATGGCCCAGTACTGGCCTGGGTCTGAGTATGTTGACTGGATCGGACTGAGTGCTTATGGCAAGCAATATCCAGGGGTGAACTGGCCGCTGGCGAAACTGGTTCTTCAAGGACCATATTCCGAAGCGTGTGCGCTTGATCCGTCAAAACCGGTAATGTTTGCCGAATGGGGAGTCGGAGAATTTCCGCATCAGGGAAGTAAGGCCGAATGGATATCGGAAGCCTTAAATGCCATGGAACACGAAATGCCGCGACTTAAGGCTGCTGTATATTGGCATGAACGGTGGCAGAACCAGGATGAATCAGTGAGTAACCTGCGTATTCATTCGAGTAGAGATAGTCTACATGCTTATCAAGGTATGATGGAGCACCCATTTTGGGTAAGTCAACCTATTGTGGGCACGAAGTAGTCAGTCTATATCGGTACTTTTGTTACCTCTTTCCATAAAGTAAAATAGTATTGCCAGGACTTTGGAGACTTTGGTACACTCTTTTAATATCTTTAAGATACGCATAGCGTTAGCTTCTTAGACAAGCAGGTTCAAGACATCAACTATTGTAGCGACTAGCCGAAATGTCGTCAGGGGTGCTGGTTGCCCAGTTTTTGTTTATCGCGTCTAGCCAAAATTATTCACCGGCTCGTGAAGACTCCGGGCTGGTTTAGCGGGGAGTTTTAAATCTGGTTCGCACGCAATTAAAGGCAAAATGAAGAAGGAAATTCTCACGGCATTTAATGGAGAAGACTCAAGGGACCGAAAGCGAATCTTGGGGCTTATTCATCTCTCGTTGGTGATAGGTTTATTCAGTCTCATAATTATTGTTATGCAGCCCTTTATCGTGCCACTGATTTGGAGTGTCATACTGGTAATCTTTCTGCTTCCTTTGTTCCGCCTCGTTGAATCGCGGCTATGTGAAAACCAGCAGACGGCAGCTCTTCTGGTTACTGCAGGGGTAGGTCTTTTTTTTATTCTGGCGGTAGTTCCTCTGGTATGGCATCTGGCTCATGAGTTGGTCATGGTACTTGCGTCAATAGAGGGTGGGGGAAAAGCCGTATCGGATCAGTGGATTCACAAGGTTGAATCGTTACCCTTTATTGGTCCTCGATTAGCTCCGTACTTGCTTGATGAAATGAACGGCGGTTTTGCTGGAGTAATTGACGCCGTCAAGACTTACAATGTGCAGTGGCTTTCGTTAGCGACCAAGGCGTTATCAAACATTGCAGCTGTTCTCTTTGGTGGCTTTATCTCCATACTATCGCTCTATTTTCTATTCGCGCATATTTCAACCCTCTCTAAACAGATCAGAAATGGGGCAGTTGCCTTAGGAGGGCCTGCCTACCTTACGCTACTTGAGTCAGTATATGAAACCGTCAGGGCAACTTTATGGGGGATTCTGATAACGGCATTTGCACAAGGGTCACTGGCCGGATTGGCTTATTTGATTGCAGGCGTTCAATTTCCGCTATTAGTAACAATTTTGACCATCTTGGCCTCTCTACTTCCATTCGGACCACCCTTTATATATCTTCCTGTAGCGCTTCTTATGATAGTGAATGGCTACTCGTGGGTTTCTGTAACCCTTTTTTTGGTGTGGTGTGTGGGGGTTGTTAGTGTCGTAGATAATATTTTAAGGCCCTATTTTATAAGTCAGGGAACTCGCCTTTCCTTTTTGCTGGTGTTATTTGGTATTATCGGTGGAATTGCAAGTTTTGGATTCATAGGCGTCTTCATTGGGCCGGTTGTTATGACACTTGCTATGCATCTTTGGAGTGAACTGCTTGCGTGAAAGTAGTTAGTGCACGGTAAAAAGGGTTGTAAGATCTTAGTTTTTAATGAAAAACAAGATGTTATACCGGTTCAACTTCAAAAATTCCTAAGAAACGAGGAACCGGTATATCCTTTGCGGAGCAAAGCCCACGGAGGGACAAGCAAATAGCCATTCCAGCAAATAGAGTCTTCAGACACTTTGAATTGGAATGGGTATACAACCCTTTTTCACAGCGAACTAAATATCTAGGTGCGGAAAAATCTAGCGACGTTATCACGAATTCTCGATCGGGCCAGCAGCTAGCATCAGTTCCACTATTTCTTTACTTCGTCCAATCAGGGCTGGGGGCATTTTTAAGGACTGAGTTTTTCCTGGCGGAGGTAGCGGTCTTCCGTCAAGAGATGTGGTGTAAAAACCAGCCTCCTGCGCTGCAAAAACATTTGCACCTCCGTCAATGTAGGACGCGCTTCCGTAGGCCATGCCGCAAATCTTTCCGCGAAAGATGTCATTTCCCATAGGCGATGGAGAGTGGGGCGAGTAGCTTTGAATTGTAGAAAAGACATCGTAATCAGTGAGCTGTTTGGGCTGATTAAGGTGTATTTTGCTAGAAAGCAGTATACGCTGTTCATAGGGTGGTGGAACATAATGGAGTGCCGAACTAAATGGTAGTGACAGACTTTTACTGATAAAGAGGCCTTGGCCCTTAAGAGCATAATAGAATTCATTACGGGCTGGGGATAAGAATAGAGCCCCTTCATAACCATCAGGTGAAAGCACTGAGAGGATTATCTGAAAGTTGTCGTGCTGGTCGAGGAAAAATCGAGTGCCATCAATCGGGTCGAGCAGGATTAAGAAGGAGTCGCTTCTGTTATTTGGGCGAGGATTTTCGTTCCAGGTTGTGCTTTTAAAATAGGCGGTGTTGTGCGACTTTTCGTGTTCTTCCCCGAAAAAGGCCAGATGCGGAAAGTATGAAAGCATCGCAACTTCGACGAATGTTTGCACGGATAAGTCGGCGGCGGAAAGAGCCTGAGAAAATATGTTATCTAGCTCCTTATTTGGGAGAGGTACGATAGATTTCTGCATTAAATTTGCATAGCTAGCGGCTGTTTGTAAATAAGGATAAAGTGTTGAAAGTATTTCAAGCGCGGAAGGATCTTCGGAGGGAGCTTTTTTCATGGGGTTTTTAGAAGTGGTTTATTGTCTTGTTCAGAAATGTTCATGTGATGAAGTCGTGCAATCTCTTCGGCGATGATAGTGCGGGTGGATTCGATGTCGGAGGGAACACGAATTGAATCTCGTTCACCGTCTCGATCAATCTTGAGATTTTCCGGCCCCCCTGCTAGTAAAGTCGATCGCACCTTTGATTCTGTATTGGAATGTAAAAGAAAGTCGAAGGCAAAGGTGGCTATAGCCATCGTCAAAAATAATGCGGTTTTGAGTCGCATCTCGGCGATGGCTATGTGTTTGTTTTGAGTCGCCTCCGCGAGTCGTTATAGTAATCTTTAATACTTTATTATTTTTGAAGATTACTATATGAAATGCTCCATGTGGCAAGCTGCACCTGCGCTTTTATCCCACTCCCGCCAATGTCTAAAGCAGTTTTAGCCATTTACTGTTGTTTGGCCCAGCTCAAATTACTAGGGTTTGCGAAATACTGATTATTAATTCAAGCTAGGGTTCGACGGCTTACGAATTCTGAGGGAAAGTTGAATGAAAACGTTTAAATTACGATGGGTTGGGCGAGTATTGTCGGTGACTTTAGCTCTCATGATGATAGGGTTGTGTTCATTGGTGACTGCTGCAGACAGCGCCTCAGAAAGCTGTTCTATCTGCGTGGTTGATATGCGGCGGCTTGTCCAGGAGTCGCCCAAGGGTGTGGCAATTAAGGAGCAGTTAAAAAAGGAAGCTTCCCGAGCACAGATTTCTCTAGCGGGGATGAAGTCGAAGCTTGATAAGCTGCAAAAGGAAGTTGCCAACCAGTCAGCGCTGCTTTCGGAGGCGGCGAAAAAAAAGAAGAGCAGGGAAATTGAGGATCTTCAGCGTGAATTTGCTGATTCGCTTCGAGATGCTCAAGAGAACTTGGCGATTAAGGAACGAGAAGCGATGAAGGACTTTTTAAAGGTCGTGGATGTCGCCTTGTCAAAGTGGGCTAAAACGCATCCGGGTGCAGTTGTGCTTGAAAAAGATCCTTCTTTTGTTGTATACGCGGTGGACTCACTGGATGTTACGGGGTCTGTTAAGGCGTTGGTAGGGAAGTGATAAATTGTGGTGTGAGAATATTCCTTTACAATCTTGGATTTTTGCCTGTTGTGTTGAACTAGGGAGGATCTGCCACAATCCTTATCTTAATCTGGCCTTATCTTAATCTAGTGACTTTGTGCGGAATGGACGGATAATATTAGCTGTCGGTACTTGGGAAGGGTCTTTTAAGGCCAGCTTATTTTGGGACGTGTGTAAATGATCAGGGGCGCTTAGAGTGTTATGGCGGAATCGGTAATATACGATATCGAAGGGATAAAAAAAATATTGCCTCATCGATATCCCTTTTTACTCCTCGATAAAATTATCGAGTTTCAGGATAATGAGAGAATTGTTGCTGTGAAGGCTGTATCGGGTAACGAGGAGTTCTTTCAGGGCCATTTTCCGTTTCGTTCAGTAATGCCGGGTGTTCTTATAATGGAGGCCATGGCTCAGGCAGGGGCTGCGATGGCGTCACTTTCCAGTAACGGAGTTCCTGCGGATAAGACCTTGTTTCTTGCCGGCGCGAATGACTTCAGATGGAAGCGACCGGTAGTTCCGGGAGATCTTTTACGTGTGGAGATGACTTTTACGAAGAAGCGACCGCCAGTTTGGAAAATGGTGGGTCTCGCCACTGTTGATGGTCAAATAGTAGCACAGGGAGAGTTAACGGCCTCTGAGGTTGTGCAATCTGCGGTTACATAGATCGCGTAATAGTGTGGCTTGATTTAGTGTGTGCAAAACTCTAGTTCTAATATAATATTGGTAATAGATGGTGGATTCGGGTATTCATTCTTCTGCGGTAGTACATCCATCCGCTGTTATTTATCCAGGAGCCGTGGTTGGGGCGGGTACACAAGTTGGTCCTTTCTCGGTCATTGGTCCCCGCGTTGTGATAGGAGAACGTAACGTTGTTGCATCACATGTGGTCATTGAGGGGCTTACGACCATTGGTAACGAAAACCATATCTTTCAGTTTGCCTCAGTCGGCGCGCGGCCGCAGGATCTCAAATTTAAGGGCGAGGAGAGTCGGCTGGAGATAGGCAGTCGAAACGCAATCCGTGAATACGTCACTCTTCATCCCGGAACGGCTGGCGGTGGTATGCTCACAAAGATTGGTGATAGTAATCTTTTGATGGCGTGCGCTCATGTTGCTCATGATGTAATTATGGGGCATCAGAATATTCTTGCCAATTCATGCGCCCTTGCTGGGCATATAACTGTAGGCGATGGGGTTATCGCTGGTGGACTTTCGGGGGTGCACCAATTTGCTTGTTTGGGTACCCTTAGCTATATCGGCGCTGGTTCGATGGTATCAAAGGATGTACCACCTTTTTGTCTGGTGCAGGGAGATCGTGCGGGGTTAGTGGGACTTAATGTAATTGGTATGAGGCGGGCTGGTGTGTCGGCTGATGTTATCCGGTCTTTAAAGGAGGCTTACAGGCGGCTCTTCCGGGAATGGGATGGCAAAGCTGAGTCTCGCGAGTCCACGCTTAGAGAGAGAGCTTCACTATTGCTTGAACAAGCAGCTTCTCCTCAGGAAAGACTTTTTCTTGACTTCATCATCTCTTCGAAGCGAGGGGTTTGCGACGTAAAACGAAGCAGTGATGCTAAGGGTCAGCAGGGCGAGTCCTCTGACGAAGATAGTAATTAATCAAATGAAAATCGGTTTGATAGCCGGTAATGGGAATCTCCCCGGCCTGTTTATTGAGGCGGCTGCTCGCAAGGGATACGAAGTGGTCGTGGTCGGACATCGTGGTGAAACCGCTGAGCGATTAAGCGAAAGTGTTGCTAACTTCAGGTGGGTGAAGGTAGGTCAGGTAGGGGCGATTCTCTCATTTTTTCTTGACAATGGGGTAAATCAGGTGGCTTTTGCTGGTGGTATTCGTCGGCCAAAGTTGTTTGGTGGGGTGAAGCTTGATGCTGTGGGCCTAAAGATAGTAGCTCGGGCTCGTAGCATGCGGGATGATGCCTTGCTGAGAGAGATCGCCCGTGAATTTGAGTTGCATGGATTAACTGTTGTTGCTCCGACGGACATTTTAAAGGAGTGTCTTGCGCATGCCGATCTATTCGGATCACGTTCACTAAATGAGCACGAGCGAAAAGATGCGGCTTTGGGTTGGGATGTCGCTGAACGGCTGGGGGAGCTTGACGTCGGTCAAGCCGTCGTGGTTTTTGAGGGGCTAGTGGTGGCACTTGAAGGAATAGAGGGTACCGACGCTATGATAGAGCGGGCCGGGCAGCTTATAGGATGCCGGGGCGGGGTGCTCGTAAAAATTGCAAAGCCTGGGCAGGATCTCAGGCTTGATTTGCCAACAGTTGGAGAAGAGACAATTCAACGACTTAGTCAGGCAGGTATCTCGGCTATGGTGCTCCAAGAGGAAAAAAGTCTCGTATTAAACCCTCTGGTAGTGGCACAGAGAATAAAAGAAAAAAAACTGGCAGTAGAGGTTTGGAAGAGGAAGTAGTTATTATTCAGATGGTTACCTATTTTCTGTGATTGAATTCAGGTTGGGACAGGATAGGCGTAGCTTGCTGCTTAGTGCAGTCTTGGTAACTGCTCAGGTATTTTCCCAATCTCTTCGTCAAATGATTGATTTTGTTCACTGCGGCGTGGAGTACCACGCCTCATTCACAAAACAATCACTTTCCTCG
>JBIIDM010000070.1:0-15726 GCA_044238365.1 Bdellovibrionota bacterium | reverse complement strand
CTCAATAAATACAAAAGAGTACAGCAATATTTTTAAAATGTTTGCGCGCACTATTGTAGCTTTTTTTAATATCAGCTCACCCTATGAAAGCTACAACACACTGAATTCACAGGGTGAATCGCGATCAGCGAAGAGGGACGAAGTCCCTCTGGGCCCCCGAGCGGGAATAGCTGGAGAATTACTATACATTGCCACTCAGAAATTGTCGGAAAACCAGCTCCCCACACGCCGATACCACACATCGCTCTTAACGTGATTCTTTGTTTGATTAAACACCATTGAAGAATGCGGATCAAACCTGGCTAAACCACAGGCAACCAGAATATTATTGTCCGGCTGGAAAATTTCAGGAGGTACAGCACTTATTACCCCCTCCCGCAACTGCAAACTAACCCTCGTGGATCCCTTAAGCACGTCATCCGCAACCTTGGTAATTCCCTTTAATCGGGCGGTGCCACCCGTAAGGACAATCCCGGCCGTAAACGGTCGCATTCCCAATCCGGCATTTTCCTGAAGTGACTTCATTTCCTGCTGAACTAAGGAAAAAATCTCCTCCAATCTTGGATAGACTATCTGACGTAACTTAGCTCCCGGAACGGCCCTCGCTTCTTCTCTTCCGAGCTCAGGAACCGAGAACACTTCATTAACATGCGGTGAGTCTATATCAAGTTTTAATTTTAACCCTTCCGCATCACGAATTGCAGTCCGCAAACCTGCCGCAAGATCATTGGTGATATGATGACCACCAACAGGCAACACCGAGGCTGCAGCGAGAACTCCACCGAAAAACATCGCTATCTCGGTAGTTCCAGCTCCTATGTCGATAACACACACTCCCTGCTCAAGCTCGTCAGGAGAAAGGAGGGAATAGGCCAAAGATATCGGAGAGAACACAATCTCGGAAACGGTGTAACCGCAACGATTTATACACTTCATTAGGTTCTGGGCCCCATGAGACCCCGCTGTTATAATCTGCACCCTCGCTTCAAGCCGAACTCCGGAAATGCCCAGCGGATCCTTGATATCATTGTGACCATCAACGGTATAGCTTTGAGGTATAACATGCAACACTTCCCGATCGGATGGAATTGGCACAGCCTGCGCCGCCTCTACAACGCGGCTAAGATCCTGTGCTCGCACCTCGGAACCACGTATTGCCACAACTCCATTACTGGCAATTGTGTGCAGGTGACTTCCGGTAATTCCAACATGGATCCGCCTGACCGCAGTTCCAATCTGCTTTTCAAGCTCCTGAAGAGTCTTGCCGATCACGGCAACAGCATCTTCTATATGAATTATCTGTCCCTTCCGAATTCCTCGTGACGGCGAATGAACGTACCCCAAAAAACGCGGGATCGCTGAACCCTTCCCACCATATAGAAGCGACACAGCTCGGACACCGAAGGTGCCTACATCAAGGCCCACAATATGCGTCTCTTTTGCCACGAATCTCTCACAGATTAGAACATGATAATACAAATATACTCTTCTAGAGTATAGCCGATGTCCTCCTATGTAGGAAATGCAAGATTATCGTGTTTCTCAAAAAATAATGCTGCGATGATTCAGCCGCTCATCAAGAACAACGACTCGCCAGCGGGATCCCGAGCAAACAGTATGCTGATCTTACGACATCTCTTATACCCGCAAATATCAGGCGCAAACCAAAAGCGGCCCGTGTCAATACCATATTACATCGAAAAAAACTGTCTGTCTGAGCAATACTTTTCAGTTTTTTTTACTTTCTGTGAACAACCGCTAATCTGTTAAAACCGAGATCTATCTCTCTGATCGCGCTGTCACCCCGAACCCGTGGTGCCAGTGCCTGTAGACGCTGAACCTGCTCATCTAGTGCGATCTTAGTAAAATCTCCAGGTACTGTATGCAGCTCACTACCAAATCGAACTGCAAACGGGAGCGACTGGAAATGAACCAACATCTCACCACGATCTAAAAATTTAATACCCGCTACCTGCATTTCAGTTGCAGAGGAGAGCTGCCGCGTCCTGGCGATCAGATACCGAATCCTTGCATTCGCCTCATCGGGCGATGTTAGGTCACTTATGGCCCCTTCCAGCAGCGGCAGCCTCGAAAAAGGTGACTCTGGCGTGCCTTCCTGTGAAGCTGCCTGAGCCAAAGCCCCCCCACCCTCGATCGAACGACTCCGGTTGGGAATCATTGCGAGAACTGCCCCTGCATCATCAACGAGCCATTGGCGTGGCCCCAAAGACACTCTAAAGGCAGGCGATCGCTCGGTAATCACTACCTTGAAACAACCCCAGGTTTCGATAATGGTTGCAAAATGTTTGAGATTAAATCGCGCGGGTGAACACGGCTCAACTGAGGCGTTTTTAATTAAAGGATGCTTAGAAAGTCCCAGCGAAATAGGAACACGATTTTGATACCACCAAAGATTGTCACGCTCGACCGGCAAAGAGGCCAGAACATCTGTATCAGAAAGCAGTGAATTTCCTGATACCTCGATGTGGTGGAAGTGAAAGAACGCATATAACCGGTTATAATTATCAGTACTAAAAGCACAGTAGACCCCTCCGAGGACCAATATCAAAAAAGTACCCAGTCTAAGATTGTAATGCATCGTACCCCAATAAAATGCGCACTTATAGGACCAACCCGGGTGGAGAATCTCACTACTACTCCGACCACAACCGTATCTCAGGTGCTATCCTTATACTAAACTTTTTCTCGACTTCTTCCTGACAAAGTTGAATCAATGCCCGTACGTCACTGGCTGTAGCACTTCTAGATTGGTTTACTATCCAGTTCGCATGTTTCAATGAAATCACCGCTCCACCAATAACACGCCCCTTTAACCCACATTCCTCAATTAATCGACCGGCCGATAGTTCGCTAGAAGGATTCGTAAATATCGAGCCAGCCGATGGCTCTGTCAAGGGTTGCGTACGCTTTCGGTAGGCTAAACACTCCCACCTAGTCCGAATTAGCTCATTACTATCTCCCGCCGTGAGATTCAGTATGGCAGACAGCACAATAAGTCGTCTATTGGAATCAAGGTCTACAGAATCAGAAGGGCTAAAAACCGAATGCCGGTACGAAAACGAAAGCTCCTCCGTCGAAAGAACTTTAATTTCTCCATTACCAGTGAGTGCTTTCACAGAGTGAACGATGGGACCCAACTCCTTTCCATGAGCACCCGCATTCATAACAATTCCGCCACCAACGGTTCCAGGTATTCCAGCTGCAAACTCCAGGCCACTGTATCCCATCTCGGTCAAGCGTTGGCTTAGACGCATCAGTCCAACACCTGCCCCGACCTCCCAACAACCTGCCGCCAACTCGCGGCTCTCCTCGAACTGACCTCGCAACTGAATAATCCACTCGCCAACTCCCGGGTCATCAATTAATACGTTACTCCCCGCACCGAGAACCCTCCAGGCCTCTCCCCGCCGCTGCAGACTAGCGACAAAACCCGCCAATGTTTCAATATCAAAAATATGCGCCACACGAGGACAAGGGCCTCCTATCTTAAAATGCGTAAGGCTCCTACCCGAAATATCAGACCTAATCTTGACGTTATGATTCATTTCGGGCACCGGCACATAAGGGGACATTTCAAGTAACGGCTAATTTGCTATAGCCATCGTCAAAAAATAATGCGGTTTTGAGTCGCATTTCGGCGATGGCTATGTGTTTGTTTTGACTCGCCTCCGCGAGTCGTTATAGTAATCTTTAATACTTTATTATTTTTGAAGATTACTATAAAACCAGATCGCGAGCCATCCGGTCGATCGAACCCGCTCCCATACAAACCACCACGTCCCCGTGCCTCACGAGATCATGAATAAAATTCTTGAGGATTGAAGAGTCGCGAATATACATTTTTCTGGGGTGATCTATTTCCCGAGTCAAGCTCTCCGCATCGATCCCCTCGACTGAACTCTCGCCCGCCGAATAAATATCAAGAAGAGTAACCGAAGCTGCATCTCTAAACGATTGCAAGTACTCCTTCCAACATGCTTTGGTTCGGGAATAACGATGCGGCTGAAAAATAACATGGACCCGTTCTCCCCAAGATTTCCGCAAACCACCAAGCGTTGCCTCCACTTCTACGGGATGATGCGCATAATCGCTGAGCAAGCTAGCCCCTTCGATAGTACCTAGGAATTCGCACCGACGATGAACGCCCTGAAATCCCTCTAAACGCCGGGCTACTTCTGCAAACGGAACACCGATCGCATCTGCGAAGGCAAAGGCTGCAAGGCTATTGGTGACCATATGCTCACCGACCAGAGGAAGAAGAACCTGGCCCTGGTAGCGATCCTGATACCAGACCTCAAAACAGCTGTTACCGCCGGCAATAGAAATATTGGTTGCGCGCCAGTCGGCTCCCTCCTTCAAACCATACGTAACAAAATCACGTTGAACCTTCGACAAGATCGAGCGAGCAACATCACTATCCCACCCGATAATAGCCAAACCGTATAGCGGAACTCGATTTACAAATTGCAAAAAGCAGTCCGTAAGTTCTTCAAATGACTGATAAGAATCAAGATGTTCCCTGTCTATGTTTGTAACAATGGCAAAAGTAGGATGGGTTTCCAGAAATGAACGATCGCTTTCATCTGATTCCACTACAAAGATTTCTCCCAGAGTGGGTTCACTTGAAGACGCATGTAACTCCCATCGATGCTTTTCATCAACGAGGGTACCTCCTAGGTATAGTGATGGATTAATAGAATCACAATCGAGTGACCGATGGAGCAATGCTGTGGTGCTTGTTTTTCCGTGCGCCCCACATACCACAATACTAGTGAATAATCGCGTAAGTTCCGCCAGCATCTCCCCCCTGCGCAAAACTCTCAATCCTCTAGCCCTCGCAGAAACTAGTTCGGGATTCGTATTGGGAACAGCCGAAGAAAACACCACAATCGGGTTGCCCTCAGGCAGATTTTCGGCCTTATGCCCCTTATGGATAGTACTCTTGAAAAACCCCTGTTCGGTAATAAAAGGTTCAAACTGCGGGGAGAATGGATTCCGCTCCGGAAAAAAATCACTCCCTGAAACTTCGCAACCCAACCGAGCCAAAATCAACGCCAGTCTGGCCATTCCAACGCCCGCTATTCCAATAAGGTGCACCTTTGCCCCTCGAAGAGCACGAGTCTTCGTCGCTAGGGCAAAGTGTTGGCCTTTATCCATTTCACCAATTCGGTTCATATTAATCAACTATTACAACGGTTTATGGCACCTATATCGGCTCCACTTTATCAAAGTCATAAACTGAGAAAGAACTGGCGTACTAACCTGATGTTCGACGTTAGAACAAAGGTAAATGGTTGAAATTGCTTTAGGCACTAGACGCGAGTGATATAAAAGCGCAAGCGTAGCTTGCTACGTTGAGCATTTTATATCATGAGCAACGAAGTGGATGAAGTAATCTCGGTCGCTTCCCGCCTTCCGCAGTCGAACTTGGGAGACAATTATCTTCCCTATTTAATCTTTCCTATTTAAACTGTTACCGAATTCCGCTTGAGTCCTTTCCCAGAGAAGACTAGCATCATGAAGAAGTTTTTAAGAAACATCTACATACACTCATCATTATGTCATCGCAGATACCCTTAGATCGATATCAATATAAACCTTATGTCGGATCTAGCCACTCATGGGCGCTGTCTCAATTACTTCAGCTGAAGCCGGATACCAAATTACTTGATATAGGTTCGGGAAGCGGGGCCTTCGGTCGGGAGTTAAGCGAACGGGGCTGGTCTAACCTCTATTCAGTCGAAATCGATGACATTACTAGGGAGAAGACATCCCAATGGTACAACCAAAGTGCTGCAACATTAAAAACCTTCGAAGGCGAAAGATTTGAGGTGATCTTACTTCTGGATATCATCGAGCACCTTGCTCGCCCTGTTGATTTTCTTTCGGACTTACGTGCCTATTGTACCCCAACCACTTCATTATTCATTTCCGTCCCAAATATTGCCCATTGGGCCGTGCGCTTGCTTATGCTAGCTGGAAGATTTGAGTACATGGAGCGAGGCCCCCTTGATGCGACCCACCTCCATTTTTTTACTAAACGACATCTTAAAAAAAGTATCGAGTCTGTCCCCGGCTATTCAATCGAGGCATGGGACGCAAGTATCGTTCCTCTTGAACTTATGGTACCGGAATGGCTATCGAACGTATCTTTTTTTAATTCCATGAGCCGGGCGCGGCTTCATACTGCGCGAATCATTCCTGAGCTAGCAGCGTATCAATTACTTGTTCGGGCACGGGTTACTGCTTAAAATTCAGAAGGGGTCAACAGACACCCCCCGACTGACATCCGATGATGCCTAATAGTATAGAGGCATCTGTAAAATTTTTTAGGTATCTGAATGTTTGGATTAAGTTTCTTTGAACTACTGGCCATATTTGGCGTTGCGCTCCTGGTATTTGGCCCTGAAAAATTACCAGAAATTGCAAAAGTCCTTGGAAAGATCTCGGGGGAACTCAGGAGGACATCGGATTCACTGCGACGGGAATTCTACAATTCGGTATATCCCCCTGCCGAAGAACTCCAAGCGACATACCGAAAGCTGACCACCAGCCCTCTAGCACAACTTAGCGGAACATGTGAAGAAAAAACAGGGCTTGCTGACCGAGAGCATGAAACCGATGTAAGACAAGCCGTTGAATCCCCGGCCACATACAACGAGCTTGACCAAGGGCGCCCCGTACCCGATCCGGTAGGCTCTGATTTGACAAGCACTCCCAACCCAGCCACCGTCCACAAAACAAACGAAACTACGGACGCGGGGCTGAATCTGGGCCAAAAACTTGAACAATCTAAAAAGGACTAAGCTCAAATGCTACTTAATTTTCGCCATACAACGGACTCTTCCACTGAGACCGAAGATGGCACAATGACTCTTATTGATCACCTAAAGGAACTACGAGTTCGCCTTCTCTTTTGCATTATGTACCTCACAATTGGGACATTCGTGCTCTTCTATGTCTCAGGCTATACCTTCGAGTTACTTGCAGTTCCCTATTTCTCCCATTTTCCTAAAGAGTCTCTCATTGGAACCGGTCCAGCTGAAGCGTTCCTTTTGAAACTGAAAGTTGCATTCTTTGCCTCGATACTCGCAACCAGCCCCCTCTTGTTTCACCAAGTATGGTTGTTTGTAAAGCCCGGACTGTATGAACACGAAAGAAAGATGGTAGTACCATTCATTTCATGCACCACACTACTGTTCCTATTTGGCGCCTGGCTCTGCTACGAAACCATCCTCCCACTCACTTACAGTTTTTTTTACGACCAGTACCAATCTATTGGCGTTACACCGCAAATCAAAATCAGTGAGCACTTGTCACTAACAACTCGGCTAATGCTTGGCTGCGGCATCGCGTTCGAAACACCTGTGCTTACTTTCTTTCTGGCTAGAGGCGGCATTGTGACTGCTTTGCAACTTATTGGATGGGGACGTTATGCAGTTGTTGGTGTTTTTATCATTTCCGGAGTAATTACACCCACGGGCGACATACTTACGCAAGTACTGTTTGCCATCCCACTTATGGGTCTCTACGTCATAAGCATCTTGGTCGCACTGTGGGTCGAACGAACGAAACAACCGTGACCAAATAACCTGATGTAGTAAAGTTCGATGGAAGAGCAAAGGTTCGCAAGCAACTAACCGGGATTATTTCGAGAGTTTTCAAGATCTTAAAAGAGTACCTTAACACTCTTTGGGCTTGCTCTTAATTTTACGGACACCTGCTATTTTCAGAGTCCTAAAAAATGCCACGTCCTCTTGTTAATCGGGCATAACAAAAGCACAAGGTACTTTTTCGAATGAACAACTTCCATATACTGTACTTTGGGACGTTAAGACGACTGAAACTTACCAACGAACGATGAGTCTTCCACATGAATCAACCTCTAACCAGTAACATCACGACGACAACACCAACTACGAACCAATCCAAAGTTTCAGCACTCCCCTCTGCCGATGTATTGGCGCTGCAAAAGACGATGGGACTGACGAAAGATGAAGCCAGAAACAGAATCGACTTGTTAAAATATAATATCCCCGTTATCCCACTTTCTCCGAAACAGCAACAAGCGCTTACGGACTTTCAAAAAACCCCAGATAACGCACCACAGCCGACACCCGAGATGTCTCAGCAAATTAAAAATGCAACGGTGCCCTTGAATCTCCGCGATTCTAATGACCCTGAGGCAATAGCCGGATCGGGTACGATTCTAGGCGTGAGCAACGATCGAACGAAAATTCTTCTTGGAACTGGAATTCACTCTTTTCTTAATATGCTTGATATAGACCCGAATTCCACATCCAAGGACGACATGATCACCCGTGCCAAAGTGGAGATTCAAAAGAGGCTCGGCAAATCATTTTCTAACACCGACCAACTTACAATCCCTCTCAAGGATCGGAATGGCAATCAATTGAACGTTAAAGATGCAAAATTTATTGCAGTAACCGGACCCAATGGGTCTGAACATATTCTCGTTGAAGTGGAACTCGATAAACCTCTAGATCCATCATTCGCTCCTCTCGCTGTTGAGAGCACACAAAGCGAACTAGAACAGGGGTCGCGTATCCTGACGGGTGGCTATACCCCTGAAGGATATCGTGAATCACTCAATGGACGGGTAGTTTCTACAACACTTCAAAGTGGCGTTGCCAACGATAGACTACCTAATGGGGAAGATCCAAAGGGAGACGACAAAACATATAATGACATATTCTTAGTTTCAAATGTCCCTGGTGTTCAGCCTGGCACGAGTGGCGGAACAGTGGTGATACTCGATAACAATGGCAAAGTGGTCTACATTGGGACGATTACGGCTAAAAATAATCGGGATAATGTAGCTTGGATTTCATCAATTAATCAGGATTTTGTGAATAAGATAACCCATTGGAACAATGCAAATTCTACTGTATAAGAATCGAACAATAAGGGACTAATCCCCAAAAAAAAACTCCCTACGAACAAAATGTCCGTAGGGCCCTATCTAGGCTGACCTCTACTATAAAGAAATCAGGGCAGCCAAGAGTAGAACTACAACATCCCTACAATGTCGGTGCGCTTGCACGACGAACTGTCTTCTTGGTCTTGCTGCTTGCCTTTTTAAGTACTCGCTTTGCAGCGCTCACTCTCTTAGCAATTTTCTTCTTAGGAGCAGCTGATACGGCCTTCTTCGCTGCTGCCTTCTTTTTAGCAGCCGGCTTCTTAGCAGCTACCTTTTTCTTAGTAACTGCTTTTTTTGCAGCTGTTTTCTTAGGAGCAGCCTTCTTAGCAACAGTCTTTTTAGCTGCTACTTTTTTCGTTGCTACTTTCTTAGCTCCCACTTTTTTTGCGCCTGCCTTTTTAGCAGTCGTTTTTTTTGCTTTTGCAGCCATCTTTGATTTTTCTCCGTTAATACATGCAAAACATCTGCATTCAAAGATTAGAATTCAAAATTAATTCAGAGGTAGAAACTTCTCACCCCAAAGCACACGAATTAGCCGATAAAAATTTCACGACAACTGCAAGTCTGAGAAGGAAACATGTCCTCCCTTAATCGCATCACCATTAACAGTTCCACCGACCTAATACTTTGCGCAAGACTCCTTTAACCTCTTGCTCCTACTTCCGCAGGAACGTTAACATCTCCAGTTAAACATCCCAAAGTGTCCCCTCTCTCGACCAAACTATCTAAGCTCCCTTTAGAGAAGCCCGACATCGTATCGAGAAAGTTGCGCGTCGCGCCTACTCTTAGCACTTCGCGAATACGAGAACCTCATATTCGCAAAACACTCTACAAGTAAGTACTCGACTAGTACCTCCTTCTTCGGGACTCCCATCCATTGACTGGATGTCCGATTATAACGAAAGTACTACCCGAACCCTCACCTCCCAATCGACTCTACTATCTATACTATCTGTAGACTCTCAACCCTTGTCCTCGCTCGAACCAACTTACCAATCTATAAATCCCGTTAAGCGACTACGAGACGGTCCTGCTCTCCAAAACCCAGTATCGACACACTAACATCAGAAACAGCTACCGAACAAACTCCGCGAACCCCCCGTACACTGACCTCTAATCATCAACCAACTCACCATGCAGGGGATCGTTTGCTCTACCTCTTGCTGAATTTCTTCCGACCTCTTACTACAAGGTTGCCAACTTTTGTTACTACTGGCAAGGCACTATTTTGATGTTGCATTTGAGAAAAAAAGTTTCATTTCTTTTTTTTTCATATGAGAACCGACAAAATCCCCGAAAGAATATGTCAAATAATCCGCTTTGACATGTTCAGTCAGTGAATTATGGGCGACCGTCAAATCCCTTTAAAAGAGCACTCCAATGCTTCTTCTCATTTAGTTAATTCGTTTCGTCTCAAATAAAACTCAAGTGATCAATGATAATAAATGCCAAAAATGCTGCTTATGATAAATGAAATATGACTAGCCTGTGCTACAGGTTATGATCGACATTCAAATCTGAACATGGCGATCAGGAGAGCTGTCCGGTCTTTTTCTGTACGCAAAACTGAGCACTCCCCGTCTTTGAGAATTCTCCTTTGACTAAGACAGATCATGGAAGTCCCATCGCCTAATTTCTCAAAAAAAAATAGATAACAGCTTTATATATTGAATAGATTTAGGTTATTAGATATGGATGATGGGCTGAATGGATCAATACTCCAACGATGAAAGTCGATTACAAATCGACGCGGCGCGGCGCAGCGGTACCCCCTTTCTGGCTCTGGATGAACCTCTTACATCAATTTCTGCATTGGCTTCAGAAGACCGCTCTGACACTGAGATGCTACGAAACCACTTGGTTAATGACCCCAACTTGAGCCCCTTCTGACCTTGGCCATCCGCCAACTCAAGTCTGATTGCATTTTTACATTTATAGGAATCGAACTGTAACGTCAGAGAGACTCCAAGACTTCCAATCCCCTTACCGTTGATTAGCAAATTATCTCCTGTACGTATGATACCCCTGGTAACATTATCACGCCCAACGGCCTGCAAACGAAGACTGGTAAGAGCTCCCCCGGTCCCAGAAGTCCCAATACTACCAGGCTCCCGAGCTCCTGGCCCACTCTGTTTTCCACGAGCAATAATCCGCGAATTAATCACCAAACCATCCAACGTCAGAGAATGGGCAGCGCCAGACAAGACAGCGGAAATAAGTTGTGATGAGGAGGGATAATCAATCTCCTTTGACGCTCGAGCAAGCTCGCCCGTTATCGCCGGAGCAGCCATCGAAGTGCCACTCATTATCCTATAGGTATTATTAGGAAATGTACTCGAAATCTTTACTCCTGGAGCGGCAACATGAACCGAACTTTCTCCATAATTTGAGAATGATGCCAAGTTGTTATCCGGATCTACCGCTGCCACCGAGAGTATATTGGATAAGTTAAGACTTGCCGGGTACTCTGGATTCTCGTCGTTGTTATTTCCAAAATTTCCTGCTGCAGCGACAAAAGCTATGTCAGCATCCTTCACCATCCCCACTGCGGACATCAGGACGTCGGAGTAAGGCGCCCCCCCCCATGAATTATTACTGATACGAACATCCACACCCCGTCTTTTCATGTCAACCAGATATTCGATAGCTTTTATCGCAGCTAAGAGACTTCCCATACCCTGCGCATTCAGGAACCGTAGTGCCATTATTTTAATACGCCCACTCTCAGGCCCCAACTCACCGGCCGTATTCAAGATGATTCCAGTAACATGAGTTCCGTGTCCGTTCTGATCCTTCGGGTCCCCGGTTCCATCCGCAGTATTAACCCCATAGACATCGTCGATATAGCCGTTCTGATCATCGTCAATCCCGTTACCGGCAATCTCACTTGGATTGTGCCACATGTGTTCTCGAATATCAGGATGTGAATAATCTACACCGCTGTCTATCACGGCCACTACGATGTCAGCTCCCTCCGAGTCTCTTGCTACAAATTCAGAAGAAGAGAGGCGCATTTCATCCGCGTCTTGTGCCAGAGCATTGCCATCAACTGAAATAAGGTAATTAGGCGAACATCCTACGAGAGATGCATCCGCCAAAATTTCAGAACATCCATCAACAGCTGGAGGAGTGCTGGATGTACCTGTAGCAACACGCGCTCTTGGGACGCTCCCAGGTGAAATTATATGGAACGAATAGGAGTGCTTAGGTACCAGAGAACTCCGGCCTGTATCCGCCGCTGCATTACGCCTCACCACGATTAAGTCATCGTTGAAGACCCGTGATGGTTCAGATATGGCGTCCCCGTGGGTTACGCATAATAAACAAAAAAAAGCAAATAACCGCAACATACAACATCCGAAAACAGACGACGACTTTGCACCGAGCCCGCTCAATAAATCAAACAAACCTCCAGAGTGGTAGAAAGCTCCGAAGATTCTGTGCTGTTTAGATCTTAAGACTGAGATCGTGTTTTCACACCTAAAAGTCTGTAAAACTTTGTGCAGTAGAATCTTCTCGACCTTGACTATCCAGGAGACTATTCACCAGCCAGCACCTTAACCACTATGGAGGCGCGTTTCGTGAATAATCCGGGCTATGTCGATTGCATGAGCACCAGAACAATCCGAACTAAAACAGAGTATCGTCGCGAACGTGGTTTATCTGAAGGAAAATTGCCCAGAGTCTGAAAGAACTCCGGATTCAAGAAAGCGAGAGATATTCTGTGCAGCGACCCGAGATTGTCCTACATTGGACCCGTTACAAGTTACCGTATACTCGGCCCCCTGCCGGTTCGGTCTCCGAAAAATATGACACTTATAAGGGTCAGAGGTAAGTGGATCGGACGCAAGCTCCCTGTCCAGAATAATAGACTCACCTGATGTATAGTGCTGAAAGAAATACCGCCCCCTGACCCAAGCGTCACTATCCCCGGGCACGTTCAAATTTATTGTCAGTGGTTGATCTTCTAGAGCCCGCAGCTTTGCGCCACCAGGCGCGTCGACCTGGACCTCCACCTCTCCCAAGCGTTCAATGGTAACGGTCTCTGAACAGGCAGCAAGACTAAGGTGAAACGCCATAAGGCACCAATACGCCAAAAGGCTCTGCTTTTGACTTCCAGCAACCCAGCGCGCTCGTGCTAATCCACTAACAGTACCTGACACAACACTTCCTAACCAAAATTTTTTAAATTAAGCATATTGATTAGCATTACGGAGATGAAGCCCAAGCTGTCTGAGACAATCACGTCATTCTTTACGGGCACTACTTTTTCGCTGCGGCACCTAACTTTTGGATTACTACTTTTATTAACTATGCCCTCAAGCACGAGGAGCTTTCAAAAAAATTAAGGTATTTTAACTAATCATATCGCAAGCGGAAGAAATTCCTAAAAATACGAGGACCTGAAAAGTCAGAAACCATAGAAAATTCATCACCACACGCATAATGATGAATTACCCATCAAGGGCCAACACTTAATAACCTGAGTTCGACGTAAGAACAAAGGTAACTAGCTAAAATTACTTTAGACACGAGGCGTGAGTGATATAAAAGCGCAAGCGTAGCTTGCTACGTCGAGCGTTTTATATCATGAGCAACGAAAATGATTAATTTTTCGATCTAGTTTCACCAGGAACGACATCCTAGAGATCTTATTGGCGGTGCTGGGTGCCATTCCCTTCCAAGCCCCCTGGCTATACCGTCCTCGCGCAGGCGCAAGGAACGTTCCGTCTTAGCTCCAAGAGCTACCACAACCGCACGTCCTCTTAGCATTCGGGTTAATAAACTTGAAACCCGTACCATTGAGGCCCGTAACGTAATCTATTACTGTCCCACTAAGATAACCAGCACTTACCGGATCAATAACGACTCTTACATCATCAAACGCGAGCAGTAAGTCGCCCACCCGCTCTTCTTTGTCAAAATTCAAATCGTATTGATATCCCGCACATCCGCCGCCAATAACTGACACTCGCAAAGCATCTCCTTCTTCCCCCTCTTCGCTCATGACCTTTCGAATGGCCGAAACGGCTGCAGGAGTGATACGAACCGGCTCATCTTCGGTAGCTATAAACTTATACGCTGAGGACTCGTCCTGGCTTTTTAATTCTTCCATATCTCGTTATCTCCTTAAAATCCGAAAAACTCACATAGAACAAAGTATACACTGTTATCAGTAACTTGTCACAACTATACGCAGACATCTCCCTGTTTTTAGAAGTTTCGTTATATTTTCAGGCAACTAGATGTCCATTATCAACTTTTCCAAGAACCCGTACTAAAACCCTTATGCTCCTACAGATTTGCGCCGACATTTCCAACTTAGGACGTGAGTGATCGAAGAACTTTATTCCGATAAAACAAAAGCGACTTAAACGTGTTTAGGTGCTAAGAATGGGGGCGAATTCAGCCTATAGGCGAGTGAATTGTAATAGCAGGGGATCATGAGCCGAACTAGCAAAGTTTTACCGCTACTACTGATTTTGAACTCGCCCCTTCTGTTATCAGAAGATCTAGAAGTTCGTTCAAAGCTAGAACTAAAGCAAACCTCAATCGCCGCGCCACGAGTCAGCATTGACCAAAATGGGTCGATATTCCGGTGGAAACGTTCGATAAGTCCATCCAGTAACTTAACTATTGAAGGTCCTGCTGATGCGGTAAATATAGTAAATCTTGTAGCTGCCGGGATCAAAGAAACACATTTAGCCTTCGAAGAAAAGTTGGCTTATGTTCCCTCACTTGATATTACGATCAAACTAGTTTCAATGCAGGAGTTTCACACCGAGTTTGATCTACCCTCCTGGACCAATGCCATCTACTTCAAGGGAGAAATTATCCTCCCGATAGCTAGTGGAGATACGCGACTGGACATTCCGGAATTAACACGCTCAGTAAGACATGAGTACGTACACGCCCTGATCAATCGACTGGGGAATGGTAAAGTCCCTGGATGGCTCGATGAAGGCTTGGCCCAGTGGACAGAAGGGAACGTTCATTCATCGCTTCCCAAGATATTCCGAACCTGGTTATCTCAGAACTCTCTACTACCCTTTGGTTCACTTTCGAAAGGATTTACTCAGCTTCCCCCAAAGGTTGTACCAGTTGCCTACGCACAATCACTTTACGCCACCAGAGAATTGATCCGATGTCATGGATTCAATCGCCTAACCCAATATCTAGAAAAACTCCGAAAGGGTTCTACACACGGCGAAGCCTTTGAAACAATATTCGGTGAGAGTGAAGAAATATTTGGAAAAAGAGCCGAAGCAACTATACGCACATCCCTCCGGGTCACCTCTACCGACAACTAACCCGGGGCGCGCTCGGGGCGCCGCCTTTACCACTATAAGTAAGTTGTACCCAGCCCCGCGAAATGGGACGAAACAATCCTTTATAAAGTTGTTCAAGGCCGGGAAAAAAGTCTTTTTTGCCGATAAAAGGCACTACTGGACCTCGTAAGGGGCAAAATAAGCGCCTTTATCATGAATCAAATAATTTATGAATTTCGATTTTGAGCAAGAGTGCGTTCCTAGGGAAATGCCGAAAACTGTGTAATAACGGAGTGATTTGGAGGATTTCGGTATCTCTCTGGCGGCGCACTCTTGCCAATAGCGGTATCTCCAGTGATGCAGAAGGTATTATAGTAATCTTCAAAAATAATAAAGTATTAAAGATTACTATAACGACTCGCGGAGGCGAGTCAAAACAAACACATAGCCATCGCCGAGATGCGACTCAAAACCGCATTATTTTTGACGATGGCT
>JBIIDM010000234.1:0-4545 GCA_044238365.1 Bdellovibrionota bacterium | reverse complement strand
GATATAAAATGCTCGACGTAGCAAGCTTCACAGCCTGCGCTTTTATATCACTGCACGCCTCGTGTCTAAAGCAATTTAAACCATTTACCTTTGTTCTTACGTCGAACTCAGGTTTTCAAGCCCTAAGCGTGCACCCGTTCGTTGGATTGTTTGATCTCTTCGTCAAGAAGAAATTCTTCTCACTGCGGTGTGGAGTACCACGCATCATTCGCAAAATTACCTTTTTCCTCTACATCAAAACCAATCTAGTGAATGGGTACGTAAGCGTCATCAGGTTGTTCAAGGTCGATGAGAAAGTCTTTTTTTTGCGGATGAGAGGTGCTACTCTGTACCTCGCAAGAAGCAAAACAAGGCTTTTGATGAAGAGATTGGACAACCTGATGACGCTTATTCCTTTTCCTTCTTCTGAGATGGTAGCTCGCGTCGATTCATTACCTCAGTTGCCAGGGCCAACATCGATCCCACATCGGCTAGGTTCGCTGGAAGAACCATCATGGTCCCTTCTTTAGCAAGATTCCCCAGTTGCTCAATATACTGGGATGCCAGTTTAAGTTTGGTAGCCTCATAGCCGCCTGGTTTTGTAATGGCTTCCGCGATTCTTTCTATGCTCTTGGCCGTTGCCTCAGCGATAGACAATAGCGCCTCGGCTTCTCCTTGGGCCTCGTTGACGCTCATTACCTGACGGGCTTCAGAAGATTTGATAACCCGTACCTTGTTGGCTTCGGCGTTGTTCATGGCTGCAGTTCTATCAGCTTCGGAGGCAAGTATGGTAGCTCGCTTTTCTCGCTCCGCTTTCATTTGGCGTTCCATTGCTTCGAGCACATCCGCAGGGGGCTCAAGTGTTTGGATTTCAAATCGAAACACCTTAATTCCCCAGCTTTCGGATGCTTGGTCGAGTTCGTCAATAACTCGATGATTAATGATATTTCGCTGCTCCAGGAGGCTATCAAGTTCCATTCGACCTATTTCACTACGAAGGGTCGTCTGGGCTAGTTGGGCTAAGGAGTGATGGTAGTCGTCTATGCCATACGACGCCTTTTCAGGATCGAGGATCTTATAATACAGTATCGAATCAACTATTACGTGGACATTGTCCTTCGTTATGCAATCCTGTTTCGGAGTATCGAGTGTAGTTTCCTTAAGTACGTGTTGGTAACGAATTACATCGAGAAATGGCATTAGTATATGAAAGCCCGCTCCCATTACCCGATTGAATTTACCTAGGCGCTCAACCACGTACGCATGCTGCTGTGGAATGATTATCGCGGTTCTGGCTACAACCAGCAGCGCAAAGACGGTAATAATAAGGGCGATAATCAGAGGAGCATTCATAAGTTCACCTGCGGTCGACATATTATACCGGTTCCATTTCAAAAAGTAGTAAGAACGGGCCCAGCATATTCTTTCCGGAGCAAGGTCCCTTCATGGAGCAAACCGCATAAAAACTCCATCGCCTCTTATAAAAAGTAGAGTCTTAAGATACTTTGAAATGTAATGGGCATTTCGGGGTTAACAGTACGAGCGGTTCGCTTTTCGTGGTCACAAGTTCTGGGGAATCTTAGGCAGGCTCGGCAAAGGGCTTATTTCCAGGGTTAGTCCTCTCACCCCGGTTACCATGGACGGAGAATCGGATTCGATAGTGCTTGGTCCTATATTCTTTGCGCTCCATAATGCTCCCCGGTAAGTCACTTTCCCCACAGTATAAGGCACTATACGCTCGTTAGTGGTGACAGTTTCACCAATTATCGTATCCCTATCTGTTACTGGCTTTCCCCCCGTAAGGCCCCAGTTCTGAGTATGAAAAAACGCATAAAAGAAAATAGCAGATCCAGAGAATATGAGCCACTCCATCCAACCTGCGTGCACAATGTCCCCACATACGAGCCCCCCGGTAAGAAGAGCTCCTAAGGCAAAGAAGAAGCTAACGAACGTTCCCGGTGTGATCAGTTCGGCGACGAGTAAAACAACCGAAAAGAGTATCCAGCTGTACCATTCCATAAGAGACGCATTAAGTTTAACTATTGGTAATCGTTTTGGTTATGTGAATTTATGAATAACCCGGGTGGAGTACACTTCCTGTTTTGGCTTTATTTAACGTGTAGCAGAGTCAGTCCTGGTTGTCACGGTAATTTTTTAAACCTGAGTTCGAGCACTTCTCATAAGCGTACGTTTTGTCATTACTTCGGGCTCTATTATATCTTTGGATTATCGTTAAACTCATATATCGGATGCAATCGACTCCCCACCGGCGTTTCGCAGACAGGTGAGATGAGACCATCGGCAAGTCCAAAGACCCATCCATGTAGATGGGGTGTTTTGTTTTTCGACCATGAGCGTTGGATTATGGATGTTTTTGCTAAATTAAGGACTTGTTCTTGAACATTTAACTCAGTGATTCGGTTTAGCTTTTCCTCCTCATCGACAATTGAATCGAGTTCTTCTCGGTAAAGGTAATATACATCTTTAATTCCTCTGAGCCATTTATTGAGCATGCCATATGACCCATGTGTAAAGGCAGATTGTATTCCTCCGCACTGGTAGTGACCACATACAATTATATGGCGTACCTTTAATATGCTGACCGCGTATTCAAGCACGCTTAGAAGATTGAAATCCGTATGTACTACCATATTGGCAATGTTGCGGTGAACGAACATCTCGCCTGGTTCACAGCCAGTGATTTCAGTTGAGGGAACACGACTATCACTGCACCCAATCCACAAGAATTCTGGATTCTGCGAAGGGGAAAGTTTCGCGAAATACGCTGGGTCGTCTTGTAGTTTTTCCAAAGACCAGGCTTTATTCTGAAGGAGTAATTTTTCATAGCTTTTCATAGAGTCTCTGTTTTTCTTAGGTAGGGCAACATCTGGGCTTGAAGCGAAGGGCTGGCATGGAAACTTAACTTAACCTCTACTAGAATCTCTTTTAAGTGAGCATGGCTAAGAAATTCCTGGATCACCTCGATCACATCTTGATCTATAAAATCGGCAGGGCTTAGGTCGATAATTAATGAGGTTTGGGGAGGAATCTCTTCCAGTGTTCGCTTGATTATGGGTTTATTCAAAAATGACACGTCCTTTCTGAGTCGCACCAGATGTCTACCCCGATCTTGGACCACGAGCACGCTCGAATGAAAGTTACTCTTTACCACGAAAAATAGTCCAATTGCGATTCCAATAAGAATCCCAATTAATAGATCGGTTATGAGTATACCGACGATTGTCCCCACAAAAGGAGTAAATTGATCCCATCCCTTACAATAGAATTCTTTAAATATCTTCACTTTTGCGAGTTTGTACCCCGTAAAAATAAGCACTGCCGCTAGGGTCGACAACGGAATGGTATTTAAAAGGGTAGGAGCAAAGGCAACGCAAATGAGAAGAAAAAATCCGTGCAACACCGCTGAAAGTTTTGTCGCCGCTCCAGCCTGAAAATTTGCACTACTTCTCACTATGACAGAGGTAAGAGGGAGGCCTCCAATAAGACCAGAGGAAATGTTGCCAACACCCTGTGCAATTAACTCACGGTTATTTGGGGTCACTCGGCGCAGAGGATCGAGCTTGTCGGCAGCTTCAATGCTTAACAGCGTTTCGAGACTGGCAACTATTGCAATCGTAAGTGCAGCTACCCAAACATCCCTGTTCATGATTCCGCCAGAAAAGTCTGGAAAACGCAGAAAATCGACGAGTCCAAAGGGTCCATTTGCTATAGGAATAGTAACAAGATGATCTTGATTGAGCACAAAACTGGGGAGCCAATCTCCGATTATGCGGTTAGCCATACTTCCAATTATTACCAAAACAAGTGGTGCTGGGATCGTAGATAGAAGGGGGGTTCTCCGAATTAAGGGGCGTTCCCAGAGAAAAAGAAAAACGAGAGAAAAAATACCAATTGCCGTTGCGGTAACATTATGATACTGCCTTACGGCATTAAGAAGGGCTGAAAATGTGTTCTCGTTGTTCAACTGTTGGAAACTTTCGTCACCAACAATATTCGAGTTATATCCGAGCAGATGCGGAAATTGTTTAAGAATGAGCAGAAGGCCGATAGCAGCAAGCATTCCCTTAATCACTGAATTGGGAATAAAATCACCAATAACTCCCGCCTTTAGCATACCAAAGAGGATTTGAAAAACTCCAGCGAACACAATGCTGACGAGAAATATTTCAAAAGATGGTAAGGAATCAATGGCAGCGGCTACAATAACTGTCAGACCAGCAGCCGGGCCGCTTACGCTAAGATGCGAACCGCTTAATGCTCCGATAATAATACCACCGACAATACCGCCAATAATTCCGGAAAACAGCGGGGCATGCGAGCCAAGGGCGATACCAAGACAGAGCGGCAGCGCCACTAGAAACACGACTATCGCCGCCCCAGAGTCAGATTTTATGCTACTAAAGATTGTTTTGGTCATTATTATTCTTTTTTTCTATATGCAGATTCGAGCACCTGATGAGTAATTCCAGCTGTTCCCGGAGTCAAAAAAATTCTCAATAAATACAAAAGAGTACAGCAATATTTTTAAAATGTTTGCGCGCACTA
>JBIIDM010000069.1:0-15815 GCA_044238365.1 Bdellovibrionota bacterium | reverse complement strand
GGGCGGGGCGGCGGCCCCCCCCCCAACGTTGGGGTGGGCCGGCCCCGCCCCCCCCCCCCCCCCCCCCCCCTATCGTAGCCGCGTGGTGGGGGTCGGAACGACCGGCAAACTTTTAGTGATTAGGGGAATTACTTCTTGGGGGCGTTCTTGTTCGTTGATTCCTAGTTGCTGGAGGAGTCTGCGAAGGCGTAGTTTTTTGGCTAGGGTTTGAACAGCTTTTGTGGACGAACAGGGGCTTTGGTCGACAGAGATACGAATATAGCGTGGTAAGTCAACGACGGCTGCACATTTTGTTCTAGTGAATGTGCCAATGCCATATTTCCAGCGAAATATTTTGGCGGGATATTCGTGTATTGTCATAACCTCTGGATCTGTTAGATTCTCCCAGTCTGCTGGAGGCTTTTCGAGGGCGGAATGGGCAGAAATCAGGTCATATTTGATGAGGTCGAAGGTTGAAGGATGGGGCAGGAAAATACTGAGTTCAAGGGTACGCCCGTCTGTAAGTTCTTGGATGAGGCTCTGATTGTTAATCTCAACAACGGCTCTAATAGGTATAAACTGCCAGTCTCTTAGTCGGCTTTCCGATATCGTAGTTATACGAAAGTCATTCTCTGGTTGCATCCAGTTTGTCATCCTTGGTCCCGCAGTGTTCGGATTTTGTAGTATCTTCCAATAGTTTGAGTTGATATCAATCCAATCGGGCTTATTCTTCCAGAGTCTATCGCCTTGGAAACCACTATTAGGTATTTGGTCCATTGGACGAGCATAGGCCGTCCAATGGGAGTGTTTCAGACTTGCCACAACAACCGGTAACCCACAGCAAATCAGGAATATACACAGTTTTCGTATCATCTCGATCCCCGAAAAATTAAAAAATGGGACGAATTTTCGTCATCTTCAAAAAAACAGGCTTATGCAACTGGATGTAATCCGCATGATTTGTAGCGACGCAGCCTATTTTTTAGTGAAAACCTTTGTTCTTACGTCGAACTCAGGTTGAAAGCTTCAGTGCCTTAACCGGCTATGCAGGCGCATCCCGAAAAAGATTCGCGGCTCATCAATCCACGTTAGGAAACGCGATTTGTATTAAGGCGCTTTCTCAACCTACCTAGTTTGGTCGCTGGTCCAGCGGCTCTTCTTTCAGAAAATTTTTCGAGCGACGAATTAAATCCTTCCAGGCCGCCTTCGCAAAAGGTTTTGGCCATTTGAGAGGAGATTCGAAATTTTTCCATCTCCTGGGGTTTTTGTTTTTTAAGAGTGTCAATTGTCCTAGCTTGTCTCATCGTATTTGCAATTATATCCAGATTCGACATTGTGATTGCCACCAAGGCCTCATTCCGATCCTTCGCCATGAGCAGTTCCTCTGGAAATTCATCTCCCACGGTTGCTTGAACCATCACATTATCAAGGGACTGTGTTGTAAATGGGTACACTAGATATCCTCTGGCTCCACCAATAAGTAACGAAAATACATTGTCCGTTGTTGGTTCAAAAGATGCGGCAATAAAGATAGTATTAAGACATTTGGCTCGGGCAGACTGAAGAAAATCAGCCGCCGTAATATCGGACTTTCGCGCCTGAAATATGACGTGGGTATAATTTTTGTTCTCCAGCCGTTTTAAGCCCTGACCGAGAGTAAGCGCGCTCCCAATCCGACCGTAGCTCAGTTCCTGCAGCGCCACTTTTAGGTTGTTCCGATCCTCGATTTTTTCTTCACAAATAAGAATATCTGTACCCCGTCTCGCTTTGTAAGACATTTGAAGGTGTAATTCCGTACAAGCGCCAGGGAACATATGCAGCTACCTTATTGATTTACCGTCTTACCTACTTTAAGACTTTAAGACCCTGATATTCGTATTATAACCGCCTCTTGGGCATAAGAGACTATCGGTCAAAACCGTACATGCTATTAGTAATTTTCTTCAATAGACTTAATAAATTCCCTGAGACGAAACGGCTTTTCAATAAAAAGTGCCTTAAATCTTTCGATTATGGGCCAGTCGACTTCTGTCTTTGATCTAGCGGATATAATGATAAACCTAGGGATTTCAGGAGTATATCTTTCCTGGATTGCCTGAAATAGGTCCGCAACAGGGAGGTCCGGTAGCTGATAATCAGATATCACAATGGCTGGACATTGCTCAGGAATTGTCCCAATGAAATCGTTCCCGCGAGAAAAGATGCGAACCGAATATCCCTTCATAAGCAGGATGTCACCAATGAGAATAGCAACGCTGGGGTCATCCTCAATAAGTATAATGTCAGCCATATATCTTTATAAAATATAAATCGTGAGAATTATGAACTTATTTGGTGCTTAGGAGAATCTCTTTTTAAGATATATTTTTTTGATTGCACACCTCACTAGAGGTGGGTCACACTAAAGAAAGTTAAGTGAGCGGAGTTTGACCAGAGTGAAGGGCAGTTTCTGTTCAATCCGATTTCTGATCAATGCAATGATTGGATGCGAAGAATTATTTAGAGTATCGGCTCTTGGGGGCGACTTATGAAAAATAGAACTAAGTTTTGTAAAGCCGTAGTAGGTGGGTTCAAAGTAGCTATCGCGCTGAAGGTGGCGGGGTTGGGTTTGAGTATAGAAGCTCAGGAGCTGCTCCCGAGAGATCAGGGGTACATGACTTATCACGCAGCGCCTGAATACCGGATATCGGAGGAGCATCCGTTAAGGATAGCCGCCTACATTGTTCATCCGGTCGGATGGCTACTAAGGGAAGGCGTTACGCGCCCTCTGAGTTACTTTGCGGCGTCGACGGAAACCCGTCGTGATGTAATGGGCTACCGTTATCCGCATGACTATCGCACGCCTGATTGTTTCAGTGCGTCGGATACTATTCCGGATTGCCGATCGCTCTCGCCATTTAATTACGCGGGAGAAGCAACTCCGGCTGAGGCAGCGAGTGTTTACTTTCCTAATGTGAATTTCGATTTCAACAAACGCACCTTGAATGAACAGGGTAAGGCCGTTACAGAAACGATCGCTAAGATGCTAGCGTCTGAGCCAACTCTGAAGGTGGTGTTGCAGGGGCACGCGGATTACATTGGGTCGGACTCTTACAATGATGCGCTTGGAATGGATCGTGCACGATCGGTTCTAGCGGAGCTCGTTCGTTTGGGAGTCTCCGATGACAGATTGTCTGCCGTTTCATTTGGTGAGACCGTGCCTCTTATTGATGAAAAAACCGACGCGGCGCGCGCTGCCAATCGGCGGGTTGAAGTTCACTAGAAATTTGTGTTTGAACCTGAGTTCGACGTAAGAACTGCGGTAAATGACTGAAATTACTTCATCCACTTCGTTGCTCATGATATAAAATGCTCGACGTAGCAAGCTTCAGCGCCTGCGCTTTTATATCACTGCACGCCTCTCGTGTCTAAAGCAATTTCAACCAGTTACCTTTGTTCTTACATCTGTGAGGTTTTTCTAGAAGCAATGGTGGCGCTTTAGCTGACGAGATAGGGAACCTTGGAGGGGGAGACGAAATAATAGTTGTTTTTCTCTTTCTCTTCGGGGAGTTCGTAACTTAATTCGTGCATGAGTACCATGACTATCGTTCCGGTTCAGAAATTTTGCTTAAGATCTGTAAAGGCAGTGGCCCTTTCTGATAGAGGAAAACAAAGAAAGGATAACCAAGATTCTTACGGTATTGTTGAGCGTGACCGTTTTCGGTTTTATATGGTGGCCGATGGGATGGGGGGCGCGCGCGCAGGTGGGGTCGCTTCTGATATAGCGGTGACTGAGATAACGAATGTTCTTAGTAATAGGAACGTTCTTATTCCGGGAATTGTAGTCGAGGCTGTACAGAAAGGGAATGAGAGTATCTTTGAGGCGGCGTCTAAGCGCAAAGAATGCGCCGGAATGGGCACGACCATATCAGGAATCGGTTTCTCAGATGACTCAACTCTAGTCTGCAACGTGGGTGACTCCCGGGTGTATCGAAAACGAGGCCTTACACTTTCCCGTCTTACTCAGGACCATACTTTTGTGGCGGAAATGGTGAAAAGTGGGCACTCTCCGAAGGATGTGATGAACAGCCCGATGGCGCATGTGCTCACCAAAGCTTTAGGAGTCGAGGAATACGTTGAGCCCGATGTGCAGCTTTCTTATGAGGCTCCAGAAATAGGGGATAAGTACCTCGTGTGCTCTGACGGTGTACACGGAATGATCGGAGATAAAACGATTAACGACATCATGGGGCGTGGTGATGTACAGAAGGTTGCTCAGGAGATTGTTAATGAAGCTAATGCGCAGGGTGGCTTGGACAATATTACCGCGATCGTCATAGAGATACTTGGGCCGAAACTTCGTTACCTGAGTTCGACGTAAGAACTGCGGTTCGTTGATTATCCCTATTTGTGACTTTTTGAGATGAAAGCGGTATAAAACGTCGAACGTTACGAGAAGTGCTTTACTATAACACGAGGGTCCTGTCCAAAGTGTTCGCAGTGACTTATCTTTGTTCAGTTCCGAAAATCCCGTGGTAGTATGCTCAACAGGCCGAGTCTACTCATAATTAATAGACCTATGTTCGTACGCCGAACATAGGTTATAGGCCAAAGCTGAATCGTTTGTGAATTTATGGGTCGTCTTCATTTAAGTCTTTTGGTGTCATGTCTCTCCTTGTTTGGAATTGGCGTGGCGATGTATAAAGTTGTTGTGCTGGGATTTCCAATCGCTCCTGATCAGCAGATGGATGTCTGGATTGTTGAAGGCCACTTTTCTTTCAACGGAACCGGGTCTGCTGCGAAGCTTTCAGCATTTGTGCCGGACAACTCAAGGAGCTATCTTCTTGAGGATGAAAGCTTCGTCAGTCAGGGATTCGGTATGTCTAATCTTAAGGATGGCGAGAATCGCACAACGGTTTGGGCAATTCGTAAGGTCACCGGATTGGTGGATCTTTATTATCGCACCGTCATAAGAGCTGCTTCCGCCCTTGGTGAGGGCCAGAAGTCCAAGAAGATTATGAGGAGTATCCCGAAGCCTGATACCGTCAAATTAGACGGAATGGCCTTGGAGGCTGCTCAAAATCTGCTCAGTGATATTTCAAAAGCTTCAGCAGATACTGAAACATTTGTTCGCGAGCTATTGCGTCGTCTTCAAAGTCACGCAAGGACTTCGCACGAAGAGCACCTGATAGGCGTAGGTCCCGACTCTGTCGAAAAGACTGCACAGGTGGCTTGCGACATTCTTAACCTGGCCGGTATTCCCGCACGAGTCGTGCGCGGCATCTCGCTAAAGGAGAGTGCCAGTAATCTTTCCCTTCGTACTCTTTTGGAGGTGTTTCATGGTGATAAGTGGCATCTTTATAATACCGCCTCTCAGGAGGAGGAATCGGGGAATCTGTTTCTACCCTGGTTCCGTGGGCAGGGTAATTTGACCACGCTCACGGGTGGGAGTGGACTTAAGACTAGGTTATCAGTACAGCGTCTTCAGGAAGAGGCAGTTTTTGGAGCGTTAAAGGTATCCCGAAAGGCTCAGCCTTTGGTGGCTGCACTCTCTCTGTACCGGCTTCCAGTAGAAGTACAATCGGTGTATCGTGTCATGCTTATGATACCACTTGGGGCACTACTCATAGTGATATTACGCAATGTGGTCGGTATCAAAACGCTCGGTACTTTTATGCCCGTATTGATAGCTCTTTCCTTTCGCGAGTCTGAGCCGCTGTGGGGCGGGATTCTGTTTTGCGCTATTGTCGCCGTTTCGCTCTTGGTGCGCGCTTACTTCGAGCATCTACGGTTGCTGTTGGTTCCTCGTCTTGCCTCCGTGTTGACAGTTATTGTTCTGATATTGGTGTTCACCAGTCTTCTTTTACACCGTTTGGGAATCGAAAAGGGGATGTCAGTCGCTCTTTTTCCGATGGTTATTCTTACAATGTTCGTCGAACGAATGTCCTTGGCTTGGGATGAGCTCGGCCCACGGGTTGCTATTCGAAAGGGACTTTTAACTATGGCAGTGGCGTTGTTAATAAATTATATTATATCAGTTCGGTGGATATCTCATCTGCTCTTTGTATTCCCCGAACTACTATTGGTCTTGCTCTCGGTGAATTTATTATTGGGGCGGTATACAGGGTACCGTCTGCTTGAGCTGAAGCGGTTCCGTTCCTTAGCATCAGACTTAGAGTAGATCCGTATGTGGTGGTGGTCACGATTAAAAGAGCGCGGAGTTATCGGATTAAACTACCGAAACTCAGAGTTGATTATGCGGTACAATCCAAGGCATTTGTTTCCGTTGGTAGATGATAAACTAACGACAAAAAAATTGGCCATTGGGGCTGGGATCGCCGTACCGGAACTCTATCGTTGTATCGAAACTCAAACCCAGGTCGCCGACTTTATTGAAAACTCAGGGTGCACCGATTTTGTGATCAAGCCAGCCCGTGGAAGTGGCGGGGAGGGCATAATTGTAATAACTGGGGGCCGAAAACGCGGATTTCAAAAGGCCGATGGATCTTTGATTACCTTTGATGAAACCACTGATCATTTCTCCCGTATTTTAAGTGGCGTGTACAGCCTCGGGGGAAATCCAGATAAGGTCCTTATTGAGTATCGAGTTCGTTTTGACCCTGTGTTTGAGGCAGTCAGTTATTTGGGAGTTCCGGATATCAGAGTAATCATCTATCGCGGTGTTCCAATTATGGCAATGCTGCGACTGCCCACTCGAACCTCTCAGGGAAAGGCGAATTTGCATCAAGGCGCAGTGGGTGCTGGTTTAGCGATGTCAAATGGTCTTACCACCTTTGCTGTGTATCATGGAAAGGTTTGTGACGAGCATCCTGATACGGGAAATCCAATAAGTGGTTTGCTGGTGCCCCATTGGGATAGGTTGTTGCAATTGGCGGCCCAGAGTTATAACTTAACAGGGCTGGGATATCAGGGAGTAGACCTTGTTTTAGACAAAGAGAAGGGGCCGCTGCTGTTGGAGCTAAATGCAAGACCGGGGCTAGCTATTCAGCTTGCCAATAAAACCGGTATTATGGCAAGAGTCTGGGCTGTTGATAAGGATGAGTCGTGGAAGGGTGATACGGCAAGCCGAGTTGCTCGCGCGAAGGAGTTATTTAACTGAGTCAGTAATCATTTGGATATCTATGAGGGTGGCGATTCTTTCGCAGTATCCCAGAAGCTATAGCACGAGTCGTTTGCGTGAGGCATGTAAGGAAAGAAATGTCCGAGTCCAGGTTCTTGAAACCGGCAATTTTGTGTTGCAAGTACGGCCGGGTAATCTTGAAATACGGTATAGCGGAGCGCAACTCCCACAGTTTGACGCGATTATCCCCCGAATAGGTGCCGCTTGGGTATTTGGTGGGTCGAGTGTCGTAAGACATTTTGAGCAGATGAGGGTTTTTACTCTGCAATCAGCACGCGGTATTGTTACGGCCCACGATAAATTTCGTACCATGCAGGAGCTCAGCCGTCATGCGATACCAATTCCGCCGACAGCTTTCGTTTTCAATCCAATAGAGGTACAAACAGCAATTGAATTTTTGGGGGGAACCCCCGTGGTCATAAAATTCCTGCAGGGTACCCAGGGCTCTGGGGTGATGCTTGCCGAGGATGCTAATGCAGCCACTTCCATCGTTCAGGCACTAAAGGCGACTCATCACAGAGTGTTGCTCCAGAAATATATCAGCGAAAGTGCGGGGTATGACGTTCGGGCCTTTGTGGTAGGAGGGCAGGTTGTAGCGGCCATGCGACGACGAGCGAAACCGGGGGAGTTTCGCAGTAATTTTCACTTAGGCGCCACTGTTGAGCGGGTATTACTTGATGATGTGGTCACTGAGGTTGCTTTACAATCCGCTCAGATTCTCGGCTTGGGGGTTGCTGGCGTGGACATTCTCGAGTCAGATAATGGACCGCTGGTTATTGAAGTTAATGCTTCACCAGGGCTTGAGGGTATTGAGGCGGCCACTAACGTTGATGTCGCTGGGGAGATCGTAGAGTATCTCCAAATGGCACGCGACCTTCATACCCTTGATTTGCGGTAGCCACTTCTGGTCGCTTAATGTGTAGAGGTAACGATAGCGCCCAAGACCGCCAAGCTAATCAATGCCGGGTTAAATCGATTGGCAGTTCAGAGAGCCGAGCTCACGCGAGCCTCTAACGGTAGAGGCGTTGTTGTTAGCGTACCCTCTGATGTCATTATACTGGGGTTGCGGCGAGCGGGCCATAGGAGAGGCGTCTAGTCGAAGTGGTCTAAGCAGGTAAGAGGAATGGTGATTTGTAAAAACCTGAGTTCGACGTAAGAACAAAGGTAAAGCCATCGTCAAAAATAATGCGGTTTTGAGTCGCATCTCGGCGATGGCTATGTGTTTGTTTTGACTCGCCTCCGCGAGTCGTTATAGTAATTTTTAATACTTTATTATTTTTTAAGATTACTATAAATGGTTGAAATTGCTTTAGCCCGGATTATTCACGAGGCGTGCAGTGATATAAAAGCGCAGGTGAAGCTTGCTACGTCGAGCATTTTCATGAGCAACGAAGTGGATGAAGTAATTTCAGTCATTTCCCACAGTTCTTACGTCGAACTCAGGTTAAAACGGGGCTTCTCGTGGTTGAGGCTGTCGTAGTCAAGGGATGTCATGTATCGTGTAGAGAAAAATGCCTGTGCCTTTCCCGAAGCTGTATCATCATCTAACCGCCAAGTGGCGTCAGTGTCCGACAAACCGGCCAGGATCAAGGAGTTTGAAGGACTCAGGGGAATAGCCGCACTCTCGGTGTTAGCATTTCATTATCTTTATCATTATCATAGATTGTATGGCCATTCTTTTTCGCCCCCGGAATGGCTACAACTTGGTATGTTTGGATATCATCTTTTTTTCATCCTCAGCGGGTTTCTGATATTTAGGTCATTGGAAAGCAGCGGATCCATCGCTCGTTTTGTAAAGAGTAGAATTTTTCGTCTTTACCCGACCTTTTGGGTCGCAGTTGTTATTACGTTTATCGGTGTCTCGTTGATGGGGCTCCCGGGACGAGAGCGGACTTTCAAAGAATTAATCGTCAATCTGACTATGGCCCCCCACGTCTTTGATGTGCGTTATATCGATAGAGTGTATTGGACTCTATCTTATGAGATCTCCTTTTACGTGATCATTACGCTTCTGTTTGCCAGCGGTGCTCTTAAAAGGCTTGAGATTACGCTGGGGCTATGGCTCGGTCTCCAATGTGGGATCCTTGGAATATCTTGGTTCATTTGGCGAAAGCCACCAGCCCATCCGTGGGATGCTCTTTTAATGGCCAGATATAGCAATCTTTTTATTCTAGGAATGTTGCTACACAGAATTTTAGATCGAATTCCTCGACGAACCGTACCCCCTACCGCGTTTGGTATTCTGTGCTCTGCAACAAGGATGGAATGGGCACTGATTGCCTGGGTAACTGGTATAGCAACTCTCGTTGATCCTCAAGCGCTTTTCGTGCTCCCCCTGATCGTAGTAATTTTCTTTCTCATACAGTCGAGGTCTTCGTTAGTCGCACCCCTTCGTTGGGCTGGATTGCTTTATATGGGGACAATATCCTATCCCCTCTATTTAATTCACCAGAACCTTGGCTATGCTCTGATACACCACGGTTATCTGATCGGGTGGCACCCTTTGCTCTCAATAGGGCTCGCCATCATTAGCTCTTTCTTGCTCGCCGCATTATTACACCACTCTGTTGAGGCGCCGGGCGTTGCACTTGGTAAGCAGGCGTTCGAAGGAGCCCACCCCCGATTATCCGCGAAATCCGAGCATTAGTCAGTCACTACGTAGAAACTCAAATCCCACTTTTTAGTTTGATCAACATACGACGCGTGGGTAGCGTTGGTAAGACTATAGTTTGCCCAAGTTGCTCCTCCATCAATACTGTGTTCCGCATAGGCAGTCAACCCGAACCAGCCACCGAAAATGCCATTCATAGTTGTAGGTCCGCCATAAGAATCAGCAGAATCCTGCAATGCCACCGGGTAATACACTGTGTTGATGGCACTTTGAAACTGTAGGTAGTAAGTTCCGTTCGGTTCAACAGTCACTTGGGGCTTAAAAGCAGCCTGGCCCCAACTCATCGCCTGTGTGCCACTCGGGCTCGCAACGGATGGAAATTCGCGACTGGCGATGTCCGCCGTAGCGAGTGTTTCCCCATTGCCATTCACCAACGAAACCGTTAATGGTGCATTCCCTGCTATCCGGTACGCGGCAACAGCCACTCTTTTTAGGGTATGGCCCCCATCAGCCGTCACAGGATAGCCAATCCGGGTAAGTCGCGTACCTGATATTGGGCGACTTCGGGGGTTGGAGTTTTCATAATGCGAGAACACACCGACATACGGGTTTCCCGAAAAAACATCTGATGCGCCATCTTCGTTCTCATCTATCCCGACAACCCAGGTTGGCATTGCGGATGCATATGTTCCGCCTGAGCTATGGTACCCAAAGCTACGATCCTCTGTATTTGTCGGGCGACTCACCTGGCGTAGATTATTAGCGGAAAATACGGTATTCAGACTGAGCCAATTATCCCAAGGGCGCGGGTCCGTGTTGATTATGACAAAATGATAGACCTTACCCGCTACTACCTTCGCTCCTCGCTTGAATATAATTCGACGAAGATTATCGGCGGTATTGTTGTTCTTGAATTTTGAGATTTTTCGTTTTTCGGCCAGAACCTTCAAAGCCGGGAGCCCCCCAATATCAGGCCTGATTGAAATAGTGTAGGTGCCGCGATTGCCTGCCGAATACCGCCGCTTATTATCTGTTTTGAACCATGCCCAGATTTCCTTAATGCGCCCACTCCGCGGGGCCCTCCACGATACATACGTTGCTCGCGATGGCGAAACCGCCTCATTACTCCTTAACTGAACATTAGACATGGAGGTGCCTGCCACCTGCGGCCCACGATTCGTAATCTGAGCCTTAGCGGTAGATTGCGCTTCGAGTGTCTCGGAGCAATACCCACAGATGAGGACAAGCAGTAGCAGAAGCCGTTTAAATGGCGGCTGCGACCACATTTCAGTGCTACACTGTTTTACAATGTCAGGGCATTTTACAACGCTAGGTTTTTTGCTTAATCGGAAGGGTTGATTTCTCATGAATCGCTTAGGTGAGTAACAAAGACAAACGTCGCCAGAATAGTACCGTAGTGAGCCACGAAATACCAACAGTTTTTTCCCGTGGTCCGGTATTCGGCAGCATTCTGCACGCAACCGTTATTACATAAAATAATGTAGTTCTCCTCCACAGCGAAAGCGTTTGTGTATTTTTTGTACCCCCTATCCTGGTTATTTTTATTGACGTTTGGTTTTATAAACCATAGTATCCGGCTCGGAACAAACTTTCGTTAATTGCGGTTTTTTTTAACGCATTTTGATAGCGCAGAGTGCCTCCGGCAGATTTGTACTTAGGCCTGATCAAGCGTTCTGGTCATAAAAAATAGCGATCACTTTATTAAAATTGCAATTTTTCCCCAGCCTGACGAAGATACTAGAGATTAACCATCGACTTAACTAGGAAGGAGATGAATGAATAAGGTATACAAGTTGTTTTTAAAACGCCTGATTGATTTCAGCGTTGCTTTTATCTTGTTACTAATTCTTTTCCCCCTACTCGCCCTAATCGCCATTGTGACCTGTTGTAGCAATCGAGGTAGAGTATTTTTTCTTCAATATCGGCCCGGATTGAATAATCGCCTCTTTCCGGTGCTCAAGTTTTGTACCATGACCGATCAGCGTGATGCCGACGGAAAGCTTCTACCGGATGAAGAGCGAGTAACGTCTATCGGACGTCTTCTTCGCCGAGCGTCTCTGGATGAACTACCTCAACTCGTTAATGTGCTGAGGGGAGAGATGAGCCTGATAGGCCCGCGCCCACAACTTCCTGAGTATATTAGGGTTTGTAATAGCACCCAGATGCGGCGACAGGAGGTGCGCCCCGGTATCACTGGGCTGGCGCAGATTAATGGCCGTAACTGCCTGGACTGGACCGAGAGATTTCGTTACGACGTTTACTATGTTGATAATCTCTCTATCCTGATGGATCTTCATATTTTGTTCAGAACAGTAAAGTTGGTGTTAAGAGCTGAAGGCGTTGAGTACGAGGGTACTGTTGCTGAGAACCGCTTTACCGGTAGTGTCGAACCGCAGGAAGAAAGAAAGATCGCGGCATAATTATGACTCAAGGTCGACCTTGCGTTGTAGTCGGTATACTTTCGAAGGAAATACCATTACACTCTAACTTGTTTTTTAGGACCGTTTTAAAGTGGAACCGGTAGAGAAGTAGGATCACTAATCGGAATAATTGATGACGAGTAATTCAGCAGAAAATGTGCCCGTAGTACCTGAAACCCAATTATCACAACGGGGTTTCGATCCTGTGTTGTCAGTGACCAATTATGAGGGCCCCGCCGGTAACATACCGCCGCGCGCAACAGTGACCTCCGAAAAGACCGGTGATTTTTCGTTCTCAGATCTGATCAAGCTCGTCAGGCGAAGATGGCTCGTGATTCTTTCCAGCTTTATTATCACGCTTACGGTGACTATGAGCTTTTGGGCTCTGGCACCTCGCATTTATAACGCCCGCACCTTAATCAAGTTTGACGAAATAGCGCCTATTCTTGACAGTCAAAGAAAGGAAACTTTGCGCACCCAGGGTCAGGGTGAGGGGTACCTTCAAACCAAACTCACGGAATTGAAAAATTTGCCGTTGGCGAACCAAGTGCTCTCCAACCCCAATGTCGGTGAGTTATTTGGCCTATATTACGGGGCGAAAGACGCCTCTGCCCCGACAGACAATATTCTGCGACAATATCTTGCTCTTACAAGTGTCGAACAGGTGGGTGAAACATCAATTGTTTCTATCGAAGCGCGAACCTTAAGCCCTGAACTTTCAGCAACCATTGCCGACACTCATGCAGAAGAGTTCATCAAGATGATGAAACGTCAGCGCCAGGATTCTGATAGAGATGTTAAAGTCTTTCTAAAGGGTCAGGAAGAGGAGTTACGTCAAAAGCTCGCAACCGCTGAGCGGGAACTTAGTGAGTTCGCCAACACCCACGACATTATTGATCTTGGCAACGATAAATTGGCATCCAATCGGTACGAGGCTGCTCAAAAGTTACTACAGGATGCCGAGGCAAAGACGCTCCAAGCCAAAAGCAATCTAGATCGGGCTCTTGCCACAAAGGATGTTGATTCGGCCCTCGTTGACGATCCGACGGTGGCTGCGCTTCGCACTCAGGTGCGCCAAAAGCGAGCCGAAGTAGACCGCCTATTGCAGAAGTACGCGCCGGGTTATCCGACCGTGCGCGAGTTAAATAGTGAAATCACCTCTCTTGAGAAACAGATTATCGATCAGCGAACGGCGGTATTAGATGCCAAGGACTCGGCGTATATTGCGGCCCAAAACTATGAAAAGGACTTGCGTGAGCAGGTCAAGAAAGAGAGTGTTCAGGCGCGTAAGACCGGATTGTCCCTCGGAGAGTACGGTCGACTGAAACAGGACCACGATTCTTTAAAGAAAGTCTATGATGACGTGGTCGTTCAGTTACGTCAGATTGAGGTGAGCAGCCTTCAAGGCAGCGGTGTTAATATCGCAGTTGTAGAACCAGCCTCGCTTCCTATGTCACCATCAAGTCCCAGACTTCATCTTTTTCTGTTATTCGGTGGTTTTGTAGGGTTAATTATTGGCTTCGGTGCTGCCTTTGTTGCCGAGTTCTTTGACCTTACGGTGAGGGATCCTGAAGAAACCGAGCAACTGTTGCCCGTACCTGGTCTCGCCATCCTGCCCCATTTCGATGTCTATGCAGTCGCCAACGAAGCCTCTGCTGCAAAAGGAGCCCCCGCCAAGGGTACAGCACGGGATAATGCTCTGGTACAAACCACTGGTTTTGTTTCGATCGATAGCCCTTTCAGTCTGCACGGTGAAGCCTTCAGGGATTTACGAGCAGCCGTCAGGCTCTCTTCCATCGACAAAAAAGCTCAAATTATACTGATATCCAGCGCCTTGCCGGAGGAGGGCAAGAGTACCGTTGCTGCTAATCTTGCCGCAGCCTTTGCTCAAGATGGATTTTCCACCCTCCTAATTGACAGTGATCTCCGTAAGCCTTCCCTTACCAAATTCTTTCAACCAGACATGTACGCCTCGACCGGCCTGAGCGATATTCTTACCGGGCAAGCAGGCATAGAAGAAGTGCTAGTGACCAGTAGTAAGGTGAAAAATCTCTTCTTCCTTCCTGCTGGCTCACCCGCGCCTAATCCAGCCGAGCTTGCCGGATCTCGTCGAATGGAGAATCTGCTGCACCAACTCCGTACTACCTATGATTTTATTATTCTCGATAGTTCGCCCGTGGGCACGGTCTCAGACGCCATCATCCTGTCGCCATCATGCGATGGTGTCGTGATCGTCGCGCGAGAAAATCAGACACCAAAACGAGCACTCCTTAAATCAATTACCCGATTGCAGAACGCCAACGCCCGCGTGCTGGGATTTGTGTACAACGGTTTACGATATAAGCGCGGTTTGCTACCCAAGAAGAATGCCTCTGTTTATGCAGCGTAGTGTTCGCGAGGTTGGCTGAGGTTGAGGGAAACGATTGTTTTGTGAATAACGCCGCTGGAGTGGCCAAAATCAAACGTTTGACGAAGAGATCAGCCAACGTACCTGTTCACCAGCCTGGCGAAGCAAGTAGAAGTAAGCGTTCACCAGGTTGGTTGAGGTCGAGGAAAGAGGCAATTTGGCGAATGAGACGTGGTACTCCACGTCGCAGTGAGAAAAATTGCCTCTTGACGAAGAGATCAGCCAACCTGGTGAACGCGTGCTTGGTCGCGGAGGGCGATATTATATAGGCGCTCCAGCAGCAGAAAGGCTGACCACAAAAACGGCGAGGTAATTAACGAACCTTGCTTACATGAAATCACCAACTGAAGCAGCAAAATGCCTATGAATACGGCACAGACGCTGGCCGTCTGTGCCGGCAAATTCATTGTTAATAAGCGCACAACGACGAGTCCACTACATACAAGCAACCCCGTAAAAAGCGCAAACCCAAGGAGCCCCTCTTCTCCCAGAATTTCTACGGCGATCATATGTGGGTAAAAACCGGCGACTTCATGATGAAAGGATGCAGAATTTCCGAGACCGAAAATCGTCGGCAACGGCTCTGCCCAGGCCCGGTTAAGCAACCGTGTACACAATCCAATCCGTACCATAGTCGAACTCTCCATATCGCGCTCATCAAAACGGCTCTGGTTAAATTCTGAGCCGTTGTTAATCACAAAACTACTGATAACGAGCAGCGCAACCAGCAGTACTGGCAGGCCAATAACTGTTTTCGGAGTGATTAGTTTTTTTAGCGGAATAGTAAATGGTGTGCAAAGAATTATAGCGATTAGAGAGGCGAAGAATTGCCCGCGAGACCCCGATTTTACTGCGATAATTAGTCCCAGAATAATGCCAGCGCCTCGCAAGATACGCCAGAAGCCGTTGTTGCCCGTCCAAATTAGTCCCGAAATAACGACCAGATAGGAGCCAAACTCGCCCAATGACAACGGACTTGTATACCTCACTAATAACCCTGTTGAGGTAAGGTGCGGTGTAATCGCAAGTCCACGGAGCTCCCATTTTGCGCCGAAGACAAAAAACGCAACCAGAGCAACGATACTACAGAAAGTGAGCCTTAAGGCACTATGAGTTTTGTGCAGATTAGTGAGAACGTACGGTAATAGGACCATAAGCAAAATATAGTAGGGGATGCCCTGCGTCACCCACATTTTTATTGCCTTTTCTGGAACCGGTGACCATAGAAGCGACAGCCACGTATACGCCATTAGCAGC
>JBIIDM010000233.1:0-4572 GCA_044238365.1 Bdellovibrionota bacterium | reverse complement strand
AGCACCTAATTCCAATAGAGCGGCAACGCGACCCCTCACCTCAATCTGACCCCAGGTGGGATGAAGAGTTCCGCAGATCAACTGAAGGAGGGTTGATTTTCCCGAACCGTTGCGTCCGATAATCCCGAGCGTTTCACCCCGATAAATATCTAAGTTAATATCACGAAGTGCCCAGAACTCTTTATAATATTTTCGATGCTGGCGCCAGAGCATCTGCTTCAGTCGATCCTCAGGTTTTTCATAAACCGTATAGGCCTTGGATACGTCGTGAATCTTTACAACCCAATCAGATGACATCGGCAAATCCCCTTCTGGTAACTGTAAAAAAACAATGCCCCAACCATGCGATTCCTAAACTTATAATCAGGCCGATGGTGAACATCCATGGATTGGGAAGCCCCCCCCGGAAGAGTACGCTGTCGACCGACTCCAATACAGGTGCCATCGGGTTTAGCATCATCACGTATCGGATGTTCTCGGGAAACGCTGACACTGGATAGAAAATTGGACTAAGAAACATCAACATTGAAACGAAGATTCCTACTACATACTTAATATCGCGGACATAGACTCCCAGCGAAGATAGCACCCAGCAGACCCCCAGAGTAAAGAAGAGTAGAGGGGCCAGCATGAGCGGAAGAAGGAGAGCGGTAATGGGTGGTAACCCAAAAACGATAAGGTAGAAACAAAAAAAGATTAAGAAACCACAAGCAGCGTTAAACAACGCAGCACCGACGATTACACAGTCGAGGACTTCCAGAGGAAAGACTACTTTTTTCACATAAGAGGTGTTTTCGATTATCAGACTGGGAGCACGAGCGACAACCTCGGCAAAAAGTCCAAACGTAAGTAAACCCGAGAAGATATGCAGCGCAAATTCGCCTGTTGTTTCCGTACCACCATGCCAGCGAGCTTTAAACACCGCTGTAAATACAAAGGTATAGACGGCCAACATCAGAACCGGGTTTATGATAACCCAGAGAGCGCCCAAGTACGATCCCCGAAAGCGCGATTCAATTTCTCGTCTTGTGAGGCGAAAAATGAGACCGCGCTCGGCATACAGCTGGCGAAATGCGACCGTTGGCCCCATTATCTTCGGGCGACTCGGTTTACTCTTTAAATTTGCGCTTACCATAAAATCTCATGCCGTTAAATTTAATCCCCCTGGGGTTTTGGTTTTAATCAGAAAATGAGAGGTCTTAGCCCTCACATCCTCAGCGCAACTCACCTGGAAGGCTGGTCACTACTATCTCATACATGACCCAAATGGTCGACGACCGTACTTTGCAAGATTATCAGCAAAGGCGCCTTCCCGGTCGTGCTGGTAGAAATTATGATACGTATGGGCAGCCAATGTTGTTACCCCGAAAACCGGCCCGAAGACGATAACTGAGTTGCATAGGAAGGTAGTAAAAACAAGAGAAAACAAGAGGATACGCTCCTTTGGCACAATTTGATAGGCCGCAATGCAACGCGAAATACAGGATAGATATACCACGAAGGCCGGTTGGTAAATCCGGGCTACCCATTCCCCTCGAAGTTGCCATTTATTGACATAAGGCGGGGCCGCATTATTAAAGAAAAAGAGAGCAAGGATTGCGAACCCAAAGCACAGTTCAGGCGGAGAAAGGCACTCAATCTTCTTTCGACGTAGAAGTAAAAGGGTAAGCAGAAAGAGCGCAGGGAGAAAAATAAAATTGCTATAGAAAAAGTTGTGGAAAAGTATATGTGGCACCTTTAATAACTCCGTGATCCACAGAGCTAGGGATTGTGGATGAAGGTAGCTGGAAATCAAAGCACCGTAAATTCTTGAGTTGGAATTCTGGACGTCAACACTGAAAAGGTAGTAGAGCACTCCCACCATTCCTAAGCTCGGTCCGATTATAAGTGTCAGGGCAGGAAGGAGAGCTCCAATGCGTTTTTTCGAAATAACAAGCAGCACTACTGATACTGAGTAAAGCGGAGAGAGATCGTATCCTAAAGAGAGTACGCCGATTCCAAGTGCATTTTTAAGGGCGGAGCTGAAGGTTTCGGCATTGTAGAAGTTCGACAAGAAAATAAAGCCAATCAGGCAGCAGGGCACAATTATGGCGTACGAATACGGGAGTCCCGCCCAATAGGTTATGCCCGGATAACTACATAATAGTAGGCCTACAGCAAGTGCAGATCTGCGTCCATCTCGCTTTTTGATGAAACTCAAGAAGAGCCAAATTGCAGCTACATGAATCGCGATGTTTGCAAGGAACCCGCCGAATTCGAATCCAAAGGCCCAGAAAAAAGGGAGTGAAAGGATTGGGTGAAGAATTCTCCGCAACATGATGTTGTCTTTCCACAGCTCGGCCGGGGCGCCGTTTAAAAAATGCACAGGGCCAAGGAAGTGTGGATGGTCAAGATTTGCCAGGTAATTGCAGGGGGACAGTGCCAGCGCTCCAGAATGGGTAGCGGCATACGGTGCTAAGGTCCCCGATGAGGCCCAGATTGCCAGCGGGATAATCAACAGGCACATTGCGAACGGTGTTAATAGTGACTTGTCAACTAATTTTATCATGTAAACTTCGATCGTAGTGAACAGAGGACCGTGGTAAAAAAAAGACCCTAGCATCAAAAGGACCGTAGCAAAGGTATTCTTTAACACAAGAACAGAGTCTTCGGCTAAGGGATAATCTATTAACTGACCACCATAAACTAACACAATTTTGAGCACGGATCTACCGCGTCATATTGAAACACTACGGATGGCTATTTTTGCTTTATTGACCTTTCAAGATGATGCTTGTAGACTTTTAACATGTAACCTTGCCAGTTGGGAAATTTGTTCGTGGTTCATTGATATTCGAGGTAATCGTGGATAAGGAAGGGAAGATATTTGTAGCTGGGCATCGTGGCCTTGTGGGATCTGCCGTTGTTCGAGAACTGGAGAGTAAAGGGTACTTGAATTTAATCCTTCGCACGCGTCAGGAGCTCGACCTGCTTGATCAGCGGGCTGTTTTAAGTTTTTTTCAGCTTCTCAAGCCTGATTACGTAGTGCTGGCGGCGGCAAAGGTTGGAGGTATTTTATTTAATCAGCGGTGTCAAGCTGATTTTCTCTATGAAAATCTGGTCACGGCGACAAATGTAATCAATTCTGCATACGTGCACAATACCAAGAAATTAATGTTTCTTGGTAGTTCTTGCATATATCCAAGAATGGCTCCCCAGCCAATTCATGAGGACGCGCTGCTTTCGGGTCCACTTGAATCAACGAATGAGGGCTATGCCGTTGCCAAGATTGCGGGGCTTAAGTTGTGCGAAAAGTATAATCAACAGTACGGTCGGGAATTCATTTCAGTTATGCCGACAAATCTTTATGGCCCAGGCGATAATTTTCACCCGGAGCATTCTCATGTCATTCCAGGGATGATGCGCCGTTTTCACGAAGCCAAGCTCCAGGGAGCTTCTACTGTGACAGTGTGGGGTACAGGAACACCTCGAAGAGAGTTCTTGCATGTAGACGACCTGGCAAAGGCGTTGGTGCGTTTAATGGAGGACTATAGCAGCCCCGAGATTATTAACGTCGGCACGGGAGTCGATGTTACGTTGCGGGAACTTGCCGAAACCATGAGGTCCGTGGTCGGATTTGAAGGCAAAATTGAATTTGATATAACCCGGCCAGACGGTACTCCCCGAAAGGTGCTTGATGTATCGAAGATACGCGCGCTAGGTTGGGAGCCCTCGTACTCTCTGATTGACGGCTTGCGAATGACGTATGATTGGGCAATTAGACAGGGCGAATTTGAGCAGAAGTTAAGTTCCTGTGCCTAATTGGTTGCGCTATAAGGGGGTGCATTAAGGGCGTGAACCTATCTAAGATAGTAGACCATTATGTGGAGGTTAGCTCCCCAGAGGTTATGACATTAGTTTGAATCGAATCAGTTAGATCTATTTTTGTCCTCTGCGGTCCATGACCCTCGAATTCCATAGTAAGCAACTATGTCACCGACCCATTGTAACTACCTGTATATCTTGGATTTAGCCGTAGAGCCGGGTATAACTGCCAGAGGTCTTTCCAAATTATATAATAACGGTGGTTTTTTAGGTCAGATGGTTTAGTATACGGGCCACAGTGCGGTCATCGAATGGTCTCTCGAAGAGATTTGGCAAATTCCTAAGTATTTAGGTTGGGTGAGTTCTGTGGGATCTGCCTGGGTGATTCAATTGTAAGCTTCGCAGATTTAAGGGCAACACGGCAAAGACGGACCGTTTAATATGACAACAAGTATAGCGACAGTGAAAGAGCACCATCCAGTTGTAGCTGACATCCTGCTAAGCGGAGTTCCCTTTTTTGAGCCGAATTATATTGAGAAGCCTCTTAATGGGGTATCTCACATTCCCTTTATGGTCTGGTTAACTGCTGCTCTTAAGCCTCGCGTTTTCGTCGAGTTGGGCGTGCATTCCGGAAATTCATATTTTTCGGTGTGTCAGAGGATTGGTGAGCATAAGCTAAATACTAGATCCTTTGCGGTGGACAGTTGGAACGGAGACCAAGGCCTTGGATTATGTGCTGAAGACACGTATGAAGTAGCTAGAAAATTC
>JBIIDM010000068.1:0-15923 GCA_044238365.1 Bdellovibrionota bacterium | reverse complement strand
CCAGAGACTGCTCTCTTCTTTGCATGACAGAGACATTAATGCAGCGCAAAACCTGAAAAAGTATCATACCGGAAGTTCTCCGGAAATTAACGCCTGAGGAGATTGCTCTATCGGGACAAAGAGCAATTTTTGTTAGATATCAATCGCTGAATCAGGAAGCAAATTTAGTCAATGTAATAATTGTCTATATTTTGCGGAACGGTAGATCAACCACAATCAATCATCTGACGAAGACGCACGGGCCCGTGAATAATCCGGGCTAGCGAAAACAGTGGAAGTCAGCGTTCATTAGGTTGTTCAAGGTCAACGTAGATAGATTTTAGATAACGAGGAAAGTGCGATGTCAGTTCTTGTAAATAAAGACACACGGGTAATGACTCAGGGCATCACCGGGAAGTCGGGGTCATTTCACACGAGAATGTGTCGAGAATACGGCACGCAGATGGTAGCAGGCGTAGGGCCGGGCAAGGCAGGACAGGACTTTGAGGGAATTCCCCTGTTCAATACGGTCCGTGATGCGAAGGAAGGCACCAAAGCGAACGTAAGTATCATTTATGTTCCTCCGCCGTTTGCTGCGGATGCGATTATGGAAGCGGTGGATGCTGACCTGGACCTGGTAATTTGTATTACCGAGGGGATTCCGGTACTTGATATGCTTGAGGTACGCTCCTTTATGGAGGGACGCCGTACCCGCTTGATTGGGCCCAATTGTCCTGGAGTCATTACGCCGGGTGAAGCAAAAATTGGTATCATGCCCGGGCATATTCATACGCGCGGACCAATTGGCGTTGTTTCACGCAGTGGTACCTTAACATACGAGGCAGTATTCCAACTGACGGCTTTAGGATTAGGGCAGTCGACCTGTATTGGTATTGGTGGAGATCCATTGAACGGCACCAATTTTATCGATTGTCTCGAACTATTTAACGCAGATAGTGAAACTTCTGGCGTGGTAATGATTGGCGAGATCGGAGGGAGTGCTGAGGAAGAAGCTGCCGAGTGGATTAAGGCAAACATGAAAAAGCCAGTGGTAAGTTTTATTGCTGGAGCCAGCGCTCCGGAAGGCCGACGCATGGGGCATGCTGGCGCAATTATTAGTGGTGGTAAGGGCGGAGCCGAGGATAAATACAAGGCCCTCTCTGCCGCTGGGGTGGCTATATCGCGTTCTCCAGCGCATCTCGGAAAGACGATGAAAGAGGTCTTGAATAAATAGTCATGCAGAAGATCCTATAGCCATCGTCAAAAATAATGCGGTTTTGAGTCGCATCTCGGCGATGGCTATGTGTTTGTTTTGACTCGCCTCCGCGAGTCGTTATAGTAATCTTTAATACTTTGTTGTGGATTTATCAGCCATACCCCTGGCGGCCTTACAAGTGGATCTGGCTTGGAATGGAGCAGTTTTTGCCGGGCTGAATATCGTCGCGGCGCTGAGTAGCTGTAGTGCTCCGCGCCTACTTCGTCGCTTTAACGCAGTCGTTATCTTTAACGTTCTTGGTCTCTTGGTTGCGGGAAGCCTGTTTGTGATGGGAATAGCGATAACTTTGGGGGGGGGAGTGTGTTTTTCCGCACATCAGGTGGTGAGAGGCCTGGGACGCGTGGTACTTCAGAACGAGTTGCAGAAAGAAGCTCCCTCGTCTCATCGCGCTTTCGTCACGTCATGTGTTGAACTACTCACGCGTCTCAGTTACTCGCTGGTAATAATTCCGCTTGGGGGTGTTACGGACTGGTGGGGACTAAACGTGGCGCTCATTGGTTCCGGAGTTCTGTTGCTGGTGGGGCTAAGCGTTTCATGGGTGGACTAGTTCCACTAAGCCGCCTCTTTCTGCATATCCTTCTTATCAGCAAATTCAGGCGCAACCGTTCGGTTTGTAGGGAACAATTTTCTTGGTTTCGTATATTGCAAAGCCCCGCCGGAGGTTCGTACTAGAAGGTAGACCTTATGCTTGGATGGAATAGACATGACTATATTGGTTTTGTCATCATGAGCAAGCAGCTGGGGCAGACGCCAGCCCTCTTCTTCTTTGTTGAGTAACAGATACACATCCTCTTGCGCCTTATCAGGAGTAGCATATTCGGTCGCAATAGCGGGCGTTAACCGTTTTACTTCGCCAGCGCCCTGAATATAATAGAAGCAGATCCACCTCTCAAACATTTCCAACGTATAAAGGGTTTTTCCCGGTGGTACGGCTGAGTGGAGCTGCTCAGCCACTTCACGTACTTTATATTGGCTGTTCTGGTACGGTGTGGCGATTGAAACGTCGGTAAACCGGATTACGATGACCAATAAATAGGCGAGAATGAAGATCCGGCCCCACGAGGTTTCCTTTGGTACTGTTGTGAGAAAGAGTGCAAGAAAACTGACGACTCCCAGACAGAGAACAAAGCGAATCGAGTCGATATCCTGAAGTATGGCACTGTTTGTCCAGATCAGATAGAGCGTTGTTCCAAGTAACGCAAGGGGTGCAAGTATCCCAGTTGCCGCAAAAAGAATTCGTACGAGAGTTTTGATTCCTTGTTGGTTCAGCTCAAAGCAGCGCACAATTCCGATGGTGAGCAGTAGTGACAAAAACGGAATCAGGGGAAAGAGATATCGGGCGGATTTTCCCGAGGACATAGAGCATACAAGCAGGCTGATAATGCATGATGTTACCAGTACTCTTGTAAGAGTGGTTGTGGAGGAAGGGGGTGATCGCAAAGATCCCTTCTCTAAGGTCGGAGTAGCTTTCTGGAAGTAACGCTTGATTCCCTCCCAGGCGGTGCTGAGGAGAAAGAGGAGATAAAGCCCACTCCATGGGAGCATGGTCAGTGGAATTGAATAGAGATAGAACAGCGCATCTCGCGGTCGGACGTCATTGCTGGCGTCCAAAGAAACTCTTTGGAGCAGTTCTTCGTTGAAGATCTGGATTAGCGTTCCCCATGAAGTTCGATAGACAAACAGTAGAAGCCAGGCAAGCAGTGGCACTAGTGCGCCGAGGCCAAGTATTCCGTGTCGATAGAGTGATACCGAGACTCTTGACTCCCTAAATAGGAGAAGTGAAAAAAGTATTGAACCGAAGAAGAGTACCGCCGTGGGGCCTTTGATAAGGAGGGCTATCGAGAGTAACCCATAGGCTAAGGCGAGCATGGGAACTTTAAAACGGGAGGTCGCACCAACAGAAAAAACGGCAAAAAGTAGGGCATAGTTGGCCACCGTACAGTTTGCGGAAAACACCATGTCAATCTCTGACTGGGTGCCGTACCGGTAAAAGGAAGCAGTTGTAGCGAGAACAAACGCACTCAGCAGGGCAATATTCCGAGAATAGCCGAGGCCCCGAGCCGCGAGAAATTGAACCCCTAATAGCAACGAACCGGCCAGGACTGACGGCACTCGAGCGGTCCACTCTGCTACTGTGCCAAAAAGAGCGTACGAGGTTGCGAGTATCAGGTAAAACAGGGGTGGCTTTGTGAGGTACTGGTCCCCCAACAGGTGGGGAATGATGAAATCGCGATCCTCAAACATGGCCCAGCCAATAAGAGCCCGATCGGCCTCGGTATGCCGAAAAAACGTAAGGTCGAAAATTCCTGGCAGAAGGGCCACAGCGCCTAGCACTATTATTAACAGTGACCAGGAAATGTCGCGGGTTCCTATAGATGGCGCAGTGTCAGACATAGCGGGCTTGGTACTAAAAATCTGGAGTTTGTTTAGTTTCGTCAAGCCTAGTATGACTTTTTCAAGCGGTAAGGTATAGTCCGGCAGGGTTAAAAGTCGGGACAAAGCGGTTTGTTGTGGTACAGATTGTTCAGCTAGTGCTCTACGTTAATCTGACATAAAATGAGGTTTTGTTTGAGCCGTGGTGCGCGTTATTTGAATTATAATGCTTGGAGCGAGAAGTTTGCAATTGAACATGAAGGCACTTCGTGACGCTGTGCTAATTGTTTTCTTTAAGTCGGCTTGAGAAGAGTCTTCCGTTTTTCAAGTTGCTACGGTATTCCACGATATTTGTGACGAAGCCATATGACTTTTTGAACTAAAACGGGTATAAACCTATTTTAATTCGCAACGTGAGACGGCTCTGTTTGGAATAATGGCGCGTTGTTTGTCGCTCCGTTGTTTGTCGCTCCGTTGTTTGTGCGTCGCAGCTGATATATTAGGACTTGTTGAAGTGGAACTGGCAGATATCAAGCTAAATATCTGACTGTAGCGGTTTTCACAAGTAATCAAGCGGTAAAGATTAGTAGATAGAAAAGTGGTACGAAAAAAAGTGGTACAGAGAATTCCAATAAAAACTTCAGAAGAAATTGGCTTGATGAAAGAGGCCTGTAGGGTCACTGCAACCATCCTCAATGAGGTAGGTGCGTTGATTAACCCAGGTACTACTACGGCGGATATAAACTCTTTTGTTCATGAACGCACACTTGAGCTTGGTGCAGTGCCAGCTCCACTGAACTACAAAGGCTTTCCAAAGTCGGTGTGTACATCGGTTAACGAAGTCATCTGCCACGGAATTCCATCCGCTGATACGGTGCTTAAAAGTGGTGACATCATTAATGTAGATGTGACGTCGGTCAAGAATGGTTTCTTTGGTGACTCAAGCCGCATGTACTTCGTCGGCGGAGAAGCTGCTTGTCGGCCCGAAGTGGTCTCCTTGGTGCGGGACACCTACGAGGCACTTCAAGTTGGCATTGGCGTCGTGCGTCCTGGGGGCCGCGTTGGGGATATAGGTGCGGCCATCCAACGGTTTATTAGAGGTACGAACAAGGGCTACGGGATTGTGCGAGAGTATACAGGGCACGGGATCGGTCGCGAGTTCCACGAGCTACCGCAGATTGTTCATGTTGGAAAAGAGGGCACCGGAGAATTGTTTCGTCCCGGTATGACTTTTACCATCGAGCCTATGATTAATCTTGGAACTGCGAATACTTTGTTGTCGCCGCTTGATGGTTGGACGGTAACCACGGCTGATGGCAAGTGGTCGGCACAGTGGGAGCATACTGTTCTGGTAACGGAACAGGGAGTCGAGATACTGACAACGGTAGACTAAGCACCTAAGCAAAAGTTTTTGGGTCTAATGCAGCACCTAAGACCCAAAAACTTTTGCTTAGTTATTTAGTAGATTGAGCCGCGCGTGTTTAGCCCTAGTTAGGGGGGTCCACTTGCGGCGGGCGTGGGGGCTAAAATCAAGTAGGTAGGATCCTTATCGTATGGCTGAAGAACTGGTAGTTGTAGTTACGGGGGTAGGTTCCACTATTGGATTGGGGATTGCAAAGGCTTTGCGAATGGCCTCGAAAAATCCGGCCGGATTTGGAACTATTTGCATTGTTGGTGTGGATGCTAACCCGTTGGCCGTGGGTCTCTATTGTCTGGATCAATCACAGATCGTGCCCTCCGCTTCATCTGATTTTGAACCTTATTTTCAGGCCTTGGCAGCAGTGTGCAAAAAGGAGGGTGCTGCAATCCTACTTTCCGGGTGGGATGGTGAGCTAATTCCGCTCGGCCAGCGACGTCAGGAGTTTTTTGAACTATCGGGAACTCAGATTGGTCACCGTCCAGAAGGTATTCAGGAAGCAAACGATAAATGGTTGACAGCTCAGTGCCTGAAAAGTGCCGAGGTTCCCGCACCGGTCTCGATCCTTCCGAATGACACCGAGGCGCTCGAGTGGTTTATGTCGACCTTTAAGGCGCCTTATATTCTGAAACCCCGCATTGGGGCAGGAAGCCGGGGGCTGTTTAGGGTTAGCACACGAGAGGAAATCATATTCTTATCGAATTATCTCGGCGGTGCGGTGCTGCAGGAAGAGCTTTTACCTGCTGATGAGGAGTATACAATCGGCGTGTTTATGATGGATGGTGGCGAGGCAGCGGGGACTTTGATTCTGAAACGCTCCTTAATGTCTGGACTCAGCTACCGCATGCAAGTTGTTGAGGATGAAACAATTTCGGCTTGTGCTATTGCCGCAGTAAGGGCGCTCGGGCTGGTTGGAGCGGTTAATGTGCAGTTGCGGCGCACCTCTGAAGGCCCGAAGGTATTCGAGGTAAACCCACGGTTCAGTAGTTCAACGTCTGTCCGTGCTTTCTTTGGATTTAACGAGCCCGAGTGTGCCATTCGCTATTTTTATAAAGGAGAGCGACCGTTTATAACTGAATGTCGGTCGGGTTATGCGTTGCGGTACTGGGAAGAGATGTTTATTGGACCTGCGGCAGCGGAAAATGCTGAAAAGGGTATCTTTGAAGTGGGGCAGGCTTTTGGCCTGGTTGAAAATGGGTAAGATGACCCTAAGTTAATTGGAATCGGCACTGATAGAACGACGTAACCTGTCGACATGACCGTACAAAGTTGGTACAATTTAGGCTTTCTTGGACTATTCAGTTCAATAGCCTAGTTGGCACAACAAAAGGGAAAAATATGCGGGTTATAGTGTGCGATCTCGACGATACTCTTTTTCCTGAGATCCAGTATGCCGAAAGTGGCTTTACCGCTGTTGGCCGGTGGTTTACGGAATTACGAGCTGTGAAACTTCTGAATCTGGCTTTCGAATCGGCCTCAGAACTGTCTTCGCCCGAGGAATTTACGGCCAGTTGTATGGAACACCATTGGGCTGGAGCACGGGGCGATGTGTTCGACCGCGTGTTAAGTGCTTTAGGAGGAGGAGGTAACCAGTCGGTACACCGATTGTTATCGAACCCCGAGCTTGTGCACGAGATGGTGAAAGTGTATCGCTACCACCGGCCGTCAATCACACTTTACGCTGATGCTTTGGAACTGTTTAAGCGAAGTCAGAGCAACGGAGATTGTCGTTTGGGAATAATTACTAACGGTTTGGCCGCAGTGCAACGTCTGAAGGTTGAAGCATTAGAACTTGAGAAGTGGTGTGATAATATAATTTTCTGTGAAGATTTAGGTTTTCAAAAACCGAGCGAAGTTCCGTATAGACATATGATGGAGCTTTGTGGCCAAGGGTACGAAGGGGGTGATTTTCTTTACATTGGAGATCACGCTATCAAAGATTTTGTCGGGGCAAGGAAGTGTGGTTGGAAAACCGCACGAATTGTGCGCGAGAATGGTCTGCACAGCCATGTTGTTGCACCGGTAGGGGTTGATGCCGATCTTATTATTTCCTCGCTTTATCATGTATAAAAGGAGAGAGTCATGGGTAATAGTACGAATGGCGTGTTTCTCGAGCCGGGTGATCCGCGATGGGCAAAGGCATTGGAGGTGGTAGCCCATGATGTATATCAGACACCGGAGTATTTAAAGGTCTGCGCATTACAATATCCCGATTCGCGACCGCAGTGCTTTCTATGGGAGTCCGAAGGAAACATTGGACTCATTTCTTTGCTTGTAAAGGATTGTCCGCAGGAAGTCCGTCTTGTCATTGGAGGCGCCACCGATGTCATATCGCCCTATGGCTATAGTGGTCCTATTTTAGGGAGTGTTTATAAAACTCCCGTCTCCGTTAAAGTGCTACAGGAATTCTTTTTAGATTTTGTCGTTGAGAGTAGGGGGGCAGGGATCATCGCAGCATTTTTAAGAGGACATCCGCTCTTGTCGTCTGCATGTAAGCCATTCGCTGGAGATTTTGGTAGCGAGTCAGGGACCACCTTTGCAATATCATTGAACCGCGATCTTGAAAAAATTCTTTCGTGTTACCGAAGTGCCTTTAAGCGTGCTATCAAGAAGATTGAGAGGATTGAATCAATTCGGATAGTCTGGGACTGTTGGGAAGATTTTGATCATTTTCTTCCAACGTATCATCAAAATATGAAAAGGCTCCACGCGCATAGCCACTACTTTTTTGACATCGGCTACTTTCGTGCGTTGCAACAGGGTCTGCCGGGAATCTTTCATCTGATGAGTGTATTCCACGGGGATAGATACGTTGGAGGTGTCTGTTTTTTCGCTGTGGGAGGCATCGTCCAGTATCACTTACCGGCCTGTGTTGATGAGTGGCGTGATGTCGGATTGCCAAAATTTTTGATCCACGAGTTAGTGAAGTGGGGTAAAGAAAACGACTTTCAAGTAGTTCATTTAGGTGGAGGTGTCGGCAGCAAAGAAGACTCTCTGGCCTACTTTAAGAGTGGTTTTTCTGACGTGCAGGCACCCTTCCGAACGTACAGGATCGTAATTGATCAAGAGAGGTATGATGCCGCGTGTGACGTTGTAAGGAATCAAGCTAAGATTTCTGGGTCAAGATTGGATGAGGATTATTTTCCACAATTCCGGAGTGCAGTGCTCGTAGGATCGCCACTAGTAGAGTCACCTGATAGTGAAGCTGCCTGAAGTGGCCTACGACCAAGCATGATTTCAATTGGTTAGCTAAGGAGCAAGGGCGCGGTTCAAAGAACCGCTTATCCTAGAAAGAGCAGTTGAGTGGGATAAAGTGGTTCCAGCTAGTTGAAATTACAAAGAATTTAGTGATTTTGGGTCGCAATCAAGTATAACCGATACGGTGAGATCCAAAATCACCAAATTCAAAGTAATTTCAGTTATTTACCGCAGTTCTTACGTCGAACTCAGGTTTAAGAATCAGCTCTCTTATCGGCCACCCCAGTCTGCATTACCACCAGGCAACAGACATCAGAAAATCGCGTAGTTCAATGCTCAAAGCCTCAAGGCGATGGCCGTTATAGCGCAGTGTTGAACGAAAGCAGGGGAGGTCATATCCAGAAATACTGTCAGGGTAAAATGAATCAAGTACAATCTTTTTTAAGGTAGTTGCCTCGCCCCGAAGAGCTTTATAGGCGGCTTCCTTGATAGAAAAGAGCGCGAGAAATGCATCTGTCTCGTTTGGCGCGGTTAGGGGTGTTTCCTGGTTTTGTCTTACCTTGACCAACCCATTCTCCACTAATGATGATTCTTCCAGAGTACCAATCATAGCAATCATTCTGTCCTTAGCCTTGTCAATGGTGCGTTGGGCTACTCTGTATTCAAGGTCGATGCCAATGCTGTCAACGCTAGCCTGGGACGCGATTATAGCAACGATCGTTCCTGCCTTGTGGGTGAGCGAGATCATGCGTGAAGTTAGCAGGGGGGTGATGTCAGCCAGTGAGCCGTGCTCGAAGGGGGCATTAGCCTCGATCCTGACAAACGGAGCACCTTTTTGGTCAGTGTCGATCGTAATCAAGTGCAAGGGCGGTGTTGAAGGCAGGCTCTTTGTAAGAAGCATTTTCGTAGCATAGCGTCCACCTAAGTACTCAGCCTTACGCTTTTCATTGGTGTAACTGGCGGCTCTCGTGATTTCTGTCGGGGAAAAAATACTTTGTAGAGTATCTGATGTGAACAGATCTGAATTCGGGATTACTTCAACCAAACTTTCCAGCACCGTCGAGGGGATAATGCTCATCACGGTAGCGATCTCGTTCGGGCTTATGAGCGGTTGGTTCAAGGTCATTCAAAAGTACGTACTATAATAAGTTTTTCTCCACATGCCAGCACGCTTTCTCTCGTGGCTCGCTTCGGATTTCGTCTAACGCCAACCCGAATGCGGGGCATGAGCATCTCTGATAACAAGCGCATCAAATCGATTATTGTTAACCGCAAAATGACAGAGAGAGATTCATTAGTTGCACATAGCACAAAAATCAGTGAGCCGAGCAGCCCCTACGGAGCAAACTGCGCTATATACTTCATAAATCATCGGCATTTGAGAAGCAACACGACGGGGGGGGGGATGGCATTGAAAGTAAAACGATTGTTTGTTACGGTAGGAGGGAGCTCTTGCGCGGTTGTAAATTCCTAATTTTTTGATCTTTATGCTAACCACAGCGCCTGGTGTTAAATTGCTTCTGTGAGAAGCAGGGAACCCGAACTAAAACTTAGCTACTCTTAATCCTGATGACCAAAAAATGATTCAGATAGTGTAGCCGGTTGTGGCGATAGTCTGAACTGGAAATTTTGTAAAAATATGCGCTCAACCCTTTCCAATCTTGTTTGAGATTGTGTACTGTTCCTTGGATCCCCAGTTACGCACCTGAGTTCGACTTACCTTTGTTTTTACGTCGAACTCCGGTTACGCAGTTCTTGATCTATCGGTGGTAACGTAAAATGAGTGACCAGTTTTCTAAAGACGAACAAAGCAAATACGGCCAGAATGCTGGATATGTTGCTGAATTATATGACCTTTATCGGAGTAATCCGCGGTTAGTAGGCGATCAGTGGCGTATGGTTTTTGAGTCTGGCAACGACGGGAAGGGTACACCAGAGCAGCTGGGCAATGGAGCGATGGGCGGAGTTGGAACGCCACACCGTAAGAATAAAGATAGTCAAAATAAAGATAGTCAAAATAAAGATAGCCAGAATAAAGAAAGTACAGCAAACGGTAAGGCGCCTACGGCTGCGGCGCCCAACGGCGGCTTGCACACTGATTTTGCTGGAGGAGAGGTTCGCCTTGAGCGGCAGGCAGCTATCACCCGTTATATCGATGCTTTTCGCAATGCCGGTCATTTTGCGGCGCACGTCATTCCACTTTCGCACGATATTTATCGAGTGCCGGTTCCAGCGGAGTTGGATATTTCGACGTATCCGTTGGATTTTAAGAGTGATTCATCACCATACTATGTCGATGGCTTCCAAGGAAATCGTACTCTGACCATCGCTGAGATCGTTTCTCGGCTTAAGGCCACTTATTGTGGTTCCATAGGATTCGAATGGGCGCACGTACCGAACGGGCAAGCCCGCAAATGGCTTCAAGATAAAATTGAGGGAACCTTAGGGCAAATTGCAGTACTGCCAACCGAGGAGCGAAAGCTTCGGTTGAAAGATGTCTTCAGGGCCTCGCTTTTTGAGAGCGAGCTTCATAGAAAATACATTGGCGTGAAACGTTTTTCACTTGAGGGCGGCGAAGCGCTGATCCCGATGCTGGAAACTGTTATCAGTGTAGCGGGAAGCGGGGATGTCCTGGAACTGGTTATCGGCATGTCTCATCGAGGCCGACTGAATCTGCTGACTCAGGTAATGCGGCGACCGCTCCATGAGCTTTTGTTACAGTTTGACGACCGAACGCTGGCCGCAACTGCCGGAGCCGGTGATGTTAAATATCATCTTGGATATGAGTCTGTCCGCACCGTAAGCGGGAATGGGGGCTCGGGTAATCGGCACGTCGGTCTCAGGCTTGCGCCCAATCCATCGCATTTAGAGGCGGTCAATCCAGTGGTGGAAGGCATTGCCCGGGCGCTCCAGAATCGTCATCTGTTCGCAAATAGAAAGTCAGTGCTCCCGATTCTGATCCACGGCGATTCGGCGTTTGCAGGACAGGGCGTGGTTTTCGAGACACTGAACTTTGCTAGGGTCGCTGGATTTACCACCGGTGGGACACTGCACATCGTTGTCAATAACCAAATTGGTTTTACGACAACTCCGGACGAGTCGCGTTCAACACCGTACTGTACTGACTTTGCCCGGGCGCTTGGGATACCTGTGTTCCATGTGAATGGCGAGGATGTTGACGCCGTATGTCGTGTGGCAAGGTTGGCAACAGAGTATCGCAATGAGTTTGGCAGCGATGTTGTTATTGACCTGAACTGCTATCGCAAGCATGGTCATAATGAAGGCGACGATCCAAGCTACACGCAACCTTCAAGCAGTAAAGAAATCAAAGAGAAGAAGAACGTTGCGACGTTGTATGCGGAAACACTTCAGGCAGAGGGCCTGGTGTCAGCCGCCGAGGTACAGCAAATTATTGCCGATTATCGTGCTGAATTCGAGACGGCTTATCAACGGAGCAAGGAGCAGGTCATTGGCGAAGCATGTCATCTGTACGGTCGAATTAGGAATGCTAAGGCCCCTTCTCCGGCAATAACTACCGAGCGGCTTACAGCCATAACCGAAGCGATGTCACGATTTCCTGAGGGGTTTACGCCTCATCCGAAATTGAAAGTTCTGATGGAGAAGCGGAGCGAGGCCGGTCGTAGTAACGGTGAGATCGACTGGGGGTTTGCCGAGGCTCTCGCGTTTGGTTCCTTGCTTCAGGAGGGTTATTCGGTTCGTCTTTGTGGGCAGGATTGCCGTCGGGGTACCTTCAGTCATCGGCACGCGGTTCTTGATGATTTTCTAAAAGAGGGGCAGGTGTATGCGCCGTTGAATTCCGTTTGTGCAACGCGCGAAAATCGCAGCCTGGCGCAATCTGAGGTGGCGCAATTTGAGGTAATCAATAGCACGCTGTCAGAAGAGGCCGTCGTAGGATTCGAGTTTGGCTATGCATCAATCGCCCGTGAATCACTCGTGATGTGGGAGGCCCAGTTCGGTGACTTCGTAAACGGTGCGCAGATTCAGATTGATCAGTTTATTGCGGCCTCAGATTCGAAGTGGGACCAGCAATCAAGCCTCGTGTTACTGTTGCCGCATGGATACGAAGGGCAGGGCCCAGAGCATTCCAGTGCGCGGTTGGAACGATTTCTCCAGTTGTGTGCTGAGCAGAATATGGAGGTGTGTGTTCCGACAACTGGTCACCAGTATTTTGCACTTCTTCGACGTCAGATGTTGCGATCGGCGGTGACTTCGCGGCCTTTAATCGTGATGACACCGAAAAGTCTCTTGCGATCTACCGACGCAGCTTCGCCGTTCAGTGCCTTTCTCGATGACACGTTTCAAGAAGTGATAGTAGAGAAGGTCGGCAATGGAGCGACTAAATCGGCGATCCTCTGCTCCGGTAAGGTGTACTACGATATAATCAAAACCGTAAAGGCAGAACGAGATGTGAATGTCTCCGTTTTCAGAATTGAGCAGCTCTATCCATTTCCGGTAGAGCAGGTAACCGAGGCGCTTAAAGCGGGTGGGTTTGAAAGGTTTATCTGGGTACAGGAAGAGCCTCGAAATCAGGGTAGTTGGAGTTATTCTGATGCGGTGTTGCGGGAAGAGTGTGGGGTGCACTGTCAGTATATTGGTAGGCCCGCATCTGCGGCAACGGCGGTGGGGTCGTCGAGTTATTCGGCCGTGCAATTGCGGGAGATGTTGGCGGAGCTGAGCCAGAGTCTTCGCGGGTAGGGGTTAGCGTTTGTCAGGTTATCCAATCTCTTCGTCAAGAGGCAATTTCTCTCACTGAGGCGTGGAGTACCACGCCTCAGTGAGAGAAATTGCCTCTTTCCTCGACCTTGAACAACCTGACAAACGCTCCAAGTTGCTCAAGGTCGAGAATGATCCTGAGGGGACTACCCGTAGCAGTTCTGGCAAGGTTGTATTTGCCGGCGGATTATTGCACTTTATACTGGCCGGGTTTGGTTTCCTTCACTATTGGCGAAAAGGCGCTGCTCTAAAGTCTTCGTCTTGAAGCAAAGCAATATACAGCTCCGCGATGCTAGCTGCTCTTGTTTCATCAGTCTTGGGAATACTTAACCGCAGCTCACCCGCTATCCTATTTAATTCGGTGCCCGCGCTCCATCACCATGAACATTCGGAACCGCATCGGCTGCACTTCCCTCTGGCTGCTTCGCCCGACCTGCTCCCGCCGCTACATCCCCGCCCCCCATGGCATCAATCAACCCTAGCTGCTGCAGCAGCGCATTGGTATCAGTACGTTGAACACTAAGATTGTTCGCTCCGCCTGCCGCGGACGAACCGCTATTATTAAGCACCACAAAATTAGGTTTGCTCGCTACCAATCCTTTAACGATTTCGATCTTCAAAAGGTTTTCTCCTCCTGGACCACTCAAGGCGTCTAGCTTGGCTTTGATAGTGGCGACTTTCGCCTTTCCTTCAGCCTCAATCCGAGCGGCCACGTTCTTTTTCTGCTCGAGGTATTCGGTTCCACGAATCGTTGCCATTTGCAGTTCACCTTTGGCGACGGCGATAATTTTGCTCACTTCACCCTGAATCTGCTTCATCTCCTTATCCTTTTTCGCAATCAAGGTGGCCTTTTTCTGTTCAGCCTCTTCCCGTTGCTCTTGACTGGCTTGGATACGGTCAAGAAGATCCTGATACTTGGTGTCAAAAATGAAATCCCGGAGTTTAAAGAGTTCGATCTCTATACCGTACTGTTTTAATTTGCTTGATACAGCTGCCTCGATGTCCTGTTGTGTTTTTTCTACCTTTCCCCTATTGAGAAAGTCTTCGGTGTTTAAGGTATTCATAAAGAGGCGGGTATTTGAACGCATATTGGTTGCAACCAAGTCGTTAATACCCTCGTCCGAGAGAGCGCCCTTTTGAACAAGGACCGGTAAAGTTGCTTTATTGGGTATAACCCGGTAGCGCACCGTCACGATTAGGGAGAGCGAGTTCCCGTCACGTGTTCTTGATTGTAATTTACTATCGCCGTTCCACGTAATTTCTCTGATACCTGTAGATACCTTATACAATTGCTCCCACGGCAGTAGTGGTCGGCCCGTTCCCGGTTCCAGTATTTCAGATGAAATGCCACCGCCGAGCATCGGAGGGAGAAGATTGTAAATTACAGCAGTCTCATCAGACTCTACGCCGCCGTATCCGATACTTCCGACTGATTTGCAGCCAGACACTGTCACCGCGGAGGTAATTGCCGCGAGTGTAAATAGGCTTGAAATGTATGTACGCTTATCTTTTTTCATCTTACTTCGATACGTTAGAGCTATCACTGAATTTGCCACTACTCTTGCGCGATTCCTTTTTCAATCCCAAAGCGCACCGCCCAGTCGTTGAGGTTATACGGATCAATATTGGACACGACACCACCCTTGAGCGAGGCGAGTAGTGGAGCCATCTGCTCGGCAATTAAACGGCTTGCTGCCTTTTGATCAGCAAGCAGCTGTGCGGTTTCTGACTTGACCTTCGATTCTGCAAGAGCAACCAGCTCATCTCCCTTGGCCTTGTTTTCAGCCTCTCGCAGCCCAGCTTCCGAGCTGATTCTGAGCGCCATCTGTTCGCCTTTGGTGCGCTCTATGTCCATATCGGCCTTTAGCTTTGCCTCGCTCTCAGATAACTCCGCATCCACTTTTGCAAGGCGGCTTAGCGCCTTGTTAAGCTCCTTTTCCTTTACCTGAATGTTTTTGGCCGAAATGGCGGATTCAATTTCCGATCTTTGATAATTGAAATTATGGACGAGAACAGCCTCTAGCGCGATGCCAACCTTTGCAAGACGAGGTCGAATTCTAAGAATGGCATTCTCTGAGGCCTCCAAACGTTTCTCTGGAAGGTAGAACTCGCTTGCGAGCAGTTTTGAGAAGGCATCAAGTAAGGCTTCTTCTGCAATGCTCTGAATATGGGCATCCCAGCGTTGCGTATCATCAACGGTTAGGCTTTGGACCAAGTCAGCGGGACCACCGATGTCATCAGTGGGCACACGGTTGATTCGTGTGATTATTGATACGCCTAAGTCTACCATCGCACCTTCAACGGTGGTGATTTGGAGTGCTTTTTTATCCTCGAGAGTTAAAATTCGTACACCTTCTGGAATAAGGTGGACCGTTGAGAAAAATGGAACGGTAAGATAGAGCCCCGGGCCATACCCGACCTTCTCGTATCCCGCTGTTGGGCCCATCACGGTCTGACGCAGGCCCATGTACCCGGGGGGAACGTTCTTTCCAAAGGTAAAGAGCGCTACCAAAGTGGCGACAACGATGATCAGCCCTAAGGTACCAATCGAGAGTACCCACCCCGCAATGGCGCCCGTTTGTGGGCACTTCAATGATGATTTCATTGGTATAAATTCCGATGACAATTTAATTTGCCCTCCCGTACACTTCGGCTCTGTGTCCTGTGCGGAAAGTCTTTACTACTCACTATCGTATCCTCCGAAATTTCTCCTCTCGAAGTTCAGCATTTCTAAAAGTCGCTACGATGCCCCAGTTTTAGTTAGGGCACAGTTTTAGTTAGGGCAATAGTGCCCATAATCGTGTGCCCGTATAAACAGTGCGTCACTTGAGCTGTTCCCGGAGTCAAAAAAATCTCAATAAATACAAAAGAGTACAGCAATATTTTTAAAATGTTTGCGCGCACTATTGTAGCTTTTTTTAATGTCAGCTCACCCTATGAAAGCTA
>JBIIDM010000232.1:0-4601 GCA_044238365.1 Bdellovibrionota bacterium | reverse complement strand
GCCGACACTACAGCGGCTGCGTGCATATCTCCTGATACTTCGCCGGCTAGGACTGCGAGATGCAACTTTTGTTTACTCGACTTAAAATTACCCGTTGACGAGTTTTCCCGCATAAAGTTAAGTCACTCTACGCTTCAAGCTGTTTAAATTGAAGTAGACCGCACATCTCAGGTTAGTGACTCGGAGAATTGCCGAGAAGTCTAGTCTGCAGAACTTTTCGAACCCCTCTTCGGAAGGTAAGTAAATTTTTTGCAAAAAAACTTACCAATTTCGTTGACAGGAAAACCCTACCTGCGTACATTCCACCACCTCGCCGTTAGGAAAGAAACCTAACATACTAAAGAGTCCGGCTTTTTCTTGATAAGAGCAAAAGCAAGAGATTCTGCGGTCTGGATAGATGGCTTAAATCGTTATTGATTTAAGAGGCTATTCTGAAAGGTGGGTCGAACGAAGCCCGGCTTCCAAAGCTCAAGCTAGTTCTGAATAGTGTTACTTGCATTTTCCCTAGCGGGGGAATCGCATTTAACAAACGGACTCTCGAAAGGGGGTCATGGGTAGAAGTTGTTGAGCGGGATTATCTTGTATTTTTGCTGGCGCGGTATCTTTGGCATTTTTCCTAGCGGAAAAATCGCTATTTGCAGCGTCGCATAATTTATGGGTGGTCCCGTGATGAAGACAAACAGCAGTATTATTTCGATAATAAAGTTATTAAAGGCAGTGAAATCGGCATTTCTTCTAACGGAGAAATCGCTGATAGCAACGGCCTCGTCAAAAACATGATGAGCAGCAGCTTTAAGCTGATACGCAATAAATCAACCCGATTCGGTTAACACCGATAGGGCAGCGCATCGTAGGTGTACGATGGGCTGAATAAATATATGTAATTCTTTTGAGAGTTTGATTCTGGCTCAGAATGAACGCTGGCGGCGTGCCTAAGACATGCAAGTCGTACGTGAAAGTAGCAATATGAGTAAAGTGGCGCACGGGTGAGTATAATTTAGGTAATATGCCCTTCCGCGGGGGATAACCAGACGAAAGTTTGGCTAATACCGCATACATCGACGGAAACCTCGGTTTCTGTCGGGAAAGCCGTAAGGCGCGGAAGGAGTAGCCTGAACCCCATTAGCTAGTTGGTAAGGTAACGGCTTACCAAGGCTTTGATGGGTAGCTGGTCTGAGAGGACGACCAGCCACACTGGAACTGAGACACGGTCCAGACTCCTACGGGAGGCAGCAGTTAGGAATCTTGCGCAATGGGAGAAATCCTGACGCAGCGATGCCGCGTGAGGGATGAAGGCCTTCGGGTTGTAAACCTCTTTTAGTTGGAACGAAAAAAATGACGGTACCAGCAGAAAAAGCACCGGCTAACTCTGTGCCAGCAGCCGCGGTGATACAGAGGGTGCAAGCGTTATTCGGAATTACTGGGCGTAAAGCGCGCGCGGGCTGTCTAGCAAGTCTGATGTGAAATCCCCTGCAAAAACAGGGACGTGCATTAGATACTACTAGACTAGAGTATAGGAGGGGAGAGTGGAATTCCTGGTGTAGAGGTGAAATTCGCAGATATCAGGAGGAACAACGGTGGCGAAGGCGACTCTCTGGACTATTACTGACGCTGAGGCGCGAAAGCGTGGGGAGCAAACAGGATTAGATACCCTGGTAGTCCACGCTGTAAACGATGATCACTAGATGTCGGGGGTCTTACCCCTCCGGTGTCGTAGCTAACGCGTTAAGTGATCCGCCTGGGAAGTACGGTCGCAAGATTAAAACTCAAAGAAATTGACGGGGGCCCGCACAAGCAGTGGAGTATGTGGTTTAATTCGATGCAACGCGCAGAACCTCACCTGGGCTTGACATCCACCGCTATTCCCCGAAAGGGGAAGTTCCCGCAAGGGACGGTGAGACAGGTGCTGCATGGCTGTCGTCAGCTCGTGTCGTGAGATGTTGGGTTAAGTCCCGCAACGAGCGCAACCCTTGCCATTAGTTGCCAGCATTAAGTTGGGCACTCTAATGGGACCGCTAGTCGATAAGACAGAGGAAGGTGGGGATGACGTCAAGTCCGCATGGCCCTTACGCCCAGGGCTACACACGTACTACAATGGTAACTACAGAGCGTCGCAAACCCGCGAGGGGGAGCTAATCGCAGAAAAGTTATCTCAGTTCGGATTGGAGTCTGAAATTCGACTCCATGAAGTTGGAATTGCTAGTAATCGCGGATCAGCACGCCGCGGTGAATACGTTCCCGGGCCTTGTACACACCGCCCGTCACGCCATGGGAGCTGGTAATACCTGAAGAGGTTTCGCTAACCGCAAGGAGGCAAATTTCAACGGTACTGCCGGTGACTGGGGTGAAGTCGTAACAAGGTAGCAGTACCGGAAGGTGCGGCTGGATCACCTCCTTTTAAGTGTGACCTCGGTAGGTTTGGCGATGCTATCTGTCGCGACGCAAGTCGATGACATTGTATAGCAACCTAATCTGGAGCTTCGAGCTCGATACCGACATACTGAGGTAAGATTCAGCTTCGTTCTTGGTATTTTTTCTAGCGAAAAAATCACGAGGACGGCTATTGTTCATCACTCAACAACTTCTATCGATGATCCCGTAAGTTGGAATTTTTTCTAGCGAAAAAATTACCGGATTCGAGGTCCTCGTTGGAAGAGATAGAAAGCGGTCGCAAGGCTGCTCATAGTCTCTCCAACTAGAACAGGTGCGTAAGGTAAGCCGATTCCAAATGAGGCTTCTTGGTACGCTACCGTCAGGATTGATTGTTTTTTCCTTTGGAAAAAACTTCGATGTACTGGCAGTACATTATTGGTTGGGTAGATGAACGGGATTATGTAGGGGATGCCAATTGCTCTAAGCGAGGAGATCGTTTTGAGAAAATAGTATCCCACCGACGTAAGCTAATGATGAGTTTAGCTTAGTCGGTCAAAACATAATTTTTCGAATAACTGCAACAAAATCTGTATTCTCGAGCGTTGTTGGATACCTAGGTCGAAAGACCGAAGTATTAGGCGACTTTCAGAAATTTGAATATTTAAGTTACTAAGAGTGCACGGTGGATGCCTTGGCAGTAAGAGGCGATGAAGGACGTAATATGGCTGCGATAAGCTTCGAGGAGCCGCCAAATAGGCTTTGACTCGGAGATCTCCGAATGGGGAAACCCAATAATCCCGAAAGGGAAGCGAACCAGGGGAATTGAAATATCTTAGTACCCTGAGGAAAAGAAATCATAATGAGATGCCCTGAGTAGTGCGAGCGAAACGGGTAGAGCCCAAACTTATCGTCAGCAATGTCGATGAGGGTTGTAGGGCGTGTATAAAGCTGACTTCGATCTGTAGACGAACCCAGTTGGAAAGCTGGAGCATAGAAGGTGAAACTCCTGTAGTCGAAACGGTGAAGAGCGGTGAGCACGTTCCTGAGTACTACGGGACACTTGAAATCCTGTAGGAATCTGGGAGGACCATCTTCCAAGGCTAAATACTACTTACTGACCGATAGCGAACTAGTTCCGCGAGGGAAAGGTGAAAAGAACTCCGATGAGGAGTGTTAAAAGATCCTGAAACCGTGCATTTACAAGCAGTCGAAGAGCGATTCACGCAAGTGACGCTCGACGGCGTACCTTTTGTATCATGAGCCGGCGAGTTGCGCCTGTCTAGCGTTAGGTTAATCCGTCAGGAGTAGCCGTAGCGAAAGCGAGTCTTAACTGGGCGACTAAGTTAGACGGGGCAGACCCGAAACCCGAGTGATCTACTCATGGCCAGGATGAAGCTAGGGTAAAACCTAGTGGAGGTCCGAACTAATGGGCATTGAAAAGCCCCTGGATGAGCTGTGAGTAGGAGTGAAAGGCTAATCAAACCGGGTGATAGCTGGTTCTTCTCGAAATATATTTAGGTATAGTCTCAGACAATATATCCCGCGGGGGTAAAGCACTGATTGGGCTAGGGGTCTTACCGGACTACCAAACCCAGCTAGTCTCTGAATACCGTGGGAGTCAGAATCTGGGAATCAGTCAGTGGGTGACAAGGTCCATTGGCGAGAGGGAAAGACCCCAGACCTGCAGCTAAGGTCCCAAAATTCATACTAAGTGGAAAACGATGTGGGAGTGCTTAGCCAACTAGGAGGTTGGCTTAGAAGCAGCCATCCTTTAAAGAAAGCGTAATAGCTCACTAGTCAAGCAAGCCTGCGCGGAAAATTCAACGGGGCTAAGTATGATACCGAAGCTCAGGACGTAGTAGTTTAAAGACTACGGCGTGGTAGAGAAGCGTTGTCTATGCATTGAAGCGTGATCGGAAGGACACGTGGAGTTTAGACAAGTGATTATGCCGGCATGAGTAACGATAAGAAGAGGTAAAAACTCTTCCGCCGAAAGACCAAGGGTTCCTGGGCAAGGGTAATCCTCCCAGGGTTAGTCGGAACCTAAGGCGAGGCCGAAAGGCGTAGTCGATGGAAAGCGAGTTAATATTCTTGCACCAGATATGCAACCGATGGAGGGACGGAGTAGGATAAATGGGCTGGCTATTGGTTATCCAGTTGAGCAATTGAGTGTGGAGATAGGTAAATCCGTCTCCTTTTAATAAAATTGAGCACGAGTCAGGGTAAAA
>JBIIDM010000067.1:0-16185 GCA_044238365.1 Bdellovibrionota bacterium | reverse complement strand
TTCAAACAAATCTTAACATTACCGGTAAAAACTAACACCTATTTTTCTCCTCTTTTGGCAATATTTTCAATACATTAATATTCCTTACACAGGAACTAACATAGAGTCGGGAAACTGTTCCGGCTGGAACCAGCTCAGCAAGATTAAGGGCGGACGTGCGAGCGACAAACACGTTTTCTACTCCACCCTTAACACATTTTTCAATTGTGCGGACTGCTCGTTTATAGCGCAACTCGAATCCTAGTACGCAGGAGTTCGGGTAACGATACCCCAGGCTGATGAGGTGTTGACCAGATCCGCTCCCGAGTTCGACGATCAAGTTTTCATAGGGCTCGATCAAACGGAGTAGGGCTTCCCGATCTGTCGGTCCGACTCCGTCGGACGAGTTCACAACAATTCGATCTTTAAGATCGTGACTACGTGGAATATAAGGATTAATCCAGGTAAGAGGTTGTTTGTGTAGGGGGAGGTGGCTCATAAAGGTTGGTCGCTCAATAGTTTTCGGAGATGGTAGAACGTAATATTATAACCGTCAAGTGATAGGACTGGTGTATTAGTAGGACTCAGGGGCGGCGCTTGTAAATTTAATGGTATCGGGCTGTTCCCAAACCTAAGGGAACGGTAGTAGTCTTAGAGGCAGGTGTAGCTATTCTTAAGTTTTAGTTTCGCAACACAGGACGATCCCCGAAATTAAGGCGATCGGGCGTTTGTCGAATGAACCGGTGTGCGTTTTGACTCCGTTCTGCACATCGCGATTCTGATTCTCATAATGAAGACGAGTTCCGTTTTAAGAGAAGGGCGGCCGCAATACTTGGAGCATTTACATTATGTCAACCAATGCCACGCATGCCGCGCAACCACAAATCAGGCCGTTACAATGGCTGAGTGAGTTCACTGCGAATCCCGAAAATATTGTCTTGGGGATGATCTCGGGCACGAGCATGGACGGTGTGGATGTAGCAGCCGTGCAGTGTAGTAACCATGGTGAGCGGTTTGAGTTGCTCGAGTTTTTCGCGAATGAGTATCCGCAGGAGCTGGTTGTCCAGTTAAAGTCAGCCGCCAAGCTTGATTCCGCATCAATCTCAGGGTTGCATGTTCGTCTTGGGATCTTTTTTGGCGAATGCGCTCAGCGAGCTATTAATGCATTGAGAGTTCAAGGGAGAACCGTAACGCTGATTGGTTCGCATGGGCAAACAATCTATCATCACAGTTGCGTACCACAGAGTATTCCTTCAACGTTTCAGATTGCTGATGGGGATCAAATTGCCGCGTTAACCGAAGTGCCCGTAGTTTCAGATTTTCGGACTAGGGACATTGCTCTGGGCGGTCAAGGTGCGCCGTTGACTCCCTATGGTGATTGGATTCTTTTTAAGGAGCTGCACGGAACAGGAGCGGTTTTGAATATTGGGGGTATTGCGAATCTTACGTTTCTTACAACTAATGAGAACGAGGTTACTGGGTTTGATTCAGGACCTGGGAATGCGCCTCTGGATCGGCTGGTTACCAAGATCACCGGCGGTGCTGCGTACTTTGATGATGGCGGGAAAATTGCGGCCTCTGGCACGGTAGATCGGGGACTGCTAAGTGTTTTGCTTAACGATCCATTTCTTAGCTCACCCCCACCGAAGTCAACTGGGTTTGAAATGTATGGGGATGCGTATCTCGATGCGGTTATCAGCCAGGCGAAAGAGCCGAATAAGGACCTTCTGGCAACGTTGACCTATTTTGTTGCTAGAAGCATTGTCGAAAATATCACGAGATTTCAACCCTTTCGAATTAAGACCCTAGTTGTGGCTGGAGGTGGTGCTCTCAATACACATCTGGTGAACCTAATACGTTCGATGTTGCCGGATGTCAGAGTTGTCTTATCCGATGAGTTTAGCGTACCGCTGAAGGCTCGGGAGGCAATGTGTTTTGCTATTATGGCGCACAATGCGGCATATGGCATTAATACCTCGTTGCCATCAGTGACTGGCGCACATAGGGGCGCTTCGCTCGGTAAGTGGAGTTTTTAGGATATCCATTCCTGTTCACAATAGTGGAGTGTGCTTCTTTAAGATTGGGAGAAATTAAGACGATGTGCGGAATTGTTGGAGCGATCGGGAAGAAAAACCTTTATAAGGATGTCGTTAACGGCCTAACGCGGTTGGAATATCGTGGGTACGACTCCTTCGGCTTTGCGGGTATCGTAAAGGGAGAATGGATTGTAGATAAGGCTGTTGGTGCAATCAGTGAAGTAGTCAACATGGACATGTTGAAGGGCTTCGAGGACGCGACGTGTATGATAGCCCATACTCGCTGGGCAACGCATGGTGGCGTTACTGTCCAGAATGCTCATCCGCATCTTTCGTTCGATCGTTCAGTCGGCATTGTTCATAATGGAGTGATTACGAATTTCCATGACTTAAGGCGACAGCAAAGGGCGACAGGAGTTTCTTATCTTTCTGAAACCGATACCGAAGTTGGCGCGAATGCTATTGCGCAGTTGACCGACGGTGGAAGGAATATTGTTGCGGCCGCCGGTCAGTTGTTTCACACCCTTGAAGGGGAGTTTGCAATTGTAGGTATGAGTCAGTCATTGGGTGATTGTTTGTTCGGGCTTAAGCGGAAGAGTCCCCTTATGGTCGGGGTAATCGGCGAGGTAATTGTTCTTGCGTCTGACGAGAGCGCCCTGGGCGAGTTTGGCTCATCAGCAGAGGTTTGTTATCTTGAGGATGAGGAGTTTGTAGTCTGTACCAGGGAGAGCATCAAGTTTTACTCGGTGAGGGGCACGGATGTCGTGGCCATCGAGAAACAGTTCGTCGTGAAAGATGTTTTGGTTGAACGCAATGACTTAGGCGGCTATCCCCATTATATGCTTAAGGAGGTGAACGAGGCTCCAGAGGCCGTGAACTTAATTCGACAGTCGATTGAACCCCATCTAAGAGATGTTGTGGCTGCAGTTAGTGATAAGCAGCTTTCGTTGGTAGGCTCCGGGAGCGCTTTTTACGCAAGCCAAATTGGACAGTATTTCTTCAGCGCAATTAGTAATCGGTATGTTGCAACCCATGCGTCGGACGAGATTTTAAACCTAAAGAAATTTACCGCGGAAGACTCCTTGATCTGTCTCTCTCAGAGCGGTGAGACTTTTGACACGTTGGAGGTAGTTCGTAGTGCCAAAAAGGCAGGGACGACTGTTGTGGCGATTAATAATGTACAAGAGTCTACCTGTCAGCGGATGGCGGATTTTCCTCTCTTCCAGAATTCTGGTAAGGAAGTTTGTGTTTTAAGCACCAAGTCCATAATCAGTCAGGTGGCTGGATTGTTTTTCCTGGCAACAGCTCTGGGAGAAGCCTTGGATGTTATATCTCCAGAAGAGGCCACCGTGCTTCGCAGTGAAGGAGAAATCCTGCCCATGGCCCTTCATGATGTGATTGATCGATTGAGCGACGATATCAGGAAGGTAAGTTATGCGACCTGTACTATCGAGCACTGGTTTTTTATCGGTCGGGGTATTTATTATCCGGTTGCAATGGAAAGCGCCTTAAAGTTTAAAGAGGTTTCGTATCGTCATGCTGAAGGTATGGCGGCGGGGTTTTTTAAGCACGGTACCATTTCATTGATTGATAAGGATTTTTATACCGTTGCATTTTTGCCGAGTAAGGCACGAGAGCGAAAGTTGTTTGAAAGCACCGTGGATAACATCCACGAGATCAAGGCACGAGGTGGCCAGGTTATTGGAATTGGTAACACGCCGCATGATGCTTTTGAAGATAATTTTTTCTTGAGGTATATCGAGTTGCCGGATATTGGGTCGCATCTGAATAGCTGTTTACATCTTTGTGCTGGGCAGTTATTGGCGTATTACTGCGCTGTTGCTTTAGGGCGGAATGTGGACAGGCCCAGGGCTCTCGCCAAATCCGTAACGGTACGATAGGTGCGGTTAGTTCGCCACAAATTTGGCAAATTTACGGACCGGCGGTCCGGGATATCTGATTCCCGAGGACCAAAAGACGCGTCGAAATACTTAACGCTTTGAAAATAAAGCAAAAACGGCAATTTTGAATCGGAGGAGAGCTTTTTAGGCTCATTTTGAGTGACGATTACACCCGCTGAACCGTCAGCCACTCGCCGCACTTTACTTTGACTGGTCGCGTAACCTCTGCTAGCACCAGTTCTCCCGAATCTACAACTACTGGCAACGTAGTAGGCACGGTGTGGGCAATATTTCGGAGTACAAGGTGATCCAGTTCGATAGTATGAGAGGTCAACATCAACAACCCATGGGGATTCAGGAGCCCTAGGAGACTCTCAATTGATTCCTTGAGTACGTTGGCAGCATTCCACTCTTTACCTTTGGTGCGACTGAATGAAGGGGGATCTGTGATGATCAAATCAAATAACTCATTACGTCGTTTAAGCCGTGCTACAAAGGTCAGGGCATCTTCGGGAATGAATCGACACGGAGCATCTTTGAGGTTGTTGAGTGCTAGATTTTCGCGGGCCCAGGAAAGGCATTGTTTCGAAGTATCAACGTGAATCACCTCGGATGCACCAAGAGATTTAAGGCAGAACAGGGTTGCTGCTCCGGTGTAGGCAAAAAGATTTAAGACGCGAGAGGGGGGGCGGCTGGTGGTGATCTCCTTTAGGTTCCTGAAGTATGTTAGGTGCTCCGGAAATATTCCAATTTGGTTAGACTTCTGCAGCCTCAACGCAATCCTGCCAAAGGGAGTAGGCAGGTACCACTGTTCGGGGATTTTTTTTAATATTTTCCAGGTTCCGTTATCGGTATCGAACTCGGCGTGTGCCTTGCCTCTCCATACAGAAATTTTCTGTTGTGGCGACCAGCAGGCGCGTTTATGGGGGCGAATCAGAATGACATCACCAAATTGTTCTACTCGGCACTCGTCTCCAGAGTCCAAAAGTTGGTAACTCGAAAGGTAGTCATTCATAGGTTTGTGACGGTTGACGATGTGGATCTCTGTGCTCTACAGACCTTTGTTCTTACGTCGAACTCAGGTTACAGGGAGAGCAAGTACTTGTGAAGCTGGTAGTTTGGTCTGAGTTCAGTATGGAATGCAGTGACGATACACCTTCCTTGGAGAAAGCCAACGGGAGTTCCTCGGTAGGTATAGATAGGTTGCACTCCGTGAATCTTTGGGCCGACTTCTGGCAGTGGAAAAAGTCGAGGTGCGCGGATGAAGTCTACCTCAATGGCGTCTTTCAAGGGTGCAACGGGCTCTATTGTTCCCGAAAAAGAGTCAAGTTGGCTCCCATAGGAATTCCGCTCGGCCTTGATATCAATAATACCTAAGGATTGCTGATCGGGATTGCTGACTTCCTTTGCTAAAAGAATAGCTCCTGCACAGATCCCCCAGACGGGGTTATGGAGGCAGAAATCCCTGAGCGGTTCAAACATTTCTCGGGAGTGAAGCAACTTAAGCATTGTGGTGCTCTCACCACCGGGCAGGATAATCGCACTGATTTTTTCAAGGTGCGAAGATTCTGTTATCCGGAGGTGTGAGATGCCAAGCTCGTTAAGTCGCTGTTCATGAGGTTCAATGGCTCCCTGAAGTCCGAGAATGCCAACATTTACCATCCCCGCCCTGCCATCTTCTGATCTAGGGAGTCTATTTCCAGTCCACGCATTGCGTCACCCAGGCCACGGGATACTTCGAGAAGTTTCTTTGGGTCGTTATACGAGGCGTTCGCTTGAACGATTGCCCTGGCAAACAGTGCAGGATTCGATGATTTAAAGATCCCCGATCCAACAAAAACTGATTCGGCACCCAATTGTCGGGCAAGGGCCGCATCAGCCGGGGTTGCGATTCCACCGGCTGCAAAATTAGGAACCGGTAGACGCTTTGCTTCACGAACTGCCGACAGAAGGCTTACTGGAACACGATACTGTTTGCTTAATGCTTCTAGTTCAGATGCGGGAGCTTCAATTAGGGCATGGATCTCAGAGGCTATCTTTCGCAGATGTCGTACAGCCTCAATAACATTTCCTGTGCCGGCCTCGCCTTTGGTTCGAATTAGGGCAGCGCCCTCATGGATCCGACGAAGTGCTTCACCCAAATCGCAGGCACCGCAGACAAAGGGAGTTTTAAAGTCTAATTTATTTACGTGGAAGTGCGGGTCTGCTGGAGTTAGGACTTCTGATTCGTCAATAAAGTCAATTCCAATAGCTTCCAGAATCTGGGCTTCAGCTAAATGCCCAATCCGTACTTTTGCCATCACAGGGATACTGACCGCAGCCTTAATTTCTTCGATCATCTTCGGATCGCTCATGCGAGCTACCCCACCATCTCTACGAATATCAGAGGGGACTCGTTCGAGTGCCATAACGGCAACCGCTCCTGCATCCTCAGCTATTTTGGCCTGTTCAACGTCGATAACGTCCATTATGACGCCATTGCAGAGCATCTTTGCCAGTCCGATCTTTAAATCTCCACTATTGAGCGTTCCCGTGCTTGTTGTCCCCATGGTTGTTGTCATAAGTACCTCTAATTCTTAATAGATAGTGTAAGTTGTAAAGTTGCTCTTTGCCCGAAGTACGGGTGGGCACCTCTCTCAGCAGCGTTGATCTCAGTAGCATGTATCTCAGTAGAGTGGGTCCAAGTGACATTAGGGTAACGTAGAATCACCGTGCATTGAATCATTATACACTGCCTGAATGTAGGGCGGATATTACGCCAGTTTTGGGAGACCGGGCTTGGATGAGAAGCCGTGCCGGGAGGGAGCTTCTGCTATAATAGCAGTATGTAGTGCTAAAGAAAGTCTACATGGGGACTTTCCCGATAACATAACCTATTTAAAGGTAGGGAAAAGAAAAAGCGCACACAATATGATTGACCCCAACGGGAATCGAACCCGTGTTTTCAGCGTGAAAGGCCGACGTCCTAGGCCGCTAGACGATGGGGCCATATATGGGGGCCATATATGTTTTTTATTACAGCCAATCGAGTGCGCGAACGAGATAATGCCCCCTTGTTGCTGGAGTGTCAATGTTTGAGCAGATCTTTTTGGTTTTAGAGGGGCGATTATCTGATAAAAGTTCCCTTTTCAGCATGTTGGAGTGCACGCAGAACCTGATCCACAGTGGCAGCCTTGTTTTCGAGGAGCAACAGAAGCTCCTGAGCAAGTGTATTTCCCTGGAGCGACGGGGCGTCGGTAGAAAAGGTATAGGGTATCTCGTAATCGTCGCAGGTATCGATTATCCGCCGATATTCGGAGATGTTTTCGACTGCTTTAGTAAGAAGATTCGATCGAACACAGAATTCGCAAATCAAGCCGCGTTCCTTGAGTAGCTGAACACCACGATCATCCTTTTGAGCCCAAAGAGCCCTGAATGCGGAGATCGGATGTGCTACGCGGTTCGGCTCAAGTGCCTCGACGGTTTTGATAAAAGTATCAAGGTCAACGTGCGGAGTTTCTCCCACATGGATCGTCTTGCGAATTGTTCGCGGCAGTATGCTGAAAACTTCCTTCATCTCCTTAAGTCTGGTTGGATCCGAGAGGGGGTTTGCCGACTCAGGCCCGGCAAGGTCTACGCCGATTATATTTGCCTTATCGTGAGACCACTTAAGTGTCTTCATAGCAAGCACGCGGTTTGCTTCAAAGGTCATATCCCGACCAAAGCAAAACAGCAGACCAACGCGCAGGGCGCCATGAAACGCCATCTCAACATCTTGGGCGGTGTCACAGGCGGACTTGATTACACGGTCAACGTCGTATAATCCCGCGTGGCTACCCTTAAGAAACACAGCACCAGTTCGCTTCAGGGGGTTGAAGCGTAGTTCCAATTTTCCAATATTAAACAACGGTTTTCCGGCTCCCTCTCCACCAGGTCCTACCGTCACCATCCCTCCGGTTCTATAAGCCCGATGAATCGCAATATTTACACTTTCGCGAATGGCCTGGGGACCTGATTGGATAAGCTCTACCCGATCATATACTTTCAGGTAGGAATCGAGGTCCCGAACCTTATCTTCTGTGATATTGAGCGTGTTTATAAACTCTTCATAGCCGCTTCCGAGTCCCCTAATACCGCGGTCTATCGCGCTTTCCCACAGCCGATATAGTGGGACCGAACCGCCTAGGTGGGCGTGCAGCTCAGTAACGGACTCAGGCCATGGAATAGAATAGGGGTCGAAAGAGTAAATTGAGTTCATAGTTTTCATTCCTAATTGCTTGTAACAGCTCAGCTATTTTTTATTTATTCATTCAACGATGTAGATCGCTTAATCCGCAGGCACCAGCAGTATACGCCATTGTACAATAATAGTTTGCATCTCGGCCTGGCAAAGGTTGCTTACCCCTTTTTTGGTACAATTGCTCTACCGTATCATAGCCGGTTCCACTTCAAAAAGTCTTACTATGATAAGGGACTGTTCTATCCGCTGCCGATCAAAGTCCTTGCCACCAACAATTACAGTTAAAATCAGCATGGCTAATCCTCTCAAAAGGGCATTCAAACTTTTCGACAGGGACCGCCATATTATGGTTGCATCGCATCACGCAGATCCTTCATCCTAATAGCAGATACGAAGTGGTGTTCCCCGATTACATTTTCCCTAGCATAACCTAATGAATCGCAAACAAGCACCAAACCTTATTACTAAAGAGATCCTTGTAATGGGTCAGAAAGTAACTATGTACACCCTTGACGAGGTTACATGGTCAACTAATCCCGAGGAACCATTGCAACTTTTAAGTCGTCAGGAAGAGGGCCGTTCGCAGCTCCAGGCTAAGGTGCAGGCTGTACCGAAGGAAAAGACTCCTGTTGCAGCTCGCGCCGAGTCGATCATAGGACTAGTGGAAGACGAGCCGTTTGGCGCCGATGATGAGGAGCTCAAAGAAGATGAGGTGGATGATATAGAGATAGATGTCGAGCTAGATGATCTTGACGAGGAGGACGATATTCCCGTTAAGGGGAAGGCGCTCGCCTCTGGCTCAAAGAAAGCCTTTTCCAAGGAGGTATTCGTGGAAGAGCTTAAGAAAATTCCGTTAACGCCAAAGCCAGGAGCATCACCTTTGAAAGTAGTGGCTCCCTCCAAGGAGAAAGAGAAACCTGGTCGAGAAATCTCGACGAAAGTCGACAAGACAAAGGTGGCTAAGGGTAAGGTGGAGCAGAAAACGTCTCAGAGTAAGCCGGTAAAATCGAGTTCAACTTCCGCAAAGAAGATAGAGGCACCCCAGAAAGGAAAGGCCGTAAACGTTAAAGTGTCGCCGAGTAAGGGCAAATCACCCAAGAAAAAGGGATAAACTCACTAAGGGGGTTGAACATGTTAAGGTTTTCGAGCAGCGCGGATCTTGGGACCGGAAGGGAGTCACCCCTCGGAGTTATTGAGGACGCGGAAAGCGGTATTTATGTTCTTGTAAAGTTGTTCGGTCTCGTCGATCGGGTTGTGCAGGTGGGCAATGAATTAGCTGACGTCGTTGCGGAGCAGTATCGGTATAGGAGGGGCCGACTTGTACAGGAAGGAAAGTGGGGCACCTGTTCGCTTCCCGATATTCAAGCAGTTCTGGCACTTTCTATGGCATCCTTAAATAAGGCATATTTTGAGCTCAATCAAAATAATGAGTTTAAAGGGTATTCCGTAGTTTGCCTTGCGGTCTCAAGAGGTAAAGCAATTGTTGGAAGTCTCGGCGAAAACCAGTTGTTGCTGGTGCGGGATGGTGACCTTCATAGAATGGTTTCCGGGACCGGTGGTACGCGTCGTGGCTCTGTGGATCGAGTCTCTTCCCAGCGGTCCTTTGATAGTTTGCAAATTTATCAGAGGCAATACAATGAGCTAGTGACGTTTGACTTGCTTCCGGGAGACCGGTGTATCCTATGTGAAGTCGAGATTGCGGAATCCATACTGGCTATTAAGTCAATCGTCCCGCAGATAGTGCAATCTGGGATTAAAGCCCTTAACGGCGTACTAACCGATCAACAGAAGAATGAAGCCACCAGTTTTCCGGTGCTCTTTATTGAGGCGCACAATGAAACTCCTCCAGCTGAACAGGATTTATTTAGACATGAAGAGATCCTTGGGTGCATTGCCGCCCTAAGGAAGGTCTACCTGTTGCGAGATCTCGATTATGCACAGATTTTGAAAATCCTTGAGATTGCTACGGTTTCTGATCATGGGGTCGGGTTGCCTGTTATATTACAAGGGTCCACCGGAAATAGTATTTATGTTATTATCTCCGGGGAGGTCTCTGTGCAGATGGGAGATACCGTTCTTTCCGAGCTTAAGAGCTGTGATCATTTTGGTGAAATGGCATTGCTTAATCATTCGCGCAGAAATGCCTCGGTATATCCAAAGTCTCACACAAGATTACTAACTATTCCTGGAGAGGCGCTGCGGAAGTTGCTCGTTGAAGATTCGGTAATCGGGGTACGGCTTCTATGGCAGCTCGCAACGGAATTAAGTAACCGTCTGGTAGGGGCAAATCAGAAATTACAGGCTAAGGCCAAAGCCGAAAAAAACCAAGTTCAGGACCAAGACACTTTGAAGGTCGAACTTGGTTTTTCGACCATCGGTGAGTAGGCGCTTTGATAACAGTCTGTCGAAGCAGGCGTCAGTATACCCATTCCAATTCAAAATGTCTGAAGACTCTATTTGCTGGAATGGCTATTTGCTTGTCCCTCCGGGGGGCTTTGCTCTGCAAAGGATATACCGGTTCCTCGTTTCTTAGGACTTTTTGAAGTGGAACCGGTATATATTGGAGCTATTCTACAAGTTCCCGTTTCTAATCAACGTAAGAACAACACTGGCAATTTCATCGCATACATTCTCATTAATTAGCCCTGTCCGGCTCTCTTCAAAAAGCTTTCGAAGTGCTTTTAATGTTACGCTATCGTAGGTTGGCGCCTTTGGCTGCGCATACGAAATGGCGCTCCTATTGCCGTGTGCACGTTCTGAGACTATCGAATAGTATGTTATTGCCCGAGCAAGAAGGATAAACGCGATATTTAGATTGTCGGATGGTTTGGCTACCATTGTATGTGAGCCAATCGGGAGCGACCCAATGGGGAGCGGAATGCGGCCGAACTTTAGGAGTTTAGTCGCACCGAGGTTGGCGGTGACGGCGCCAAAGCTAGCACCAAGGGCTGATCCAATTAACAACGAAGCGCCGCCTACTGCCAGATCCAGTAGGGCACCGGCTGTTCCGCCACTGAGCAGGCCTAGTAGCGTCAGCTGTGTTTTTGAGAGTCCGAAGAGGCGAATACTTTCTCGTGAGAATATATCATCCTGTAGGATCAACATATCTTCCTTTTGTACAAACAGCTTTGAGAGGTGAAATATCTCATCAAGCGATTTCCAACAAAAAATTTCAATTTTCTTAATTTCAGCTTGAACGAGAAGGGTAAGTTTTTTCTGAAGTTGCTCTTCGGAAGAATTCTGAGATATCGGTGCAGATACCTGGGCGCGCAGAGTTCCCACGAGAGCCTCCGCGATAGCCGCTGCTGCTTGTTCCTCCTGTTTGGCTCGATGATGGAGCAGGGCGGATTGAGCGTTGATCAGTGAATCAGACCATGACGAGTCAAGTTGCCCGAAGGCTTTCAGTAACTCAACACGAGCACTAAAGGGAGAGATGATCGGATTAAAAATCTTTACAATGCCGAAGTAATGGCGTAGTGCCCGTTCCCAATCCCCCAAGAAATGGTCGCCGTGAATCGGATTGATCAGGGCCATCCGTGGTTGCCCACTCCATTGGAGAATTTCCATTTCAGGCTCATACTCCGCGCTGTATGGAACGCCCCCGTCAACGACATAGATTATTCCGGCATTGGGATGCATGATAGCTGAAAGGATTTCGGTTTCATCAGGAAATAGTTTTGAGGATTCCTCATCTGCCAGGAGTTGTTCAATTTTTGAGTTTCGGTCGGTTAGTGTAGGGGAGCCCGACTTAAGGTATTCCAAGACTCGGCGGGGGCGTTGGAATCCCGGAGTATCAACAAGTACGTAGAGAATTCTGTTGCCCAGAGACATCGGATAGCGTTCGCATATTTGAGTCGTACCCGGTGTTGGATCTATCTCAACTGATTCGTCCTGGGCGAGGGTTGATACTATCGTTGACTTTCCCTTGTTAGGATGTCCGACTACAACAAAATGAGGAATGCCTGGGTTCTCTTCTGCGGCCATTTCAATCACTTCGAAATACTTAATGAACTGGTTACGTGTATCCAGGGGTCTGCGAGTTTACCAAGGACCTTTATCCAGACAGTATTATCCGCCTTTTCTCTGTCTAGGGTAAGAGGAATGACATATATAGGCGTTGTTTTTTGGGTGGCTTTTCGAAGGTCGCTTAGGAAGTCGATGAACTCAAGTAAGGGCGGCTCCCAGGACTTGACCAGGATAAGGATAACGTCAGGCGGAGGAGCATTGCCGACAGCTTCAATAACTGCCAATTCCTCGGATGTCGGGGTAGTTCCTCCGGCATGCGTCGGAGAGATGTGTGATAGTTGGGGAGGTAGTGTGAGTAGGTTGGGGTTGAGGTCTTGTATGGCCCACGCTATAATTTTTGAGCTGGCGGTAACTGACGGGATTTGTATCAGCGCTGTATCTAGATTGTCTGTGATATTTTGCCTTTGCGGAGTTGACGCCTGGGCGCTTCTGTCGGGAGTATTGGTCGTATAGACTCCGCCCGGTCGTAGCTCCGCTAGAAGTGCAGGTACGTGCGGAAGGTGTCGTAAGGTATATGATATTGCCTTTGCATAGTGCGCATAGGTGATTAGCAGGAGGATCAGACGGGGCAGAACAGCCCAAGTGAGAATGGTTAGGATTAGAAAAGCCCACCATTCGCCCATTACAGCCGGATCATATACCAGAGCGGAGGGCAGCGGAGCGTGGAAACGATAGTATCTGGTTTTTTCAATTAGTTGTAGTGACGGTGTCGCAGCGGCGTCTAAAAAAGACCACGGGATTGCGAGGATTGAAGTTGTATATTGAACTAAGGCCGGGGTGATCAGGGCGGGAGTTGCGCTCCAGCAAAAGGCCAGGTCAGTAGTAATCATTTTCCACGTGCCGTATCCTCCGGCAGCAAAGAGGAGGCACAATGTGAAGAGCTGGGACATCAGCGAAAGGTACAAGGCTTCGACTTTCCCGTATAGGGCAAGGTGGAAGGCGGTCAAGGTGCTCGCCTTGGTAAAAAGTTCGCGGCCCTGTGGAAGGATTTTGGAAATGGTTGCGCGTAGAGCTTTGCTGAGAGCTGGGACTGATGGAGTGGCTCTTTTTATTTGAAATCTCCTCATGACGAGACTCCCTATTTTGAGTAGGATGGTTGGAATGAGCAGAAGTGCGGGAGCGAGTACGAGGGAGCTTAGTACAGCAAGGATGTTGATCGGCTGGGAGCCATCATACCAGAAGACTGCTGCGCCTGTGCCAAGCCCCGCCGAAAGGCCAGCAATTGCAGCGCACGCTGTGATGCAGTGCAGGAATAGCGTGGTCCGTGTTCGGTTCTCGGCTGTGGAAGGAGGTTCACATTTCTGGGCCCACGCGAGAATCAGAGAGGCATCGGGTACGCGTTCGTTAGGTTGTTCAATCTCTTTGTCACAAGCCTTCTTGTGCTCTTTGCAAGGTAAGGTAGGACCTCGCATCTGCAAATAAGACTTTTTTCTCGACTTTGAACAATCTGATGAACGCGTGCTTGTATCGTTTTCGCCCGGATCATGCTTTCCAGAAGGGCAGCTCTCGGGTTCGGGTAGGCTAGTGACGCTCCGGTTGCGCAAGTCAGGTGAGGGCGGTTGGTATGTACTGGCGGCGGGTGAGTTTGACCAGGAGTTAAGAACGCTGGGCAGAAAGTACAGGTAGGAATGTCGCGAGATGATATTCATGGTAAGTAGCTGCCCACTAGTGACAAAAGTGGTCAAAATGTGTAGAGAGTTTATTGTTAGCCATGGTTTTTTTTCGAGCGATTCATCAGGGTCCCTCGGAGTGCTTTCAGGGGGTGCCCGGAGGTTTTAGTAGTATAAAATTAGATGAATGAGTGTATCGACGTCATCATCTTAACACAAGCCTGTTAGGATAAGGGTATAGATTCAGAGAGTATGCCCATTCCAATTCAAAGTGTCTGAAGACTCTATTTTCTGGAATGAGTATTTGTTTGTCCCTTCGGGGACTTTGCTCCGCAAAGGATATTCCGGTTCCTCATTTTTTCTGACTTTTTGAAGTGGAACCGGTATATAGCTATCGAGAGTTTTGATTCACGATAGGCGGCTGATTCAAGCAGTAAAGAGAGCAGGCCCTATTTTGACTGATTTTCTATTCCAGAGCCCGAGAAGCTTGGGGTATGGATGTCGTGACGAATTACGACAGCAACTATTATAATTATCACAATTGTGAGTAAGCTTCATGAGCAACGCTGCATCAAGCCTTAAGACTATCGAAAATACTCCTTCAGTTACTGATAGTGATGATCTGTTTATTCGTGAGAAGCCTCCTTACGGGCTAGGCGTTTTTGCGGATAGAAGGTTTTTGGCTCGCGAAATAGTTGGTCGGTTCCAGGGAGATCGCTTCCTGCGTCGCGAGGTTGATGATTTTACTCATTTCATTGAGGTCGGTTATGGTGAGTTCCTGGGTCCCTCGGGGGGGGTAGATGATTTCTTTAACCATAGCTGTTCTCCGACGACTCGATTGCTGTTCCAGGGAGATATCCCGGAGCTTGAGGCAGTCCGGGATATTGAGCTGGGTGAAGAGATAACCTTCGATTATGCGTCTTGCCTGGTTACTGATCCAACGGTCTTTGACTGTTCATGCGGAAGCTTCGAATGTCGAGGCGTTATTCAGAGCTATCTCCTGCTTCCTCGCGACCGAAAGAGACAGCTTGTCGATCGTGGTCTCATTCCCCGGTGGGTAATTGAGTCCGAGGATCGAACAAGGCTCCTGAGGGCCCGGGTGTTGTAGTCCGGATTACCGGGGCACCTATAAAAAATAGCATTTGAAAAGCCAAGGAATTTTAGAACCTGAGTTTGACGTAAGAACTGCGGTAATTGGCTGAAATTACTTCATCCACTTTGTTGCTCATGATTTACAATGTGCGACGTAGCAAGTTGCTCTTGCGCTTTTATCTCACTCTGGTCTTGTGTCTAAAGCAGTTTCAGCCAATTACCGCAGTTCTTACGTCAAACTCAGGTTTAGAGATTCGCTCCTATTTTTGCTTTGACGGCACGTCGGTTAGGAATCGAGTCAACGCCACTTGTGTGCTATAGTCGCGTTATACTCTATTTGTCTCGCGATCCCAAAACGCCCGACCGGGCCTGGGTTATTGAGGGGCCATCTGGCCAACAAGGTTAACGGTCAACCGGCTTGGTCCCTCTGACGCGAAGGGTCCCTTGTGCAAAGGCTGGCTAACATGCTACGCCTGCGTTTCTATCTTACTCGCGAATTGTGTCTAAAAATCACTTTGGTTCTTCCGTCGAACTTTAGGTCTTTACTTTTGTACCTGCATATGAACTTCTGGGAATCCCATACGCTTCTGTTCTGTATCGGTATGTATTTTTTTCCTCGACTGACCCTGTTCTTCGCAACCCCCTGGGGCGGGATATTCTGGTGGTTGGGGTTTATCTTCTTGCCGCGGTTAATGGTTGCTTTGCTTGCAACTACTTATTATGGATCCACAAATCCGTTGTTGTGTCTTTTTGTGTGGTTCTGGGCGCTCAGAGGCGACTTCGTCGAGCAGCGACGGATCAGAGCCTTTCAGAGGGGAGGAGTAGCTTCATTTCAGGTCTATAATAGTAAGTCTGGTCGCGTTGATTGGGGTGCTATAGGTTCTGGCAGAGGAGTTGTCAACCAGCCCCGCAGAGATGTGGTCGAAGTTGATGCTGAGATAATTGAATAAGGTATAATTTATATTAAACAGTATACCCGTGATGATATAGCCCAGATGTATACTCCACGGGCCGGTGAACTGACGAAAAACGACTCGCCCTTAAAAATGCGCTTCGGTATTTTCCGTCCGCACACCACAAGGTTTTGGCATCTGAATTCCTTACCGAGTTAGAACAGTACGGGCATATCTATATGTACCGCTATATGCCACGATATCAACTAACGGCGTATCCGGCCCAGCTTCTGCCACATCGCTCCCTTCAGGCAGCGTGTATTATGATGATGGTAACTGCTCAGGTATTTTCCCAATCTCTTCGTCAAATGATTGATTTTGTTCACTGCGGCGTGGAGTACCACGCCTCATTCACAAAACAATCACTTT
>JBIIDM010000231.1:0-4669 GCA_044238365.1 Bdellovibrionota bacterium | reverse complement strand
TACATGCTCTTTTGCTAGTCTCCGAACCTCTCAACACTGATGAGATTATGGCGCAGCTAAAGATATCCCGAGGTAACGCTCATATGAATTTAAAGGCCTTGATGGAGTGGGGACTAATTTCAAAGGAAATCCGCTCAGGCGTGCGAAGCGAGTATTTCTCGGCAGAAAAAGACGTCTGGGAGGTCGCTCGTACAATCGCGATTCAAAGACGAAAACGAGAACTCGATCCCCTGATGAAGGCCCTTGAACGGCTGTTAGAAGTCGACGAGAGCAAGAAAGGGAGTGAACGGGAAACAAGGGAATTTAAGAAACTTGTTCAAGACATCTTATCACTGGGTAAAAAGAGTAACACACTTTTAGACCTAGTACTGAAGCTCGATCAAGTAAGTTTTTTCAAACCGATTCTGCAGCTTATCAGGAGGTAGCGATGAACGCCATATTGTCTACTCAAAGGCCCATTCTTATTTATGATGGAGATTGTGGTATTTGTCGGGCAATCACGAAGATCCTCCTTAGTTCGAGACTGATTTCGCCCGATCGGATCAAACCATACGAGCAGCTACAGGGTGATGTCGCATCTGCTGTATGGGCAGCTGGAATACGAAATGAGATGGTTGCGGTTTCGCCCAGTGGAACGGAGACAAGAGCGGGCATTTCCGGGATGCTCTGGGTTTTAGAAGAACAGCTTCCCTCTTTTATCATGCAATTCGTATATTTCACTCCAATTAAAAGGACACTCACTTTTTTATACAAAACTATCGCCTATAATCGACGAGTCATATCGCCTTCATCAAGAGGCCTCGCCTGTACCTGCGATCCTGACTATTCAAAATTCTATAGCGTATCCTTTTTTCTGTGCTGCATCGTATTTGCCTCGATAATTACTGCTCTATTTGGCGCAGCAATTTTTAGCGAATCAGGCCTTGGATCTGAGCTGGAAGGAGCGGCTCAAATGATTGGAGCTGCTGGATCGGGATGGGTCATGCTCATGCTTGCGTCGATAAGTATCAGCGGCCAAAAGCAGGTCGAATTTCTAGCCCATCTGGGGGCAACTATGGTAGTTGGCGTAATTGTTCTAGTTCCTGCAATTCTCCTAACCCCCATTCTGAATACTAACCTTATGTATGCGCTCTTGGTCCTTTCAGTCGTGGGAAGTTTTACCACAATGTTGCACATGCAGAGATACAGGATTCAACGGATAGGCCTACCACAGAGATGGGTAACTGTATGGGTGATTTGTTTATTGTTCAGCTCCGTACTCTGGACAATCTTTTATTTCGCATTATAAAGGAAGGCGGTATGAGTTTTACTCTGCGAGATGTTCCAATCAGTTACAAGGGTGAACTAAATGAGGTAAAGCTAATTCAGTTCACCCTTGATCCGCAAGAAGCCCAAGAGAATCTTCCGCTTCAATTCAAGCCGCTCATTCGTAATGGACGAGCGCTTGTATCGCTTGTCGATGTGCATTTAACCCGAATGAGACCAGCGGTAATTCAATATAAAATTGGGCTAAGCTACCGCCACATTGCGTTCCGATTCCTGATTGATGACCGCTCTTTCACTGAAGACGGCAAAGGACATGGCATATATTTCGTTAAATCTTTTACAAATAGCGCTTATGTAACCTACCCGGCGCACTTGCTCACGTACTATCGACTGGGGGTGGCTCAAATTCAAGAAGAAGGAGCGGCAATCACGGTTCAACAGGGCGACTCAAAGATAGAATACACGATAGGAACGGCTGAACCAACGTTAGCTGGCACTGCATTCGAGAACTGGCATAACGCGCGTGAAATTATAGGCGTTGTCGACCGAGCCTATGCGGTCAATAAACATGGACAGGTAGTCGTAACACAGATCGTCCGGCCCGAGTGGCCAATTGTTCCGATTGATATATCCAAATTTCAAACAAACTTCTTTTCTACCGCACAACTTGAGTGCGGCTTCGAGGTCAAAAGTTTGATTCCCTACACTTGGTTGGCACCACGAATTGTAAAGGAGTGCTTACGATGACCGCGGCTGGAATTTTAGCGGAAAAGTCGGCACCGGCTGATAATGCGTGTAGCCTTGACCGATGAATCTTCTCGAATTACCGAACGCAACACCTTTATCGTTTAGAAATGGAGGGATCGTTATGAAAATTGCCATTACTGGAGGAACAGGATTTGTAGGAAGTCATCTAACTCGCGAACTAGCATCAAAAGGTCATCACGTCGTTTTGATTTCACGAGGAGGGAATCATCAGCATGATGATCTCTTTGCACTATCTGGGGTAACGCATATTGCAACAGGACTTTCAGATGTCAAAGAGCTAGAGAACGCCTTCGCGGGATGTGATGCAGTTGCTCATCTTGCCGGTATTAACCGTGAAATAAAGGCGCAAACCTATCGTAACGTTCATATTACGGGGACCGCAAATGTTGTTGCCGCGGCTAAGCGCGCAAGTGTGAAACGGCTATGTCTTTTGAGTTTTCTCAGAGCTAGGTCAGATTGTGGCTCTCCATACCATGAAACAAAATGGGAGGCTGAGGAGATCGTAAGAAATGGCGGTCTCCCGTTCACCGTAGTCAAAGCCGGAGTAATCTACGGACGCGGCGATCACATGCTCTCTCATATCAGTCAAACCCTTAAAGTCATGCCCCTTTTTGGCCTGCTTGGTTCTCATACTCCCGACATAATGCCGATCGCGATCTCGGACTTGGTTCGTATTCTCGTGGCATCACTGGCGCATGGTAGCCTTGATTTCAAAACTGTTGCAGCTGTAGGTCCCGAGCGGCTCAGCCTAAAGGAGGCCGTCCAAAGAGTAGGCAAAGCAATAGGAGTAAGGCCAATCTTCCTGCCCCTGCCACTTGTTGCTCATTATTGTTTGGCATGGATCTGTGAAGCGGTGATGTCCGAACCCATTGTATCCAAGGCTCAGGTCCGCATTCTTTCAGAGAGCTTGGCAGAGCCATCGCCCTGGGCAGAGAAACTTGTTGACAACTTAGCACCAGTAGCGACTTTTTCAGTGGAAAATATTCGCGCTGCCTTAATCAAGAAACAGTTATGAAACTTACTGCTGAAACGTACATTTCCGCAAGTCTGGATAAGGTTTGGGAGTTCAGCCAAAATCCAGCACTGCACCAACGTTGGGATCTGCGTTTTTCGGCCATCGAGTATCTTCCGAAAGAGAGTGATGGCGAGCCGCAACGCTTTCGTTACCTGAAAAAGATCGGATTCGGCCTATCAGTCACTGGATGGGGCGAGACAGTCGGCGAAAAATCACGGCGTTCCTCTGCATTACGTTTTGGGTCCACCGATAAAATGTCAATCATTTCTGAAGGAACGGGTAGTTGGACCTATAGACCAACTACCAACAGCACACACTTCAGTACAGTGTACGATTATGACACCCGTTACGGATGGGCGGGGCAAGTGTTTGACCGGTTAATTTTTAGGCCGGCAATGATCTGGGCTACCCGCTGGAGTTTTGACCGGTTGCGAATCTGGATAGAGACCGGCCTAGACCCCGAGCTGACTCTCCGATTATGGATAACCAAGGCAACAGCCAGAACGCTTCTCGGCCTTGTATGGATACACGAAGGGCTCGTGCCAAAAATTTTCTTTGTAACCACGAGCGAAATAGATCTTGTTGCTCGTTCAGGCATGTATATTATTTCCCCCGTCACGACCCTGGCAATCCTAGGAATAATTGAAGTGCTGTTTGGAGTATGGATGGTCACGGGAATCGCTGATCGATTTAGCGCAATTCTCGCGCTGATAGGGGTCATCATACTCCCAATAATCGTCGTAGCGCTCGAACCGGCTGCGTTAATAGATCCATTTGGTGGCATCTCCAAAAATCTCGGATTGATTGCGTGCGCACTAACAACTTTGCTTCTTCATACTGCGACACCAAAAGGCTACTTTAGAAACCTGGGAGAATGGTGATGAATCCTTTTATATCAAGCTTAGGAACTGATGCAATCAACAGCCTAAGCCCCGGAGTCAGGGAGCATCTCTCCTTGACGACTGGATCCCTTCGCTATCAGGGTACCATGAATAAAGTCTGGCGTAAGAAGGGCCTCGCCGGGGTTCTTTCTTATCCGATCCTTTGGCTTGCCAGCCTTTCTGATATTTTGTTCATCGAGAGCGGTGAAAATGTCGCATTCGAACTGAACAATGAGATTACCTTTGGCGCCAATGACTCCGTGACTATGACCTGGGATCGAAAATTTCATTTCCCTTCGGGCACTCGACGATTCTTTGCCGTCATGACCTTCGATCAACAACGTGCTGTTTTGATGGACTACTTTGGTAGATATCATTTTCTAGAAGCAGAGCTGCATCCTCAAGCTATTGAAGGCGCGCTGCTTCTAGTTTCAGGCCGTCAGCACCTTCGTCTTGGTGGTATACGCCTTCCGATCCCGCGCCTTTTAGCGGGCAACGCGACAATTAAGGAATGGGAAGAATCGGATGGAATGATGCGAATAAGTGTGACAGTGAGTAATGCGCTTATCGGAGACTTTTTTGGTTATGAAGGTCGATTTTCCAAGGTGAGTTAGGGTTGAAAACTGCTCAATAAAAAGTAGTAATCTATAGACTTTTATTTACAAATATGAGATGTGTCCGTACATGAAATTGAGTGAATGGGCAAAACATCAAGGGATACGGTACGAGACAGCATGGC
>JBIIDM010000230.1:0-4719 GCA_044238365.1 Bdellovibrionota bacterium | reverse complement strand
GAGCTTGGACTCTTCTCGCTCGCCTCCATGGTTTGACTGGTAAAACTCATTATGGAACCGCGTAGTACGCAAAGTACGCTACGTGGTGTGAGAGGTCCCCCGTGCGAGCGGGGTCCTACTCGATCTCGACGTGCGAAATTGCCTTTTGACGAAGAGATCACCCAACTGCGCGAACCCTAGCTTCACTTTTGGTCCCAGTAGGAAGCAAAGTCTTCCTCTGTTGCTTGGGTGTCACGGATGATCCCCCGCAGTAGTACTTTCCCAAGTCGTGAATGAATCTTGCCGACCGTCAAATGGGCAGCGTCACCGTCGCGTGGGTCGTCGAATTCGGGATGGTGGCGGAACATATGTTCTAATACGGACCGATCCCGCTCCGACTTTGCCACCATACGCCAAACTTGGTATCCCACATCTTCGGGGTCGTCATACCCCCATTCTAACAACTTGAGAATATAACGGGCAGTCATTAACAGTTCCTCAGGCGCGGGTGGCCTGTCAAACTGAAACGAAGCTTGATTATAACGCATTAGGTCCGCAACATAGACCAGATTATCAATAAGCCGCGGAATGCAATGAGGACTCAAGACACGCCGTTCAAGTTTCGAGTCGAGGTATGTCAAGGTAACTGGATGCACCCGCCGCAAGAGAGCGTCGTTTATCGGCCTTACAAAGTTTTTGGTAAAAACCAGTATTAGGTTATCAAGGTTCGCGTCAATTGCCGGTCCTGACATCAACCAGATTCGACCATCCTGTATGGGCCCCAGGAAGAATGTATCAAGGTATACACCCACTTTATCGATTTCGTCAATGAGGAGAACTACTGGCTGACTTTGGGATTTTATAAACGCCCGGGTGAGTGGACCGTACGTAATTATATCCTCTTTGCGAATTTTTTTTCCGGCGTTCGCCTGAGCAATCGCCACTTCGTTGCGATATTCGACCAACAGGGATGTTGGCATATCCTGGTAACACTGAACTGCTATGTATTCTGCGCCCGCAATACGGGCTAATGCCTTTGCAAGGTAGCTCTTTCCACATCCGGGAGGCCCTTCTAAAAGAAATGTTTTTACCATTTCTCTTTTCGTATTGAGAAGAAGACACACCTGTTTTGCAAGGTAGGGCATGCACTCATAACCTACCTTGGCCAGCTTATCAATTATCTCAGTGGGGTTGCCGACATGTTGCCAGCCGACCTTTTCTACTTGAAACGCCTGTTTTCGCTTTTCGGCTGACGGATCCTCTAGAACTCCCTTAGTAATAATCCGCCCGACCTTTTCGAATATTTGTGCAGGTGTGGCTTTTCGTGGGTCTGGAATTAAGGAATCAGCGAATTCGGGGTGGAAGCGGATGAATTGTTCAAAGACTATTCGGTCACGGTCTGATTTGGCCATAATGGGAAAGAGTGAGCGGCCAATATGTTCAAAGTTTGTAATCTTCCATTCCAGCATTTTACAGACATAGCGTCCCGCTCGGAGTAATTCATCAGGTGCAGGAGGTCTTTCAAACTTGTAGGCGCCATCGGCTGCTCGCATGCGCTCACAAAGATATACGATATTGTTGGCAATTTGTGGTAGTACGTGTGGTTTGAGTATTCGCTTTTCAAGTTCGGTATCCAGGTATTCCATCTGAACCGGGGTAACCCGACGCATCATGGCGTCGTCAAGTGTGCGATTGAAGTTTTTGGTGAAAATCACGAGCAGGTTATCAAGGTTACACTTAACCGGCTCTCGGTTTTCAAGATAAATGCAGCCGTCCTGAAGGGGACCCAGAAAGAACGAGTCGATGGCTTCATCAACTTTATCTATTTCATCGACCAATAAAATTGTAGGCTTTGTTTGCGATGACTTAAACGCTCGTGTGAGAATTCCATCTGAAATGAGCTGTTCATCTTTGACTTCGCCACCGGATGCCATGGCTCGTACGAGTCCAGTACTTGAGGGTGTTTCAATTAGAGACTGGAAGTTCATGCCTGAGTAGCAACTCAACACCATGAATTCTGCACCTGAAATTTTTGCAAGACACTTGGCCGTAAATGATTTTCCGCAACCGGGATTTCCCTCAAAGAGTAGAGATCGGACCAGGACTGTGGGAGTAATTAAGATAAGGGAGATCTGAATTGCGTTATAGGGCCCGCACTGGCATCCTACTTTTTCAAGTTTGGAGATTAATTCGGCAGGATTTCCGAGGGTAAGCAAACCGATTTGTTTGGGTCGGTAGTCAACATCCTCGTTACCAGCAATTGTGCTGGATGCATTATCTTCCTCAGGAGGCAGAAGCTCATAAGGTATAATGGTTTCGATATTATCTTTGTTTTTTGTAAGAAAATCCTCAAGATTTAGCTCCTGAAGCTTCGGCAGTATCAGGCTGCGTAGGGTTTGTCTCCGTCGCCATAGTTTTAGCGGGGGTTCGAATTTAATCGAGTCATCTTCGAAGTCGCTATGGACCTCGACGCGGTACGGGTCAGGAAGAAATGTGACCGCTACGTCACCGAAAATGTGTTCATCTTCTTTGAGCGTTGATGCGTGAACATAGCCATGGTGGTCAGGTTCGGGATGGTAGTCACCTTCATCGTTGTTTGACATAACGTAAGGTTTATTATTGTCTTTTTCGTCGTAATCATCGCTCATAGCGTTGCGACCTCTTTGAGTGAGACAAGAATGCTCTCCTTTAAGCCGTTTGCGATAAGTTCCTCTAAGCTCTTGAAGTTAACAGGGACCATTAGCTCCTTATTGTACGGGAGTCTAAATAGTCCTCGCTTTTGTGATTGGTTCAGCGTTAGAAACGCGTCGATACACAGGGTTTGCCATAGGCGCAGTGATGGTCGATCAAATGAGATGGTTTCTGCACGAAGCTCAAGATTTTTCAGCGATTTTTCAATTCGTATGAAAAATTCTTCTAAAGCTTTAGGTTGATCAAGTCTTTCCTCCTTTTCGGCAATATCAACTGCTCTGATGGCGTCAGTAATGTGAGTGGCCAACTCGCGCTCTTCCAGCCAATCTGACGCCGGTTGGTAAATTCCTTCTAGTATTGCATCGACGAGTGCTTCTCTTAATTCAAATTGGTCAAGTCTCTTCATTTCCTGGAGGTATTCACTTGAAAATGGGTACTTTAAAGCCTCATGGATGTTATGACACTTGTTTCTCAGGACACGCAGGTATAAGTCCTGAAGGTCTCCAATGTCGAGATTCTCAATTGATGCGCCTTCCTTCATTCGCGCAAGCCCAAGGCGTAGAGCCGTAGAGAGGCTCTGGGCAGGAATTCCGTTTCGTGGATCGATTGAGAAGATTGATTTGCTTAGCCAGTCCCGCAAACGATTGGGATCGAGCGAGGTATTCTGTGAGTATTTGGAGAGCATAAAATAGAGGAATTCTTCCTGATGGGATAGGCGAATACTCGGATGTTCACACAGCAGTTGGAGCGTAGGTTGCTCGTTCTGACCCTCTGAAATAAGGGCTTCCTTCTGCTCTATTCGTACTTTCAATGAAGGAAAGTCTGCTGGCCGCACCCTGCTGAACTGAATCTCGTCAATAAAGTCAGCAACGGTTGCAAACCTAGTCCCCGGGGCTTGGGGTTGGTGACGTAAAAGTGGTCGACAGACGAGCAAGTGAGGGTCGTACGGTAGGTCAGTTATAAACCTCCAGACTCCTCCCAGAAGGTCGGATGTTTGTTGCGGGTCGATGTAATTGTTCAGGATAGCGTGGGGAATCAAGGTATCTCGGAAGTATCGCTTTACCATAACTTCGCTATACCAGTAATCACTTACCTCTGAGAACGCTTTTGTTGTGAGAGCCTCTAGTTGATTAACTATCGAGCGCAGAAGAGTATCTGGATGAGTCTTACCGGCCCTAATTTTTGCTATTAGTTGATCAATGCGCCCATACAGTGAATGGAGCTCCTCCCGGGCACGAGGTCCACCACTGAAGACGCGATATTCTTTGAGCTCGTCGAAAAGAATATCAAGACCAATATATAACGGTCGACCTAACCCGACGTTTTCGTTAAACCGTTGATAGGCCCTATCGACCAGTCCCCATATTCGATGTACCGTTTCGCGATGGTCCTGGTTAATTTCACGCAGTGTTTTGCGAACGCGTCGGGTGTCGATTGGAAGATTTGGATACTCCTCAACATGTAGTAGTAGCTTTTCCAAGGCATTTGCCATGCCTTCGGTGAAGCAATCAAAGCCGGTCATGTACCCCAGAACATACGTCCGGAATTTTTTATCCTCAAGGGTTCGTTGCATTGGATCGACGCTTTGCAGTTGTCCAACATGAATTCCAGCCGGTAGGATCATCTGTGCTCGTCGCATCCAATCCGGAAAGTCCGGACCAGGCGGAGGTACAGCCTCTCCGGCACGAACCAGCGTCCGGTGGAGAACTATGATTTGCGCTTCAGAATAGGAGGGTAGAATTATAGTCATCTAGCTCGTGACGCGTCTGCAAAGGGGGATCTCTTAAGTCGAGTAACGTATTGTCGTTACTACTCATTGGTTTGCTTCATACTTAGGATCGGATTATTGAGGGATCGAGTTGAGTAGATTTATTGTCTAGGGTTGAGACAGCGGTTGAAAAACAGCTTTTGCTCCAAAGTAACTATAGTAATCTTCAAAAATAATAAAGTATTAAAGATTACTATAACGACTCGCGGAGGCGAGTCAAAACAAACACATAGCCATCGCCGAGATGCGACTCAAAGCCGCATTATTTTTGACGATGGCTA
>JBIIDM010000066.1:0-16412 GCA_044238365.1 Bdellovibrionota bacterium | reverse complement strand
GCCCCCCCCCCCCCCGCCCAGATTTGCTGAATTTAGATGGGCATAGATACAGATGGGCATAGATGCAATTGAACAGTTTGGGGCGATGGTTGTGGAGAAACTCCAATCGTTCGGGCGTGCGGTGTTATTTATTTGGCAGGCAATGCTTTCGCTCTTCACCCCTCCTTTTCGCCCGTATCTGATCATCTCACAGATTAAAATGATTGGAGTTGACTCCTCTCTCGTTATTGGATTAATCGGACTCTTTACTGGGGCCGTGCTGGCGGTGCAAGCGGAATATACTCTTTCAAAATTTGGTGCCACAGCCTACACGGGGTCTGCTGTGGCACTCAGCTTGATTAGAGAGCTGGGTCCAGTCCTTACTGCTTTGATGGTAATCGGACGTGCTGGTTCCGCATCAACAGCAGAACTAGGAATTATGAAAATTACCGAACAGATGGATGCCCTTCGTTCCATGGCGATTGATCCAATTAAGTACCTCATTGCGCCACGTATCGTTGCTGGAACAATTGTGATGCCCCTTCTTACGGCATTGTTTATCGTAATCGGGATTGGCGGTGGATACATCGTCTCCGTAGGACTATTGGGTTTAAGCTCGGGTACCTTCATGAGCATAATGGAGTCCGCAGTAACCGATATCGACATATACTCCGGATTCGTAAAGTCGATAGTCTTTGGATTTCTTTTTTCGTGGATTTCCTGCTACAAGGGATTCTATTGTGGTTTTGGAGCCATCGGAGTTAATAAAGCAACGACACAATCCGTAGTTGCCGCCTCAGTATCTATACTAGTAATCGACTACTTCCTTACCAGCATACTGACACGAGTTCTTCTAAATTAAAGCGTCGCTTAAAGAAATGATCTCAATTCGCAATGTTTCCAAGTCTTTTGGTTCCCAAAAAGTACTTAAGAATGTATCTCTGGAAATAGAATCCGGCATGACTACGGGTATAGTAGGACCGAGTGGCGTTGGCAAATCCGTGCTTATGAAGCTTATTCTCGGAATGCTTGAGCCAGACTCGGGGGAAATTTATGTTTTTGGCCAGAAAATGTCAGGTCTTGCGCACGAAATTGCCCGAAACGATATACGGGCACGAATAGGGGTGCTGTTTCAGTCGGCTGCATTACTTGATTCGCTTACAATACTGGAGAATATTGCGTTTCCACTTCAAGAACGATTACGTTTAAGTCGTCGTGAGGTGCTCGAAAGGGTGAGTACTATGATTACAGCACTTAGTCTTGAAAATGTAGCACACCGGTACCCCCAAGAAGTGTCCATCGGCACACGAAAGCGCGCTGGTCTTGCAAGAGCACTTGTGATAAATCCTGATGCTATTTTAATTGATGAACCAAACACGGGTCTTGATCCGTTAGTAGGACAAGAGGTATACGAACTGATATCGAACTGTAGAACAAAATGTCAGTTTACGGGCATTGTAATTAGTCATGAACTCCCAGAAGTTTTTCAGATCTGCGATCGTGTTGCCATGTTATTAGGAGGGGAGATCGTGATTGAAGGCACACCTGATGATATTCAGACATCAAAGAATCCAGCAGTCGAACAGTTCCTTAACGGATGGAAGGATGGACCAATCAAAATTCAATAAAAACTCTGATATGGCCAGGCAGGCGGACAACACACCTCCGCTCGGGGCGACCCCTTTGATCATTATTCCGAAAAGAACGTTTACAACCGAATTTTTCGTGGGCCTCTTTGCTTTAGTTACGCTTCTGGCCGGCGGATGGCTAGCCATAGGCCTAGGAGGAATAAACCTCTTTTCAACGAATTCTTATGTTATCAAAGCAGAGTTTGACAACGTTTCAGGCCTTAAAGGTGGTGCATCAGTCGAAATTGCAGGAGTTCAGATCGGTGAGGTTACAGGTCTCGAGCTTAATGATCCACAGGCCATTGTTCTAATGCGCGTGAAGAAAGATATAGTCATACATGAAGACGATATAGCATCCATACGAACTAAGGGTATTATAGGAGATCGGTACGTCAAAATATCAAGAGGCTCCTCAGAGACTATTATTGGGGCGGGAGGAATTATGATGGAAACCGAGGCTGTTGTGGATTTTGAAGATATCATCGGCAAGCTGATCCACAGCTTCTCATCGGATGAATCTTAAAGCGTATTTAAGTGCCTCGAGATGCCCACGCGCCCGTTTCGCGAACATCGGGAGGACGAAAGGTGTTTTTCGATAATCGGGGCTTTTGGCAACCTGCTAGAAAGTGTTATAGTCGGAACCGAACATGATCCTAAAAAGAGTAATTTCGCGGTCTAAAGCGGCCCAGATATTTGAAATTAAAAAGAATTTAGTGATTTTGGGTCTCACCGTATCGGTGAGACTTGATTGCGACCAAAAATCACTAAATTCTTTTTAATTTCAAATATCTGGGACCACTTCACCCCACTCAACGACTCTTTTTAGGATGATATGATGCTGATGTAACAAGATTTTTTATGGGTGATTCGAATCACTGCGTCGGTAACCGATAAGCATCATCTGCAATACAGCAAACAGTGGTACTTTTATGATCCATATACATCCGCTCTCTTCTTCAAGAGTCGGTATTTGTCTCTTCTGCTTGACGTTTATACTAATAGGGGGCCTTGTACCAACTCGAGCTAGCAATGTGCTGGCCGCTCCCCCTTCAGACCCACAAATATCACCGACATCAAAGTACAAACCTAGAGAGTTAATATCCAACACCGTTGATGGAATTGTTAAGATCGTAACGAAGTACCCTGAAAAGTCTCAAAGAGCTATCCGCCGAGAAGAGCTCTTCAAACTAATCGAGCCACATTTTGATTTCAAAGAGATGTCAAAGCGGTCTCTGGGAAGCTACTGGAATAACATTAACGAAGTTCAACAAGCGCAATTTGTTGATATTTTCTCTGATCTGCTTTCGAGAACATACTTAAGCTACTTAGAAACGGTAAAACCCGGTATGGTTAAGGTGCTGTCCGAGGAAATTAAACCATCGGCCACAGCGGGTTCCTTCGCCGTAGCTGTGGTTAAAACTGATGTTAACCACAAGGGGGAAATATTTCCAATCCATTACAAACTAGTTGAAAAATCTGGAACCTGGAAGGTTTATGACATTGTCATTGAAAATATCGGCCTAGTGTCAAACTATAGAAGTGAGTTTGCAGGGGTGCTGAGAAAAACCGGGTTCGACGGATTAATTGAGAAACTGAAAGCCAAAGAAAAGAAAGAGTAAGGATTCTCTATGGCCATACCGTACGAGTTGTGCGCCGAAAATGGAAAAACTTTGTGTGGTTTTTTTTCGATTGTTTTTGGCCTGATCGTGGGCAGTTTTTTATGCGTCTGTATTTACAGAATCCCCAGGGCTTTCAGTTTTTACCCAGAGGATGACGTTCCAGATGACCAAGTCCCTGAACCGGTTGGTTTTAATACGCCAAAGAGGTCAATCTGTCCAAATTGCCACAAACAGCTGTTGTGGTGGCACAACATCCCGGTAGTAAGCTGGTTCATACTCGGAGGACAATGTGCCTATTGCAACAAAGGAATATCCTTTAGATATCCCTTTGTCGAGCTTTTCTCCGCAGTCCTTGCCTATTTGTCCTTTTTACACTTTGGGTTGTCCCCAACTGGTATCCTTGTGTATATAATTTCGGCCACATTGCTCGTTGTGGTCTTTATTGATCTGGACTATTTTATAATTCCGGATGTAATTTCAAAAAACGGCATTTGGGCGGGAATTACTATATCGATCATTAATATCTATTTCCCGTTCCTTGCTCCGCCGTTCAACCAAAATTTTCAGGACTTGATTTATGGGCTCCTGGCAGGCGGCGGTTTTCTGTACACCGTGGCAAAACTGTACTTATGGCTTCGAAAGAAGGACGGCCTTGGACTCGGTGATGTCAAGTTGCTATTTCTGATAGGGGCCTTCGTGGGCTACAAAGGGGCTCTGACAACCATCATAATAGGCTCCTTGCTTGGCACTATTATAGGAATTACTATCCTTATAATGGCCGGCTTGAAGCTCTCCCATTATATCGCCTTCGGTCCTTACTTGGTAATGGGATGCTACCTTTATCTGTTTCTTGGAGAGGATGCTATAATCGTACTGATGGACACAATTGTCGGTTCCTTGCGATATTTAATAGCAACCTAGCTGTATAACCATCCATGTTCAAGAAGTGGAATCGGTATAAATTATTGCCAATCCCGCCAGTGATTCTTACCAAGCACCGAAGTAGTTACGAGCCAATTTTCAAAAAAAAGATCATTATGCAAGACCGCCAAATCGAGACTTCAATAGAAGAAAAGTTTATTGCTCTAGAAAAAGAATTCCGTGGAACCTTTATCGAAACCCTTGGTTTAGAGTTTTGCGCAGTGTCCCTTGAAGCGATAACCGCCCGGTTTGTGGTACGTCCCTCGCTTCTCCAGCCGTTTGGCTTCCTACACGGGGGTGTTGCACTGAGTGTATCAGAGTCTCTTGCATCAATTGGAGCATATTTGCACATAGACCCGAATACTCAAACCATTCTTGGACAAGAGATCAACGCTAACCATCTCAAGTCGATCAAGGAAGGTACCGTTATTGCGGAGGCGGTCGCCCTCCATATTGGAAGACGCAGTCAAGTCTGGGAAACAAAGATCAAAGATGAAGGGAAAAAGGGGCTACTCACCATTTCCCGCTGCACAGTAGTAATCTCAGAACGCTTGTAAATTTTCAGGGGCATCAGATGAAAAACAAAAATAGGCTAAGTTGCTCGGTGTTCATTCTTACAACTATCTCAGTGCTCCTACTAGCGCTCCCTCGGCTTTCTGCACAGAGTCAGGTATACCGCTGGACCGATGAGGAAGGAAACCCGATTTACTCTTCAAAACAGCCAGACTCTGCGATGAAGCCGGCTGACCTTCCCCCTATAATGCGAGAAAGAATTTCGGGTAAAGCGCTGCAACTCACCGCCTCCTGCACAACCCATGGCGGAATTTCCTGTGAAAAAGGCGCAGATGCTGACGGATCGGTAATTTGCGCCGACGATTTCCGCGAGGCATCAGCCCGTTTTCAGTTCAGATGCGCTGTAACGAAATTGTCCCTTACAGAATTGAGTCCCATAACACCGGCTGGCGAACTGAAGGTCTGGGTTAGGAACGAGCGAGATATTCAGGCCGAGGGAGTCGAAATATCAGTAAACCCGCCTGGTGGTGAAAAAATTAAAGCAGATGGGCCGCCGAAAATAGCCGCATCCGAGCTCGCCGAATATACGTTTCGCGGAGTTAAAGATGCAACGGTAATTTCCAAGGATAAGATGGTCGTGGCATGTGCTAATTGCGGGTGAAGGGAGCCTTCAGGTTACCTAAATTTCTAAAGAATAAAAAATTTCACGTCGCAGACCAGAGGTTCGAGAAGCCATCATCCGCATGGCAAGTAACGGTTCCGGCATGCGAGACATTGACAGACTCGAAATTATCAGTCCTAGAAAATTACAGAATTCCATGACAATCACAAAGATGATAGCAGGCCAACGTTCACCTCGAAATACGCTTATTCAGGAAATTTTGCGAGATTATGGTTATGTCGATGCCAGAGGAATGGGAATAAGAACCAAGGTTATTCCTTTAATGAAGAAGGTAAATCTTGTAGATCCAGAGTTTGATGCTACGGAGGATTATCTTAAGACTGTTTTGTATAGGAAGAAGAGTGGAGCTGTTAATCAATGACCCCACATAACACTTCAGTAATCCTTGTTCATGGTGGTGATAGCAGTGGTAAACGAGAATACCTTTCTCCACCACTATACTCCCTTAATGATTTAGATAAGTTTAGCGAAACGCAAGATTATTGCTGGAATCTATATTTCAAACACGAAATTAAAAAATACGGCTTTCAATCGATATACCTTAGGATGCCACAGTCTTGCGATGCTATTTATCGCGAATGGGAAGAAAGTTTTGAGTATGTACTGAACCAGTTAACAACTTTAGAATTGATTTTGGTTGGTCATAGTTTAGGTGGAAATTTTTTACAGATTTTTTTAGCCAGAAAAACGCTCCGGTTTCACCTTGCGCAGCTATATTTTATAGCACCGTGCCTCTCTGAAGGAGATTTTCATTATGATCCAAACTGGCAAAACATTACGGCACAGTGTAGTAATATTCATGTGTGGCATTCTAAAGATGATAAGGTAGTGCCATATGAAGATGGTGAGTTTTATCGAAAAAATTTAGGTGCCACGATGCATACTTTTACTGATCGTGGACATTTTACTGAAAGTATATTTCCTGAATTAATTTATGGTATTTTAGAAAAATAGTATAGAATCACTAAAAATCTATCCCCCCCCCAAAAAACGCCCGACCTCTCAGCATACTCAAATCTTTAATAAACGACGTGTGTAATCGTGCCTCCTGGTTCAGCAGGTTTGTACCTTGCGCAAAAAGTTTTACTTTCTGTGATCCGACTCTGAAATCGTAGGAAGAATCAACATTCATCATTGTTTTCCCAGGTCTCGGGAGATAGATGTAGTGTTAGATTTCCTTCACCGCCTCAGATACGAGCCCGTGACATTTCGTATCGTAGCTCTGGAAGATCGTCAATCTCATTACCAGTGGCTGCCAGATTGATATAGTCGCTATAGTGCTGGATATACGATGATAGTGCACCGGTTAGTTGTCCACTAGTTCGTTCGATTCTCAGCTCAGCCCCCAATGATTTATCTTCGTCAAGGTTATTAACCTGAGTTCGACGTAAGAACAAAGGTAAATGGTTGAAATTGCTTTAGACACGAGAGGCGTGCAGTGATATAAAAGCGCAGGCTAACAGCTTGCTACGTCGAGCATTTTATATCATGAGCAACGAAGTGGATGAAGTAATTTCAGCTATTTACCGCAGTTCTTACGTCGAACTCAGGTTTATAGCTTCAGTTAAGAAAAGAGCGGGGGTTATAACCTCATTTCCTGGAATAAAAGCCTCTTCTACCTCGGCTTTAAAATCCTGATAGAAAAACTCTATTCCACCGCCGCCGTTGATTGATTTATTTCTCCTTAAAAAATCAAAACTGCGGTGGAGTGTGTCAAGGCGCACATTGACAGTCAAGAGTCCAAAAAATGAAAAATTCCCAGATACCCTTCTCTTCCAGATACGGAACAATAGCAAGGTGCAAGACGTACTCAAGTATTTCCTAAAACAAAAGATGCTCGCCCAGAACAACACCACAAAATTTCAATGTCCCCTCTGCAAACAGTGGAACACCGGAATCAACAATAATGTCAATCTTGCTAGGTGTTTCGAATGTCAACGAAACTTCAACAACATCGACCTTGTCATGATTTTTCACCAATGTTCATTTTTTCAAGCAGTCACCTTCCTTCGGGACGTCCTATAATGATAGGTATTTTCCGGCTGGGTAGTCGTTAGGCTCACCTAATGCGGTGTTATTTCCCATCAGACTTTGGGGGGTTGCTCGCTTGCCAATAGCAATATTGGTCGGTTTCTTAGGGATTCCTCAACAGTCTTCGTCGGCGGCGAAAACTGTCCTTTTCTACCGGCGCTGACACTCGGCCGAGAAGAACCGAGGCTGCGTTTACACAAGCCCCCCCCTAACACTCCGCCCACCGCTCATCACCGAGCATCGAATCCAAGATCATGCGCCCGTGACGAGTCGCGACAATTGCCTCGCTATCAAATCGGAGCAGATTCTGGTCACGAAAATACTCTATGGCAGTCTTGAATACGGTCAAAGGATCCCTGTTAAAAAGAGACCTGAATGCGCTACGAGATACACCTCTTTTTAACCGTAGACCCACCATCATAAACTCATACTCAAGTGTCGAGAAAGATAACTCCTCGCACCATGCCTGCGAGTTTGGCAACATATCGATATAAGATCTCGGGTTTGCAATGTTACAACTACGTACACCACTAGAAGCACGCCTTACAAAAGAATGCGCACCGGCCCCAAGTCCCATATAATCTCGCATCGTCCAATACCCAAGATTATGGTGAGACTCAAACCCAGCTCGTGCAAAATTACTCACTTCGTAGTGATTAAACCCAGCGGCTTCTAGATTTTGCTCGATAGACTCCATTGAGAGCGCAACCACATCATTGGTCGGTACCGGCAACTTTCCACGAGAGTGAAGACGAAAAAATGGAGTGCCCCTCTCTATAGTCAATTCATACGTTGACACATGAGTCAGTGGGAGCTCGGAGTAGAGCCGGATGTCATTTTTTATATCAGAAACCTCCTGGCCAGGTAGCGCAAAAATGTAATCTGCATTGAGATTATGAATCCCTGAAGCTATAAAATTGCTCAACGCATCCCTGACATTCTCCAAGGAGTGCTTCCGTTTTAACAGCCGGAGAAAGCGTTCCTGAACTGCCTGCACCCCCAAACTAACTCGATTGACTCCAGCTTCCTGCCACCCCTGTGCCAATTCCAGAGAAATATCTTCAGGATTAGCTTCAATGGTTATCTCGAGGCCGGGATTCACAGCGGCACGAGAACGAAGCACCGCCAGAAGGCGAGCTACATCCAGAATAGCAATCATAGACGGAGTTCCACCTCCGAGGTATATAGAATCAACGCATCGCCCTGCCCAATCCGAAGACTCTATACGAAATTCAAATTCTCTTATTAGCGAATCAATATACCCAGAAGGATTATCACTCCCAATAAGCTTCACATTAAAGTCACAGTAGGGACAAATCCTTCTACAATAGGGATAATGAACATATATTGAAAAACCACTCCTCATTTGGCCTTTTGCTTACGCCTCTCCTTGCGTTGCTGAGCTAGCTTGATGCGCTGCTGCTCCGCGAGTTCTATTACTTGATCTTCATCAAATTCGTCCTCTTCAAAGAGGTTTGCCTCTATGGCCTTTTCAATTTCTTCACGGCGCTTTAATTCAGCTTTGAGGGAGGCAATCAAAGTTTCCGCATCAATAATCTCGAGATAGAATATCCTTCTAAGTACTGTTTCTTTATATAGGTTCAACGATTGTTGAAACAGAAGAAATGCCTCGGCCTGATATTCGTGAAGTGGATTTTTCTGACCATACCCTCGGAGACCAATGCCCTCACGTAACTCATCCATTAAATGCAGGTGCTGATTCCACGAATGATCAAGGACTTCCAGCATCGTTCGACGTTCAATAGCAGTCAAATCCGAAAACTCCTCTGCCAAAATGAGTGGTGCTTCGGGATTCTCCCGCGCGTGCTCCTCTGCAACAGAACGCAGGCTATCCAGCTTGGCGTTTAATGCCTCTTTTCGCGTAGCGTAGAGAGACTTAACCTGAGCCCGCCCCTCGTCGAAATAAGCCTGACTCGATTTTCCGATACCAGGCTTCAAAACAAACGGACTATTGAACAAATGTTCATAGCCTTTTATGAAGCGCTCCTGTTCAAACGAACTACCTTTTTCCTCGCCTGACGATGCAAGAACTAGCTCCTCAAGTACATCATCAATCATCTCATGACACTCAGCATCTAGTTCTTCCGCTTGAAATATCTTCAACCGTTCGTTATACACGACCTGACGTTGACGATTCATAACATCATCATAATCTGTTACGTATTTCCTGCTCTCGAAATGCATGCCTTCGACTCTTTTCTGAGCCTCTTCAATCCGTCGGCTAATCAGTCTACTATCAAGTGCAAGGCCCTCCTCCCAGCCGATCATCGACATTAATTGCTGTACTCGCTCACCAGCAAACCGAATCATTAAATCATCCTCTAATGAGACGTGAAATCGCGAAGTCCCAGGATCTCCCTGCCGACCAGCCCTACCACGCAGCTGGTTGTCAATTCTTCGTGATTCATGACGCTCAGTGCCTAGGATAAACAAACCACCGGCTGCCACAACCTTCTCTCTTTCGGCAGCGCATAACTTTCGATATTTCAGAAGTACTTCAAGATGTTCGGGGACACTCCAGTCTTTCGATTGTGTTTCACCGAAAGCAAGAAATTCCGCATTTCCGCCAAGTAGAATGTCTGTCCCCCGCCCTGCCATATTCGTTGATATCGTGACAGCCCCAAGCCGCCCGGCTTGTGCGACAATCTCGGCTTCGCGTTGATGCTGCTTAGCATTGAGTACATTATGAGGAACGCCTCGTTCTGAAAGAAGGTCCGATAGCATTTCGCTCTGTTCGATGCTTATCGTACCTACAAGGATGGGCTGGCCTGTCTTATTTATCTCCTCAATAGAGTCGACGGTTCCCGCGTACTTCTCCCTTTTCGTTCGGTATACGAGGTCGCTCATATCCTGTCGAACTAATGGCCTATTCGTCGGAATAACAACAACATCTAAGTTATAGATTTTGGCGAACTCAGCAGCTTCGGTGTCGGCGGTTCCGGTCATACCGGAGAGCTTATCATACATTCTAAAATAGTTCTGGAATGTGATACTTGCCAAAGTCTGGCTTTCGCGCTGAACCGTCACCTTCTCCTTTGCCTCTACTGCCTGATGAAGACCACGAGACCACCGCCTTCCGGGCATTAAACGACCCGTAAATTCATCAACAATTATGACTTGTCCATCACGAACAACGTAGTCCTGATCTCTGATCATTGTTTGATGTGCCCGCAAAGCCTGGTTAACGTGATGAAGCACGTCAATATTGTGGGGATCATACAAGTTTTCTATCTGAAGCAACTGTTCTGTTTTTGAAACTCCCTCATCTGTTAAAATAGGACTTTTAGTCTTCATGTCCATATCAAAATCGTTGCCTTCCTTTAGATGAGGCACGATTTTATCGATCTCCACATACAACTTCGTAGAATCCTCTGCAGGACCAGAAATGATCAGCGGAGTACGCGCTTCATCAATTAAGATGGAGTCAACTTCGTCGACAATCGCATATCGATGAGTACGTTGCACGATTTCCTCAAGAGAAAACTTCATGTTGTCACGGAGAAAATCAAAACCAAATTCATTGTTCTGACCATAGGTAATATCTGAATGATATGCCTCTTGGCGAACTGTCTCACTAACACCGTGATACACCACGCCTACAGTCATTCCCAAAAACCGGTATATTTTCCCCATCCAGTCAGCGTCGCGTCGAGCAAGGTAATCGTTTACCGTTACGATATGGACTCCCTTTCCCTCTAACGCATTCAGATAGGCAGGCAGCGTAGACATTAATGTCTTACCTTCTCCCGTCTTCATCTCAGCAATCTTGCCCTGGTGAAGCACTAGTCCACCAATCAGCTGAACATCAAAATGCCGCATTCCAAGAACACGCCTTCCTGTTTCTCGTATCAGTGCAAATGCTTCGGTTTGAACCGAGTCAAGAGATTCACCATTTCCAACGCGGTCCCTCAAAGAGTTGCTATAACTCTTTAGCTGATCATCAGACAAATCTGTAAACTTTACTTCGATATCATTAATCCTGCTAACAATCGGTCGAAGGGTCTTTAACGTTCGATCGTTTTTTGTTCCAAATATTTTGCGGGCAATAAGGGAAAACATGCGTCAATCCGTGCTGGTTATCTATTATTATTTAGCTAAGAATTCTTCGATGAAGTTCAACCACTCGTTTGGTGGTCGGTTCTTTGACAGGAATCCATCGGCGTCACACTCCTTGGCTCGCTTCTCAATATCCCGTTCAGGAATACTCGAAAAGAGGATTATTTTCAAAGATGGAAGAGTTTTTTTAAATAGCTTACATACCTGTACACCGTCAATTTTCGGCATATTGACATCGGTAATGAGAAGATCAACCTGATTCATGAAAAGGTGGGTATGAATTGAACCTACATCAGAAGCACTAAAAACCGAGTACCCTTTATTAGTCAAAACATGGGATACAATGTTCAAAAGATTGGCATCATCATCAAGAACCAGAATGGATGGTGGTGGTGTCTGCTCCCCAATGAAGGCTGCTTCCTCGATTAACTCTGGTGAGGCGGTTGATTTCGGCTCCACTGGTTCCCCGAGCTCCTCCTTCTCAATCTTCACGGCGGGCATCGGTGCGGCAGCCGGGGATACCACCTGCATCACCTTTATTTTCGGGCCCTCCATTTTTACTGGGGCAATAATATCATCAGGTTCGCCCTTAATCTGTTCAAGAATCGCATCAATCTCTGCTCGAAACTTCGCAGCTGTTTGAAACCGGTCCTCTCTAGCCTTCGACAGGGCCTTAAATAGAATCCGCTCAACTGATTTAGGAATAAAATACCCCGGTGGAAAAGGATCTGGTGGCTGGGTAACTTGCTGACATAAGATTCTTAAAACATCATCACCATCAAAAGGCACCCTACCTACAAGCAACTCATACCCCACTATACCGACGGCATAGATATCAGCTCGTCCATCGAGCTGGGTCTTACCCAAGGCCTGCTCCGGAGACATATAACAGGGAGTACCCACGGCCCCAAGTGTTTCCTCATCGCTCTGAGCAACTTCCATTGAAAGTAAATGAGCCACTCCAAAATCAAGAACTTTAATTTTGTCAGAGCCCTGATAGTCCCTTTCAATCATAATATTTTCGGGCTTGATATCACGATGAATAATACCAAGCTGATGTGCGGCTCCCAGAACATCAAGTATTTTTGCTAAAATATCCAGCGTATACTTAACTTCAAGCCTTCCTGTTCGATTAAGAAAATCTCGAAGGGTCCCACCCTCGGAAAAATCGGTCGCCATGAAATAACTTCCATCATCCAATGCGCCAAAATCACGCATTTGAACACAACCTTCGTGCGAAAATCGAAACAAAACCTCTGCTTCTCGCTTAAATGATTCTAAAAGTATTGGATCTTCTGAAAAGTCGCTTTTTAAAATCTTCAACGCCAATCGAATACTTAAATCTTTATGACGAACAAGGTACACCTGCCCGCTAGCTCCCTCACCAAGCTTTCTGATCACTATATATTTTCCAGCGATCAGTGTACCTTCCATATCCATGTACCCAAAATTTGTAAACGATAACTTTTCACGTATCACCCGCCAAACCTTTGTTCTTCCGCCGAACTAAGGCTTCTACCTCTGAACGCGCCCAAATCGGCTCGTTATCGTTCACGAAGGTTGTCCAATCTTGGCCTCGGAAGCCTTATGTTGCTCTTTAGGAGATAGAACAGCACCTCAATCCTATGCGCAAAAAAGACTTTTTCTTCAATTGACGAACGCCAACATCTCCTGTTTTGCCAGGCATGTGAACAAATACATCGACTCGAAACTTAGTTAATAATATACCCATTCTATTTCAAAAAGTCATAAAAAATAGAGTGGGTATATCTTTGCGGAGCAAAATCCCCGAAGGGACAAACAACTACCCATTTCTACTTCAAAAAGTCTTAAAATATGGAGAATCTCTATAACCAAAACATTTATAGTAATCTTCAAAAAATAATAAAGTATTAAAGATTACTATAACGACTCGCGGAGGCGAGTCAAAACAAACACATAGCCATCGCCGAGATGCGACTCAAAACCGCATTATTTTTGACGATGGCTATAGGACGTTTGGTTTGCTAAAAGATCCACCAAAGGCCCCTTTATTCGAGTCTCAATCCAATTTGAATCAAGCCATTCCTTCGGATCCACTGCTACCCCATGCAATCTAGTTTCAAAGTGCAGATGGTCTCCCCCAGCTAACCCCGTCATACCCGTAGCTCCAACAGACATCCCCGAGGTCACCATATCACCGACCTTTACGCCTACGACAGAAAGATGGCCGTACAAGGTCTGAAAACCCAAACCATGATCGATAACAATCGCATTTCCATAAATACCAAAGGGACCCGCGTGCAACACCGTCCCATCCGCTGCTGCGCGAACACTTGCACCTAGTGTATCGGCCAGATCATACCCCTCGTGCACCGAGCCCCCTGCCTCCTTCCCGTGTAGAAAAAACGATCGGACCTCTCCAAAAGCGCCTGTGAGAGACGCCGGGAGCGGCTTTATGATACCAAGCGGTATCCGATCTGCCGCAGTGCGGTCTGCTAAAGCCAAAACCATCTCGGCATTCTTCTGCCGGAGACGCTCATTTACATCCCGGAACATTTGTATAGTTGCCATATCCTCCATATCAACGGAATACTCCGAGCTCGGCTCGCCCGGAAATAGCTTTTCAAATTCGGGATGAAGGTCAGGAACTACCTTCGAGATAAAGCTCTGATTCAGGTCGATACGGGCCTTTGGAAAAATCCGTGGCTTAATCTGCTGGTTAAAATCAATTAATCTCTCGTTACCGGCCTTGTCTACCGCAAAAGCTCTTAGTGGACCAAGGCTTCCCCTCGAGGTATCACGAGCCAACGGCACCATCACGACAAAGAGCCCAGCATCCGAATCGAATCGCGAATCAAAGCCCTTAACCGGACTCCCCAGGTATTGACTATTTCCATACCGAACTCCGGATCTCGCGACATCATCACTGTGAATCCGGTACCATACAACAACCGTCCCACCAATAGCTCCATAGTGATGTTTGGAGGCTACTTCAATCGAGGGAAGCTCCCTGTCGATAATTACCTCAGCCCGCGCAGCCGCCAAATTCTTCCACAACGAGCTATCGCTAACGACAATATCCAAATTCAGCTTCCCTTCTGTAACACCAAACTCCTTGGGATCAACCACAAAAGATAGTGTCTTCGAATCAAATCTTTCTTTCTGTGAGTAAATCTCATGTGAGATTAATTTATTATCGGCTCCTGCTCCGGATGCCGTAACAACCACGTTACTAACTCCAGAGCCTCGATCTTCGACAGTAAATGACAATTTATACGGTTTATACCCCACGAATTCAGGCTTAGTGACCCATGTAATCACGGGGGCCTCACGTTCCAGAAGTTGGTATAACCGCCCGTCAAAGTAGAGCCAGCCTGATGCAGCACAGATCAACAAGACAAAAAGCAGATTAAATATTTTCTTCATACTCAGCCATTCCCGATGTCAAAAATCCTCAATAAATCCAGAATACTACAGCATTATTTTATAAACTATTGCGCGATGAATTTTGAATTTCTTAACCAGTCGGGCACAATCCAGAAACCGCAACATACTAAAATTAAAAAATAAATTCGTGATTAGCCAAGAGGGACGAAGTCTCTAAGCCTGAGCGCCGAGTGGTAATTACTGCTTCATACCACTTAACTAAGGGAGGTTTTAAGGTGATAGGTCATCGCGTCAACTAGCGTGGGAGAAACTGTCCGAATTTTACTCGGTCCCATACTAGCCACCAGCCTTACCTGATCTAGATCTAGTCCTTCGCCGGTAAGGGTCAAATACCCACCGTGGGAATTTACTACGGTATCAGGCCACCTGGAAGAAAGTTGTTCCTGTAACCTCGGATGCTCACTATCAGTTTCTAGGACAAACGTAGAGCCGGCTAACGATTCCGCAACCTCCGAAACCGAACCGCTGGCCCTCAGTCGCCCCTGATAAAACACAATCACATAATCTGCCAAACGCTCCATAACATCCATTCTATGCGATGAAACAACAAACGTCATCTTTTGTGAAAATAGTTTAATCAGTGACGTCAGGCGATGTGTTCTTTCGACATCAAGACCATCAAAAGGTTCGTCAATTAAGAAGAGCTTTGGGGATATTAAAAATCCAATAGCTGTTTGCACCCGTCGGCGCTGCCCCTTAGATAACTCTCGCCCCAGCTTGCCCATTAGCGGTTCTATGTCCAAATACTCCATAACCTTCGCACCGTCAGAGTTCTTGTAATACTTGGGATCCTTGGTCTTCAACCGACACCAGAGCTCCACGTACTGCCGAACAGTTATATCCGAGAAAACTGAGCCGCTCTCAGGGCAGTATGCAATACTTTCCTCAGGTTTCAGTAGCTCATGACTAGTGCCGTCACGCGCAAAGTCAACTACTATCGAACCACTCTTAGGCACTAATAGGCCCAGTATAGTCTTGAGAAAAGTCGACTTCCCCGCACCATTGTGCCCGATGAGCGCATGGATATTTCCAGTAAAACGGGCTTCCTCACATTTTAGTGCGACCTGTTTTTCATAAGCTACCTCAAGGTTTTTAAGTTCGAAGGATACGACTGGATTGCCTGAATGAAGATTAGTCATAATTTTAAATGTGCCCGTTTCGGATTAAAAAGTAGCGTCCACTCTTCTCTAATAAAACAAGACTTTCCACTACGACTAAGAAAAAGTAACTACTCAGGTACCCCCAACATAAATGCGCCCCAAAAGCGAGCTAACCATCTGTAACTGCCAGGGATTTTTTCAAGGTCGAGGAAAGTGATTGTTTTGTGAATGAGGCGTGGTACTCCACGCCGCAGTGAACAAAATCAATCACTTGACGAAGAGATTGGGAAAATACCTGAGCAGTTACAAGAAAAAAACACCTATAAGGGTACATGGCCCAGTAATCGCACTTCTTACGTCGAGCTCAGACGGATATTCCCTCTAAGATGCGCACGTTCAATCGACTGTTGCATGCTGATAAAATTAACCGCTG
>JBIIDM010000065.1:0-16509 GCA_044238365.1 Bdellovibrionota bacterium | reverse complement strand
AAAACAATCACTTTCCTCGACCTTGAAAAAATCCCTGGCAGTTACAGATGGTTAGCTCGCTTTTGGGGCGCATTTATGTTGGGGGTACCTGAGTAGTTACTCTTGCTTTTCTTGATAAGCATGGGGTGTTCGCTTGAAAGACCTTTACGTCTACTTTTAAACGAAGGGGCACTGCTGTTCCAACTGACTCATCATTCGCTCTTACGAAAGAATTTGCTGAGGATTTCATGAAAGTGGCACAGTGGTCAGCGTTCATCAAAAAGGGGAAATCACACCGATCGGATTCGATAACACTAAAGCACGTAGTAAGCATACTTGAAAAATTCATCGTTCCAGACATCCGGGCATCAAAAGCGAGCGAATTTGCGGATGATCACATCTGGAACCCGATGTCCATGATGTTGACCAGAAATTCTGAGATGCCGTGACGGAATTTCAAGAAATTTCATGCCATTGCCGCTGTGGGGTGGAATCGTTAACCTACTGATACCATTGTGTGTTACTACATAGCTGCCACCAAATCGCATCCAATTTTAGTAATCATTAGAAATATTGTGAAATATTAGTAAGTTAACTATTGCCGGGCTAGCGAAAAATTTTTCTAGTGTTTTGAACCTTTTATGTTTAAAATCTCAACAAAAAAGTGTAAAGTAAAGTGTCATTATCAACGATTATGCACATAACACTAATATGTAAAAAAAAGTGTAATGTAATGTTTTTAATATCTTAGGAGATGTCTATATGAAAAAACTCAACAAATCTCCTTTAGTGATGGTTTTGGCGCAGGTTAAGTTTGCCCCTGTTCTTCAGATTCAAAAGTACATTCCTGAGCTACAAGAGATTCTTCGCAAAAAAAACTACCCGCATTTCGTTGAAGAGCAGGTGCAGGAGTTTGTCTTTGCTGTAGGGAATACCAATCTCCCACCTGTACAAAGCAGTAGTCGATGGATTTTCGGGGCTTCGGATTGGAAAAATACTGTTGTTCTCTCACAAGATTTTGTTGTTATTGAAACAAGTGAATACGACAAGTTTGAAAAATTCTCGGCGGAGTTCTTAAAGATTCTCAAAATGGTTAAAGACACGGTTAGTCTAACTCGTTCTGAGAGAATTGGTCTGCGATATGTAAACTTGATCAGAAGCGAACAGCCTAAGGAGTCCCAATTATTCCTTCGTCAAGAGCTAAGAGGGTTGGGAAAAACTGACATAGAAGGAGCTAGCGGAATGCAAGGTTCATGCGTTTCTCATGCGGTCACGCCGCACGGTAGGTTAATGGTAAGGGCAGTACACATTGATGATGGTTCTCACATTCCACCTGAACTAACCTCTACAAAACTAAAGTTCACATACGAGCCTGTAAAGGGAGAGCAGGTTTCCATTTTAGATATCGATCATAATGGGGAGTTTGCAGGAGACTTTGAGGTTGATGGCATAATATCCAAGTTGAGCGAACTTCATGATTTCTCTAATAATGCGTTCCTAGCGTCAGTTACTCCTGAAGCATTCAAGGCATGGAGCTAAGCTATGACTACTCAATCAATCGACCTAAACCAATCATCGATCTGGAGTCTGCCGTTCGCAGGGGGTACAGGTGCACGAAGTAGTGCTTTTGAGGTGCCCAGGATTGAAGTTACTAGCATCAATTCTTCTAGCTCATGGAAACAGGGGCTTACGTTTAATGGCATCACTTGGATTTGCGATAATGTCACAGAGAATGTTGACGAAACCAAGCCAAACCAACACCTTCCATTCACTTCATGGAACAAAAATGTACTTGTCTCTAAGCGCATCGAACTCAGATCGGAACTTAGTTCTGAAACCTCAATAGCGACTATTGAAGATCAAATCACTCTTATTTTGTCGTCTCTCTCATTAAGAGTTACTGAGTTAGCAAACCTAGTAGATGTTCGAAGACCTACCATATACGCATGGTTGCAGGGCGACTTCTCCCCTCAAAATGACAAGAAATCTCGCCTGAACACGCTATTCAATCTGGCGAAAAAGTGGAGATTGATGAGCAATGCACCCTTAGGGAAAGCAGTAAGAGATACGCAGATAGAAGGTGCCACTATTCTCGATCTGTTAAAGCAGAAGAAGATCGACGAAATGAAAATAGTAAGAAGTTTTAATGCGTTGATAAACTCATCAAAGCTGAACACTGCCACCACTAGAAGGAGAGGTTTGGTAGCTTCAGCCCTTCAAAGACAAGGCATTGATCGATCAAAGTTAAAATTAAACAATGCAGAGATAACAGCGTTGTCCGGCAAGCGTTTTGAGGAAGATTGAGAACAGAAGGTGTTTTGCCAGTGGACATAGACATTGACTCATTTATTAAAAGGAACTGGAGACAAGGGACGTTTCTTCCTGATGATTTCGCGCACGAGTTAATCAAGGAACTCAATCTCGCTATGAGTGTTGATAATGGCGATACGCTAATCATAACCTCTCACGATTGTGATGTTAACTCTCGAAACTTCACAGATGAGCCTTATGCAGAGTTGGTTATTGCAAGAAAAGCTGAGCGTGATGGTAATAAGAAAATGGGAAAAAGTTCTCGCTTTCTTCAGTTAAAAACTGAGATCAACAGCGAGGAAGTCTACTATGAAATGAGAGCTTCAGATAGGTTTTCGATTGCACGAACTAGACTTTCAAGTTTTTCACCTGCCAATTATCTTTCTCCTGCAAATACAGAGTTTCTTTCTGAGTGGTTGGCAAGGAGATATTCACGAGCCGCATTTCCTAATGCGTTTGATGAAAGAATCTCACCATTAAAGGGCAAGATTAAAAGTTGTCTCCAGAATGTTTCAGGAGATATATTTGGCATTTACTTCTCACTGACTGAAGAAGAGCTACCCAAAACTGAATCATACAAAACAGTCGGGTTCGCTGTGATGATCGATGAAGACTTCTGCGACAGTACGAAGTTAGATCGATGTAAACTAGCTATCACCAAACTTCAGGGACTGCTAAGTCGGGTTCGGATTGAGTTTGATGAAGATATAGAAATCGTTTCGGACAAAGACTTCAGTTTAGAGGACCTTAGACTGACAAGACGCTGGGATTGGGATGTACTTTCTTACGACGAAGGACAACAGGCATATGTTTCTATTTGAGAACGGTAGATATAGTGTTTGTGGCTGACTAACTAGAGCCTCTCAACTTAATAAACCTAAGTCTAATAGCTTTATGTTCAATCGAGTTATTGATTGAACATAAAAATCAAATGTGCTAATGTTTACAGGCAATTATTTGAATTTGTTTGTGAAACATTTTGATGGAACAAAGCGCCTCTCCCATATCCCCAATCGTAGATCGCTCAGTGCGACTATTCCACTTTCTAAGAGAACTCGTCGCTGCTCGACTCGCTTCTGTCCGTGATTTTTCAGAGTATGAGGATGTCATTTGGCTTAGTGAAATTCCACATGAATCTGGATGGTTCTGCTCTTGTTGGAACGTTGACGCATCGGAGCGCGAACAAATCGGAGATGACGTTTGGCTTCGAGCTACCAAACCAAAGATCAAAGCACCACCAAAGTTAACTGAAAAACTTAAACAATGGGTTAATGACGGCGAGGTAGAAGATTTCCGCCGTGAAATTCCTCCATCATTACTAACAGAGATATTTGAAACTGTTAAAGAAAAAAATGAAGATGGTGAAATTGTAGAGCGAGTTGTTCTTCATCGACTAGGTGAGCATCCCGAAATCAAAGATGCTCATACTGAGTGGATTGAAACATATTGGCTGCCATGGGCAGAAGAAACTCGCAAACTCCAACCCGTTCAGGAAATATACGGCAAGCTCTTTGCTCTATATCAAAAGCAGAAACGCTTAGGCGAATCTTTCGAGATCGTTATTGGATTGGGGCTTTTTACATGGAAACCTGAAGGTCAATCTCCCCTAAAAAGACATATCATTACCGCTCAAACCGAACTGTCATTTGAAGGTGGTAGAGGTATTCTAACCGTCTCACCTGCCGCTGACGGTGCAAGGCTGACGTTAGAGCAAGACATGCTCGATGTCGCCAAGCGACCTGAAAATGATCGAGAAGTAGTTGAGCAGCTAAAATTAGTGGCTGATCGTTGGTGGGATCAAAATCAAATTGAGCCTATTCTACGAGGTTGGACAAATTTTTTCTCTTCTGATGGAGAGTATTTTCATTCACTTGATAGGCAAGCTGGTGGAGCAGAAAAACCACTTGTTTACTTTGCGCCAGCATTGATTTTAAGAAAACGTACTGCTCGAACATTGATTCATGTGTTCGAGTCAATTGTTGAACAGCTCAAAGATGGAGATGCAGACAGCGTTCCCATCGGCGTTAGAAGTGTCGTTGATACTCTTGAAGTTGATAAAGGAGACTCTTCTGATGACGATTCATCCAGTAATACTGTTTCCCAAGGTGATACCGAAATATACTTTCCACTTGCCTATAACGAACAGCAGAAACGAATAGTAGATAAATTTAACTCCAATCATGGAGTGGTCGTTCAGGGACCACCTGGGACTGGCAAATCTCAAACTATCGCAAACTTGATTTGTCATCTACTAGCGTCAGGAAAGCGTATACTGATTACAAGTCAGACAGCCCGTGCCCTTCAGTCCTTAAGTGAAAAAGTCCCAGAAGAGGTTCAAGCTCTCTGCGTTTCGCTTTTAGGTAACGATCGAAAAGCATACGAAGGACTAGAGGAATCAATAGTCGGAATCACAAATCGCTATAACTCATGGGATAAAAGCGTCAATCAGCGAACAATAGAAAATTTAAGAAAGCAACTGCATGAAGCTCGAATGGCTCAAGCTAGACTTCAAGCAGATTTACGAACACTGAGAGAAGCAGAGGTCGTTGAGCATCAAGCTCCGACTGGCGATTACAAGGGGAAATTGTCTGGTATAGCTCGTAGACTTGCAATAGAGACTGATAAATTCGGCTGGATATCAGAGTATGCAACAAGCAACAATATAGACCTTTCAGATGCGGAAATTGGTGAGCTTCTTCATTTGGTTAAACGTGAAGAAGAACTTGTGGTGCGTGGATCAGTCTTAATTCCATTTGAGCTAAGCGCACTATCCACTACTGAACAGTTCGCCGATATGGTTGATGCAGAAGAACGATCTCAATCAGCAGCAGCGACATTAAAAGAATTGAAAGGAAAGAAAGAGTTTGAAAAGTTAAAGACGTTAGAACCTGCAAAGTTTCATGCAATAGCCACTGGAGTTCGTCAAATACGTTCAAGGTTATCTAAAGGAAAATCCCATATCCATCGTTGGGCAGAGCAAGTATTTGTAGAGGTTCTTGGAGAGAAAGATCGAGCTTGGAGAATTTTGCTTCAGCAAACTGATGCCGTACTTGAGAAGTTGAGAACTTCAAGCCAAGTTGTTGATACATGCCGAGTTGCTCTACCATTAGATTATAATACTACGAAGGTTCTAGCCGATTGCGGTATTCTAGTGAAACACCTTGAAGATGGTGGAAAACTTAAAGGACTTTTAGGAAAGCCAAAAGTTGTTAAGGAGCGAGCATATTTAATTGATCAAGTGAGTCTTGATGGGAAAAATATTACTTCGCTTGATGAAGCTAAGCGTCTTCTCTGTTGGCTGGAAGCTAAACAGGAGCTAGAGACGCTACAAAATCTATGGGATCGTATCTGCAAAGTTTCTTTCTCAACATTTGCAGGAACAATTGCTGAGTTTGAAGACCTTTCTGAGCCGCTAAGAGAAGCTACCGCGCTTCATAGTGAAATGACTAGCTTGAGGGACCAACTAGTTGAACTCGGAGAAATAGAGATTCCTGTCTGGTATGATCTAGGTTCCTTAGATGACTTTTGTCGTATTCTTGAAGCGATTGAAAGAAGTCAAAAGCATGAACAATCTTCTCTTAAAGTCCTAGAGATAAGTCGCACACTCACAAGGGCTTACGAGGGTAAGCTGCGCCCTGCTCAAATCGACAGATTACTTTCGGCAATTGATAAACGCAATTTATCAGAATACAGAATTTGCTTCTTTGAAATCGCAGACTTGATCACTGCTAGTAAAGAATTGAAGAGACTTCGCCTCTTAGAAGAGTCATTGCGATCAATTTCCCCTAACCTTCTTGATAAAATTAAGAGTTCTTGCAACGAAGCAGTATGGAACGATCGGTTGATTGAATTTCAAAAGGCTTGGCAGTGGTCGGTAGTGGATCGATGGATGAGAAGGCTATCTGACCCTAAAGCTAGCGAAAAAATTAGTAGAGAGATTGAGGAAACAAGACGCAATATTAACCGAATTATTGCTGATTTAACAGTCTGTCTTTCATGGGGGCATTTCTTTGATCGCCTCACCGAGAATGAGCGTCAAAATCTAATTGCATGGGCAAGAAACATGCAAAAAATTGGCAAAGGTACTGGGAAGTATGTTGGTAAGCATCGAGACGCAGCTCGAAATAATATGGAGCAGTGCCGATCTGCAATTCCTGCGTGGGTAATGCCAATTTATCGAGTAGCGGAAACGCTTGAACCAAGACCGCATTCATTTGATGTTGTGATCATTGACGAAGCTAGTCAGTCAGGACCAGAGGCATTATTTTTAGAGTTTATAGCGGATAAAATTATAGTTGTAGGAGATAACAAACAAATCTCACCTGAATCGGTTGGTATTGATAAGGAAGAGGTTCACCAGCTTAGAAGGAAGTATCTCGCTGATCTACCACATCGAGATAATATCGGCGTAGATGATAGTTTTTTTGATTTGGCGTTGATTAGGTTTCCTGGCTTCATTAGGTTAAGAGAGCATTTCCGATGTATGCCAGAGATAATTCAGTTCTCAAATAACCTCTTCTATGCAGGAGAGCCTATGGAGCCACTGAAACAATATACAGCAAACAGACTTCCGCCTGTCGTTCCATGCTATGTTGATGGCGCATATTCTGAGGGGAGTAGAAAAAGTTCAAACCCTGCCGAAGCCGAACAGATCGTTCAACAAGTTAAGAAATGTGTTGATGACCCACGCTATGCAGGTAAGTCGATTGGTGTAATCAGTTTGCTAAGCACCTCTTCTCAGTCACATGAAATTGAACGCAGACTTCTTGATGCTATCGGTCCTGATGAAATGGAGAAGCGCAATATAGTTTGCGGGAATCCATATGATTTTCAAGGCGATGAGAGGGATATAATTTTCCTTTCAATGGTCGCAGCACCAAGAGATGCTTCTCGTTTAGCAACTTTAACAAGCGAAAGATATGCAAGACCATATAACGTTGCAGCAAGTAGAGCACGGGAACAGATGTGGTTATTTCACTCTGTTCAACTGAAGGATCTCAGTCCAGATTGTTATCGGTATAAGTTGATTGAATACTGTTATAACCCACGAGTTGAGCCTGGAACATTTGATCATACAAAGGTCTACTCTGATGTCAGGATAGAGCCATTTGATAGTCTTTTTGAACAACGAGTATTTCTTAAAATCGTAGAGAAAGGTTATCGAGTAATTCCACAGCTTAAGGTAGCGGGATTTAACATCGATCTTGTTGTTGAAGGTATGCAAGGACGATTAGCTGTTGAGTGCGATGGAGATCACTGGCATGGAGCGGAACATTTTGAGAATGACATGGTGCGCCAGCGTCAACTTGAACGATGTGGATGGACATTCTGGAGAATAAGAGAAAGCAGCTATTATAGAGATACTGAACAGGCTATGAGTGGACTGTGGGCTGCGCTTGATAGACTTAAAATCTATCCTGATGGACGCAATAAATCGTCTTCAGACGTTCAGGCAGTAAATCATTCTAGCATAGCACCGACAATTTCTAATCTTCAGATAAGTCATACCGTCGATGCCGAGGTAGTTGAGATTCAACACGCGAATTCAACGTTTGAATAATCTGCCTTTTTATTTCCCTCTCACGCAGAGCAAGTAATTTGCCCGGCATCCCTTGATCGACAAGTTCAACTGTTTGGACTAAACTAAAGCACTTTGTAGAATCACGAACGACTTGATCAAATCGGTCAGTAAAGTTTTCCTTCCAATTATTAAGGACGCTAGCCAGGTCAGTGCCGCTTTCATTCGGGACCAATGCGTCTTTATTAAAAATTATAGTAATCTTCAAAGATAATAAAGTATTAAAGATTACTATAACGACTCGCGGAGGCGAGTCAAAACAAACACATAGCCATCGCCGAGATGCGAGTCAAAACCGCATTATTTTTGACGATGGCTATATACTGTGACTTTCAAAGCTAGTGTGAGCAACGGCGATTCGTTGAAAGAAACTTCTGATTGCAGCAATTGACCCGAATTCCGGGTCTGTAATAGAGACTAGAGCAGGAATATTGTTTGGTATGTAAAAATTTGAAAGATTCTCATTCTTAACTTCATTTAGGGCAAATCAACCTTGGCGCAAGCCAAGTTGATTTAGGGAGCATTTATATGCGGAGAGAGATTCTAGGAAAACAAGGCAGAATAGGAAGTAGTAGGTGAGATTTTTTCGTTTTGGGTCATAACCTCAGACAAAACATCATAAAGTTTTGTTACCAGTTGTTGTTCATCTGTAGCGAACCAATTTGCCAACCAGTTTAATTTTATCTCTCTCCACAGCCTTTAAATTGGAGGATTTCTACGGACATCACGCTGGCAAAGCAATAACGCCCTTCATTCGGCGATTACTAATGATGGGTAGCTTCCGGATGGGTCACCTAATGCGGTGTTATTCTCCATCAGACTGTAGGCTTTTGCTCGCTTGCCAATAGCAATATAGGTCGGTTTCTTAGGGATTCCTCAACATCCTTCGTCGGCGAAAACTGTCCTTTTCTACCCGGCGCTGACACCCTCGCTCAGTTCTCAGAGTTTGATGTAGAAGCGAACGCACAGATTATCAATTTCCGCTGTGGGGTGGAGACGGGGTGAGCGCGCTATTAGCCCGAAAGGGGCGCTGTGCCCTTTTCGGGCTCGAGCGCTGAGTGGGCAAACTCAGGTGTAGTATCTGAGACATCCTAACCTACTAATATCACTACTATATAACCTACTATTGCAGCTTTTTTTACAGCTAGGCTTGCCATAATTTCAGGGTTTTGTCATTTCGCACTTGCGTCTATCTGTATGCAGATATAATATATCCGCATATAATTAAATGTCATGAACCAGAAACCATCACCATATAGACAATTCATGAAAGCGCATAACGGCTATGCGCGTACTAAGGATCTGCGCAGCCTCGGTCTTCAAAGTAGGCAGATTAGAGCACTAGTCGAGGACAAAACACTCCTGAAAGTAAGACATGGCTATTACAAGCTTGCAGGAACGCCAATGTATGAGCATTCCCAGCTCGTTGATATCTGTACTGCAAAGTCACAGGCAGTTATTGCGCTTGCCTCTGCGCTTGAGTTTTACGGTCTAACGACATACTCGCCTTCTGAAATCACGATTGCGTTTCCGCACAATTATTCATACGGCACCTTCAAGAAAAGCGACCTACCAGTAAAGGTATATTATTTCCCGAAGAGTTATTATGGGGCAGGAATCGAGACGCTGAAACTTAATGCAGGTGCCATCAGAATTTACAGCAAAGAAAAAACGGTCTGTGATATGTTTAGATATCGCAAAACATTTGGCGAAGATATTGCACTTGAAGGGCTGAAGAATTACCTGAGTGCCAGAAAAGCTAATATCCAGCTGCTTCAAAAATATGCGCAGATTTGTGACGTCAACACCATTATTAATCCTTATATAAAGGCGATGGTAGTGAGATGAAGAAAAAACCGACCAATGCTGCCGCCTCCGTCAAAGCAAAATTGCTTAATGTCGCAAACGTGAGCAAACGGGCATTTGATGTAGTGCTGCTGCAATACTTTCAGGAAAGATTTCTATATCGCCTTGCTCAATCAGGATATCGTGCCAAGCTGATCCTGAAAGGTGCGTTGATGTTTCGCGCCTATGGAATTGCGATTACGCGCCCAACCAACGATATAGACCTGCTCGGGCGCAGCATAGGTCCAGAAGCCGATCTTTTTGCAATTATAATTCAGGAGATTATCGAAATTCAGTGTGATGATGGAGTAGTCTTTGATCCCAGTTCCATCACCATAAGCCGCATCAAGGAAGATGCCGATTATGAAGGTCTTCGGGTATTCATCGAAGGGGCGCTCGATTCAGCCCGCAAGAAACTTCAGATTGATATCGGCTTTGGCGACCTCATTACAGCAGGTCCATGCGACATGGACTATCCAGTTATTTTAGATCAGCCCGCGCCACATCTGTTGGTTTATTCAAAAGAAACTGCAATCGCTGAGAAGTTCGAGGCAATTGTTCGACTTGGAACTGCTAATTCAAGAATGAAGGATTTTTACGATATTCTGTATCTTGCGGAGCACGAGGATTTTGAGGCTCAGGCTTTGGTGGCTGCGATTACTACAACCTTTACTCATCGCGGCACCGATCTCAACCAAGCTAAATTCATCTTTTCGGAAGAATTTAAAACCAACCGCGTGCTAAATGAGATGTGGACTGCTTTTCTCAAGAGATCGGGACTGGAATCGACGATCCAATTTGCCGATACCATGAACTCACTGAAAGAGTTTCTTTCCATAGTTTTTCGGCAAGATACGCGCGATGGCAGGTGGTTATTCAATGAAAAACAATGGAAATAAAGCGGCACATAGGGACTATAAAATCACTTGCTGCAATGCAAAAATCATATGGCGACTAAATTTTCAACAGGTCGAAGGTCGAATTTCCCGTTCGGCAGTCGTGAAAAACCAATCAATCTCAATCCATTTATCATCCGTCTTGCAGATGGTGATAAGTGTGTCCCATGGCAAAAAACGCCATAGATTCTCCATGCATTAGAATCTTCATTGAGCATCCCAAACATAGCCTCAATCGACACCTTGCCATGCCAATCTTTTATTTTAAACAAACCATCGATCTTCACATCCCATAGATTTGACCACTCAGAAATGTTTTGTTTTAGTTTCTCAAAGGTTTGTAGCGAGATACGGCAGTCATGGTCGAACTCCTCTTGGCTAATGACATTCCTGTGCAGCTGCTGAATTTTCTCGTTATAATGATTGTACTGTTGTAGACTGTGAAACTCCAAAAAGCAGCGATAAATTGAAAGTTCATCGAAGGCTACGTCTCCGTTAACCTCAAAATATCTTGCAGTCTCTTCAATTCAGCCGAGTGCTCCATTCGATTCCCAACACTCCCGAAAAAGTGCTCTGCGAACTCTCCCTCCCGATACCTAAGACCATATTTCTTACACATATCTGCCAGTGCTCCTTTGAAGTCTTTCTCGACTTTCGAAACCTCGAAATCTGGAATGTTCAATTTGTTATACTGGGCGAGTTTCTTAATCGTGCTCTTGATCACATCGGGGTAGTTCCAATAGATCGCTTCGATCATAGGCTTGGCGAAGACACATCGAACATCACGAATGCAATTAGTATCGACCTTCTTTAAAACCTCTGTTTTTCGGCTCGTGCAGCACCCCAGTTTCTCCAAATCGCACAGCACTACGACAACGGCTTGGCTCTTGATTATTTTCGAAAGCTGCTCTGCCAGACGATATGGAATATTGTCTACGCTATTGCAATCAAAGCAGCTGAATACAACTTTGTCCCTTACAGAATCGCTCACGAATCTTACAAGGCTTCTCTCCTCGATAGAACCATAGTGAACAGTTCTCATAGCCTGCCGTGCAAGCGCCAGTTCGGATTCCCCTTCGACAAAAAACCAGAACTTCATCACTTCTCGACCCTATGTAATTTAACGCTTGCGAGGTGCTTGACATAGAATTCCCAATGTTTACGACCAAAGAAGTCGAGAGAGTTTTCAAGATCTGCATCGAGTTCGTTTGGTTCATAGCCCCGAACTTCAGAGCCCTTGCGTCGGAACACTCGCCAGTCTTTCGGCGGGATGAAATCACAAACCAAGGGCGAGTGGCTGCTCACTACTACCTGACTCTGAGAAAGGAGATCTTTGTAATAAGAGATGACGAACTTGAGAGTCTTGTAATCTAGGCTATTCTCAATTTCATCGATCAGGATGAGCGATGGGGGTAGGGCATCACCATTGGAGCCGAACTCAATGAACCCCAGAGTAATCAACCACAATGTACGCTTAAATCCCTCAGACCATTCCGGCTGAAGAATCTGCTTCTTGATATCCTTCTCATGCAATGCCAATAGTTTCCCAGGCATGCCTTGGTCAACAAGGTCGATCTTCTTAACTAAAGTAAAGCAACGAGTGAATTCGTGAGCGAGCTTCTCAAATCTTGAAGGATATCTCTCTTTCCAATTATTCAGTACGCTACTAAGATCTGAGCCATGTTCATTAGGCACGAATGCGTCTTTGCTAAAGACGATCGAGTTAGCATCAATCAGGGCAGATGCAAAGATGATTCGCTGAAAGAAGCTCCTTACAGCACCTATCGTTTTAAACCGAGAGTCTGCAATGGATACGAGAGCTGGAATGTTATCGGGGATGAAGAAATTTGGTACTGCCGAGTCCGCTAACTCGTCTATGAGCGTTCCTTCCTTAGTGGAGAACAAGACTCTACCATTCCTCTCTATTAATTCCGAGTAAACGTTTGTTTCTGTCTGTGGCGTTATCTTGAGCTTGTACTCTATGACTTCCTGATTCGGGGTTTTGAACGTAAATGTTGAGTCAAAGACTGTCGGTATCCGTCTAATGCGACCAGAGAAGAGTTCTCGAAGATAAACGAGAGTCTTACACAGTCTCGTTTTGCCCTGGGCATTATCTCCGATAATTAGAGTCAGATCGGCAATAGCAAGCCGCTCCAGGCTGTAGTCCACGATTCCTGTGTCAGGGGATCTTTCATCAAACTTAAAATCGATTAGCCTTAGTTCATCAAAATCGTGGAACGTTGCTATCTCTTTCTTCGAATTCGTCATAGTGCCTCTCTGAACTCTCGCCTCAAAATCTCATGCTACAAAGCTGCTGCTTAATTTCTTGCCAAAAACTATTGCGATTTTACTTCGCCTGTGGTCACTTGCGTCCCCTACAAAATACTTTTTACGAGTGGTCGAAAGACTTCGTTGAACTTGCCGATCTTACTTGCAAGCCATTTGTTTTGATTCACCCACTCTCCTCGATCGCCTTGGTCTACGTACAGCTTGTACAAAGCCATCCGGGCTGCTCTACGACCTGGCAGTTCTTGCCACTCTCCAGCTTTATCACCAATAGCGGCTTCTACTTGTGGCTTACTTAGCGCTAGCTGATTGAACTGTTCTTTTGCTTGCCTGTTGCGGCAAGGTGCACATTCCGCTTCCCCAAAAGCTGAAATTAGTCCAATGCTGCGGCAAAGGTTTCAGAGGTCCGATGGCGTGATTGTTGCGTTCAAGAAACTCGCCTAAGGCACCCCATGAGCGTTGCGGCTGGAGTTTAGATTCTGAGAGAGGAGCAACCGCAAGGTTGTGTGCGGCTCTAAACACCGTGTTTTTCTTTCCCTTCTTCACCTGGCTCTCTATTTAAAATGCACGGCGTAGGCAGTAGACCATTAAGGGCAGAAAAAATCAATAGATCAAATGAGTTGGGGTGGAAACGCCGATGAATGGGCAGCCTTCTTTTTTAGGGATGGACTTGGGTGTAAATCAGCTCTTTACCTAAATGGGGTCATTTCTGTTATGTATTGCAGAGAATCTAATCTGGGTAGTATCTGGGTACGGTTAACGTGCTGAACACAATGGTCTTTTTATCACCCGGCATCCAAATAGCATCCAGTTTTTAGGCGTTGATCGACGGATCGGCAGTTAATTCGAAACGCGGTACCAATTCGATATTGACTGTGCCACCCGTGCGATCGTGGAAGCCTGATCATCCGCGGAAGACTTCGACCCCGCTAAGAAAACAGCCACTGGAATGTTAGTTCCGTCTGGGGCGGTAAGAATGCCTACGTCATTAGTCGTTTCGGTGACCCCATTCCAATATCTTCCAGTTCCTGTTTTGTGAGCGACTTTCCACCCCGACGGAACACCGGCTTCAAGTCGATCCTTACCCGTCGCTGTCTGCGCCATAATACTCAGGAGCTTTCCCGTTGCAGAGTTGGAAAGAAGCTGCCCCAACATAAGCTTGTTCAGAAACTCTACCATTCCGACTGGTGTAGCTTTGTCGCGCGGATCGTTCAGATGAACTTCCCAGGCTTTATCTCGCTGCGCTATCGGTAGAGCCCGGATAGCCGCCTCAAATGTTTCTGGGTCAGCGTACTCCTCTTTCCAGAAAAGTCCCATTGATTCTGTCTGAAGCTGCCGCTCGTTACGATCTATTCGAATACCTGGAATCTGACTTCGTTCAATGAAACTCCGAATGCGGGGAATTCAGCCAAGGCGTGTAATGAGAAGGTCAACTGAAGTGCTGTCACTATCGATTATCGAACGACGCAACAGCTCCTCAATGGTCGCCTCGTACGTTCGATGCTTCTTAACGAGGTTAGAAAACTCCTGGGGTCCCGGACTGCTGTCACCCGGCTTTACATAAATCTTATCATTTAGCCGAAGCTCACCTCGATCAACTTCGTCTAGTACAGCAGCGCCGACAAAGAGTTTCATAACGCTTTGGAGAGGAAAAGGCTCGGTACCTTGAACACAGATCGGCTCTCTCTCCATGCTCGCGATTACGCATACACCTAGTCGCCCGTTAGAACTTGCAGCCACAGTTTCGAGGTCTTTCTGTAGAGGACTTCTTTCTGCGACTGCTCCAGACATAAATGCTATGTTCATAAGGATAAGTGTTAGTCCGCTCAAAGCTTTGATTGCAGGTGATCTCCGCATTTCTTTAAAGTCTCTAAACAAAAAACGCGACATTAGGACAATGTAACGTAATATCGAGAACTGGAAACCACTGAAAAGAGGACAAGTCCGCAGCCCTATGGGAGTCGCGATGGTACCTAATTCGGAAGCGCACATCCTTCAACTTAAGAGAAAACTTTTTGTTGAAAGCCACGATTAATATTATGCATGTACTAAGTGTACCTATTGAAGATCATCGACTTTCCCTAAGAATTCTACGTTGGACTCACGACTTGTCAAGCGACAACTATAATTACTTCAGTTAAAGAGAGATTGAATCAACACAACGACGGCATTTCAACTCATACCGCCAAATTTCGCCCGTGGAAGCTTGAAGTGTTCATTGGCTTTGTCGATGAACAGGATGGGAGGCGTTGTGAGACCTAAAAAGAGCAGTTGAGTGGGATAAAGTGGTTCCAGATAGTTGAAATTACAAAGAATTTAGTGATTTTGGGTCGCAATCAAGTATCACCGATACGGTGAGACCCAAAATCGCTAAATTCGAAGTAAGTTCAGCTAGCTGGGCCGCTTTAGACCGCGAAACTGCTCTTTTTAGGTGAGAGATATCTCAAGTCCGGACCAGGGAGAGAATTCTCACGAAGACATTTTCGTGGATAAGAGGGTTCCGCCTACGCCCCCGCCTGAAGGCGGGACTCCGGCGGACACCAGCTTCGCCCTGCGGGTCTACGGCTGGTGGGGTGGAGTATCTGGAGTCTCTGAAACCCCTGTTTTTATTGGGTTTCGGGAAACCGTGCATCCTTTTTGCATCCACTTTTGGGGTAATTTTGAAATTTCTAGAAATTTAAGAGACAAGTAAATCTTTCACCTCTGCATACTTTCTCCGACTTACTGGTAAGCTGCTACCATTCGAGAGAATACACACTGAATTCCCATTTTTCTTTGTTAGTTGCTTGATATGCTCTCTAGCTACCCAGTGCGACCTATGAACTTGTACGCCAGAGTTCACGGGCAACTCTTCGATTGCATCTTTAAGATTGTAAAGGAACATAACCACTGTGTCAGTGGTGACGACACGAAGATAATGTAACTCTGAACTAATCGAAATTAAGTCACCCGAAGCTCGACTCCTGAGCTCTTGAAGAAATCGACCTGATTGCTCTTTTTCGCTGGAAGGAGGTGCTGCGTGCTGCTGGTCTTGTTTCTCAGCAACAGCTTCTGCTCGCCGATTTGAAAAATCTAATTGCAATATCCATGGAGCATTCAGTGCCAGCCATGTGACGGTGACGGGTACGATCACACCTGAGGCTTCATCAAGTAAGCCAGGTAGGATGTCCATTGTTGCTGAGTCATCAGGAATAGCGAAGAGAAAATCAAGGAAGTATGCGAGCGGGACAAATAGTAGAGCCGCCACTACCCCAGCAAACGCTGTGTGTACCCATGGCGCTTTGGGAGTCCGAGTATTCACGTATTGGGAGGTAAAATGTTGAACAGTTATCAAGAGTGGTATGAGGATGGCGATCTGAATCGACCAGAACAGGAGCCCCTTCCAGAATCCAATTCCTGCCGCCCCTGCGGGCTCCATCCAAGCAAAGATTACAATTAGTGCCAGTGAGCTGAAGAAGAAGTATTTCTCCACTGATACTGTTGTAGAGCCTACATTCCGCACTTTTATAGTGGGCTTTTTCTGAAAAGCAAATTGTTGGAAACGTTTTTCTGAAATACTCTCATACCGGATTTTTTCGCGCAAAAGTCGAGCAAGCTTTATCCTTTCGATAAAGT
>JBIIDM010000229.1:0-4759 GCA_044238365.1 Bdellovibrionota bacterium | reverse complement strand
TAGCGCATTCAGCTATTTTGAACTGAGATGGGTATGCCTACTAGGAATTCACCACTCTATTTTTTTTTGACAATTGACCACTCGCCCACTCGCCTAATTTGTCTCTGAAGATCTTGGCATTGTGCCTACCATCTACGGGAAAGGACCGGTGAAAAAAGAAATGATGTATATCGGCCGTAAGTGGATTAACAGCACCCAGCGCCTCCAGTTCTGAGGCAAATTTAGCATCCTGGCCCTGGTCATTCGGAAAATATTCTGGATACGGCTCCACAACAATGCCCGCAACGGGCCCCTGAGACGATTCGCATACTACGAGTGCGCTACGTCTAACCGCCGCGTGTGTATTAAATATTCTTTCTACAGGAATCGAATACTTCACTGCTCCTGCAACTACAACCATGTGCGCTGCCCGACCACAGAAGTACAGATTCCCGTTCTCGTCCAAATACCCTACGTCACCCATACGATGCCAAAGCGCCGTACCTTCTACTATCTTAGAACGTTGTACAGCGTCTGGCCGATGAAGATAGCTCGGGCTGACATGGGGACCCTTTACGACTATATCACCGATCACCCGCGGGGGGAGGCTTCGTGCCTTGACTGAATTCCCAGAGACAGCACCTGCCTGATACAGACTCGTTACATCTGGTGAGGTGTTATTCGATTCATGTAATAAAATTGCCACTTCAACCCCAGCCACGGGTTTTCCGACAAACGTCCCCTGCTCTCCTGACTCTGCGGTAACCAAAGTTGCCGCTGTTCTCTGCGCCGCAGATAGAAGCGTCACCGGAAGGGCTTCCGTTGCACCATAAGGCGTAAAAACATGAGCCGGATCAACAACCCGTCCCACCGTATTCAATACCTCGTCCGACACTGGAGCACCTGCGATAAGAATCCTGCGCATCGTTGACAGCATAGTGCCAGAACGCACACAATATTCAGCTAACTTATGCCAGAGCGTCGGCGATCCAAAACTGGAAGTACACCCATTCTCCCGCAGTACCCTAATAGTAATCTCGGGGTCCAGATCAAGCGGTTTCGCCGCATCCATGGGAGGAAACACGGTGGTAACCCCAAGCGCCATATTAAAAATGCTAAACACAGGGAGCAATGGCATATCAATATCGCCAGCTCGAATTCCCAACGCATCTCTCAAGATCGCAAGCAATCCCTTCGTACTCTCACGTGTATACACTACTCCCTTTGGAGTGCCCGTCGCACCTGACGTAAACGCGATTAACTCTGTACCAGAAGAGGGAATAACTTTAATCGGGGCACTTGAAAACTTCTCCAGAAACAAGAGCGTATGCTCAATACCGGGAATTCTCCATCTGGTGGCGGTTATATGAAATTTACACTTCGAAAAAGCACTTCGAGCTAGCAACTTTAACAGGTGCCCCTTGGGCACACTGATAAATGCATCAGGACGTGTATCCTCGATGCAACGCAGCAGATTTGATCGACCTACCCCCGGATCCACGAACACAGGGATTGCACCACACCCAAGCGTTGCATAGGCAAGTGCCAAGAAATCCTTTCCCGCTGGAACTAAAAAAAGGACCTTATCCCCAGGTAATAATCCAAGATGCCTTAACCCACGCTGATACTTAGTCGTAAGTCTCATTAATTCAGCAACATTGGTACGCTTATAACTTAGCTCATTTTTATCCTGGAGTGTCTCAATAACCGCCTGTTGGTGAGGACTTCTCTCTGCAAAGCGAGTGAATCCTTCAAAAAGGGCGCTTTCTCCACTGGAAGCAGCCTGTGCCTTTATCGGATCCGAATCCTCCGATAGAGCGGGTTCCTCATTGTCCGTACTATCGACGCGCTCCACACCACCGCCTGGGCGCGAAAGAAACTCCTCTACAAGACTTCCCACCTCTTCGGGCTTATCTTCGAGCACTAAGTGCGATGCGTCCGAAAACTCATGCACCTCAGCATTCGGAAAATGGCCCGCCACCTTTTCCAACATCTCAAGATGGAAACACGGATCTTTCAACCCCCAAATTATCTTAATCGGACGGTTCTTAAACTTAGACAACTCGGCACCTAGACGATTTAGCGTCTGGTAGGTCGGATGGTGTTCTGTAAACGGGATATCCTTTACAAAATCCCAAATTGCGCGTCGTCGAGCAATCGTTCGGTATGGCTCTACATACCCAGCCCACTCATCCTTGGTGAGCTTCCGGGTAACACCATATCGGAGCAACAGACTAAGGAATCTTTTTGTATACTGGGTAAGCACCTGCCCGATCAGCGGAGACGCCGCCGTTTTGATCATTGAGGGCAAACTCTCGATTTCCGTCAGTGTCGTATTGAGATACACAATCTTATCCACGCGATCATGGAGTTCGAGAGCAGCGCCAGTCCCGATTGGACCACCCCAATCATGTAAGACCATCGAGAACCGTTCAATGCCGATGGCATTTATGAACGTTACAAGGTGTTTCATTCGATCGGCAGCTCGAAAGGAGACAGCGGGATGATCCGACAAACCACACCCGATCATATCCGGCGCTATAAGCCTGAACTTCCCTTTGAGCCGTTGTATCAGGGTTCGGTAGTAATAACACCAAGTCGGATTACCATGCAGCAGAATGACAACATCCCCGGCACCCTCATCGAGATAATGCATGCGATGCCCATCAATATGAATATAATTGCTCGCAAACGGAAGGTAACGTGATGATTCCATGGAGTATACACAATAATCTATAATGGCTAGACCACATCATTGTCAGCAATGTTCGTGTCTAACCTGATGTAGTAGACCTGAGTTCAAAGTAAGAACTTAACCCGGATTATTCACGAGACGCGCCTCCTGAGCGGTTAAGGTGCTGAAGATTTTGGCGAAAATGAGATTTTCAGGCTGACATAGTGTCGAGACACATGGAAGTCTGAAAATCTCATTTTCGCCGGAAGATTCAGTGCATTAACCACTCAGGTGGTGTGGCTCGTGAATAATCCGGGTTAAGGTTCTACCATTCAAAGCCGCTAAAGACCGCATTTAGACCACTTCCGAACGCAGTTGTTAGCACCTTATCGCCTGGTTTAATGCCGCGCCCCTCAACAGCCATCATCAGTGCAGAGGGCAGCGCAGCCGAAACCATATTCCCGTAATCACGATAAATAGCAAAATCCTTTTCAAAGGGAAGCCCCATTTTATTGTAGAATTCAGTATTTACCTGACGACCGACTTGATGACAGATTATGTGATCGATGTCATCGACGCTCCATCCAAGCGTATCGGAGACCTCTGGCCAAACACTGCCTCCAAGATAGGCTGCTGCCTCAATCAGCTTACTGGATTCGGTTTCCATTAAAGGAAACTCATCCTCAGGGGTAACTGTCGGATCCAAGCAAAAGTCACCATTTCCACCACATAACGCGGCATGTTCTGACGCACACACCGACACGCCACCCAGATACCGAATACCGCTCCTAGCGATCGATTCATGGGTCAGTACAAAAGCCACGGCGCCACCCCCCAGGGTAAACGTCGGCAACACTTTTACCAATTCATCCCGAGTAATGGTATCGATTGTCTTATTAATATGCCGGAAATTGCCATTTATCATAATGGCCGGATTCTCTCCCGAGACGACCACGCCGACTTTTATAAATCCGGAACTTATCAAGGACGCGACCACCCCTAACCCGTTAGAAAAGCCAATGCATGCGTTAGATACATCGAATGCCAATGTTCCCCGCGAGAGCCCCAGCTTCCCGTGCATAATACACGCTGTTGATGGCTCGAAGAGGTCTCGACAAACAGAACAGCTTATTAAAGCCTCGATCTGGTCTAACTCAATACCAGCATCGCGCGCGGCAATACGCACCGCTTCTGCTCCAGCTGTGCTGGGCATCACCGAGGGCTCCCACATTTTCCTGGTACGCACACCACTAAGGCGTTCCAGCGTACCAAAGGGAATGCCTAACCTCTTGTAAAGTGGGGCAATTTTGTCCTCAATCGCTGCAGAGGTTAACTCAAACTCAGGGTAATGGGCTCCCATTCCCTCAACATGTACATTTCTATAACGGCACGCTACCATGGGGATACTTGAAACGATAAAAGCGCCTTTTTGCGCGATAAATAAACAACACACGACTGTGTGGTCATTCTTATTCAATAAAGTGGTTAGGTCAATCTTATGAGGACGCCAATTTCAATTTCACGGTTAGCAGAGCACGGGCTGAAGGTGACCTGGCCCGGCGGGGAGGAGCACGAACTTAGTGCTCAAACGCTGAGGAATAATTGTCCAAGCGCTACCGAACGAGTCGCCAGAAACGAGCTAGACCACGATAACCCACTGTTTAGTCCGCCGAAAAAGCCTTCGGGGCTTCGAGTGATTGAACATACGATTGATGAAATTTACCGGATTGAGAAGATCTGGGGGATTGGGAACTATGCCATAGGGATTCAGTATGGGGACGGGCATAAGTCGGGTATTTATTCGTATACGTTACTGTGGGAGTTGGGGGATCAGAGTAAGGAGCAGTGAAGGGGCAGGGATAAAAGCTGCCAGCTCTGGGTAGAAGGATCGGTTCAACTTTCTTCGGGGCTCTGACCCGGATTATTCACGAGCCCACACTTCCAAGTGTTTCAACACGATATCAGACTAGAAATCTTATTTTCGACAAAATCTCCAGGTAACTACTCAGGTACCCCCAACATAAATGCGCCCCAAAAGCGAGCTAACCATCTGTAACTGCCAGGGATTTTTTCAAGGTCGAGGAAAGTGATTGTTTTGTGAATGAG
>JBIIDM010000228.1:0-4773 GCA_044238365.1 Bdellovibrionota bacterium | reverse complement strand
AATGCAGCGCAAAACCTGAAAAAGTATCATACCGGAAGTTCTCCGGAAATTAACGCCTGAGGAGATTGCTCTATCGGGACAAAGAGCAATCTTTGTTAGATATCAATCGCTGAATCAGGAAGCAAATATAGTCAATGTAATAATTGTCTATATTTTGCGGAACGGCTGAACGCACATTGGAAAAACTCTGCAGTTGTCTTTGTAGTACAGTAACAGTTGGTCGCAGAACATGGTATTTAATTTCTAATTTATGTTAGACGCTATAAAGGCATTTTTTAAAAAGATGGGGATGGCGAAGGAGCCATCCCATCTTCAGGTCAATCGCTTGGGTGAAGGCATTGATGGTTCGTTGCTGACAGCCGTTGTTGCTGTTCTCATTGAAATGTCGTCGGTTGATCAGCATGTGGACAAGGGAGAATCTGATCAGTTAATGTCTTTGCTCGATAAACACTTCGGTCTTCCTTATGAGTTGACGATTCAATATGTTGAACGAGCGATTGCTGAACGGGGCGATGCGAAGAGTATTGACGAGTTCATCAATCGAATAAACGAGTCCTATAACGACGTCCAGAAGGAGTTTCTGTTAGCGTTGGTTTGGCGAATAGTACTTGCCGACGATAAAATTGAAGAAAAAGAGCGCAAACTTGTTGTACAGATTCGTTATAGATTGAAGTTGAGTGAGGAGGCTGGTACTCGCGCACACGAGATGGCTCGCTCGAAGCAGGTGTAACGGAACGGGCAGGGAATTCCCGAATCTCTTCGGCAAGCTTTTGTTCTGATCACTGCGGCGTTCAAGTACTGCAAGTCATTTGCAAAAACAAATGTTTTCTTCTACCTTAGGCAAAATACCGGGTAGTTACATCCCGCGGCAGATATGGTGGTCGTGGCTCTATTATGGGGCTTGATGAGTTATCGTAAGTTCGGCTCTTTTCGCATGGGGTGCTCTAAGCCATCGTTTGATGAAGTGATCCGGAACCTCCCTGAGTGTTCATCTGCATTTTTAACCAGGAATTATTGTTGTGTCTATTAAGAGTTCTCAACCTGAAGGACAAGGCAGCTCATCAGTTAATGGGGTATCAGGAGGCACCAAGGTAAAATCTCAACCCGTGCTTGCGCCAAGAAGTGGTGGTAACCTAAACGATACAGGCATAAGGGAGTTCTTTATACTTCTGATCCTGATAGTGATTTTGCTTTCGTTTGGTACAATGGGCTACATCCTAATAGAGGGGTGGGGAGGTCTTGATGCCTTATATATGACGGTGATTACGCTTGCGGGGGTAGGTTTTCAGGAGGTTCATCCTTTGTCGACCTACGGAAGGATATTTACAATAATAATAATTTTGTTAGGTTTTGGGGTAGTCGCAGTGTTCTTTAGTACAATTACTCATTTGGTTGTCCAGCGTCAGTTGAACTGGGTTTTTAGGGGAAAGCGAGTGAAAGATATAATTAAAAAGTTACAGAACCATACATTGATTTGCGGATTTGGCCGCATTGCCCGCATTGCTGCGAAAGAGTTAAAGATCGCTAATGTTGATTTAGTCATTATAGAGAGTGATAGGGATCGGGCGGAAGAGGCTCGGGAGCTTGGTTACCTCGTGATAGAAGGAGACGCCACGGATGATGAGACTTTGATCGAAGCGGGGATTCGTCGAGCAGCGAGGGTAATTAGCCTACTGCCGAAGGGGTCAGATAACCTTTACGTTGTGCTCACTTCTCGAGAGCTTAACAGCGCCTTGTTCATTGTCACCCGTGCAGAAGATGACAAGTTTGAAAGGCGCTTGGAACGTGCCGGCGCAGATCGTCTGTTTTCCCCGTATCGATTAGGTGGACAACGTATTGCTGAAGGTATTATCAGGCCTTACGTAACTAATTTTCTCGATTTGGCTGCGGCTTCAAACAATGCTTCTTTGTCCCTTGAAGAGCTCCGGATTCCTGGTGATTCTGGCCTTGTGGGCAGTACTTTGCGAGGTGTAGATCTGCGGAAAAAGTGCAATGTGATAGTTGCAGCCGTAATTTCCGATAAGGGTGAGATGATGTTCAATCCCCATGCAGATACCAGGATTGAGGGCGGTGCTACGTTCATAGTTCTCGGAGAGCGGAATGAGCTCACCAAATTAGAAAACCTTATAATAGCGAAATAGCTCGCTTAGAGTTGAATATGTTCCTTAGAAAGATTCATAAATTGCCGAAATTCCCAGATGGTGCTGCCGACATGTTTCGGTCTCTCTGTAAGACGCTTTCAGAGCATGAGGCGTTACTACTTACCGATCAGCTTGATGACGCCTATGAGAATATGGCCGCTCAAAGTAGCAAAAGTCCAAATATGAATGTGCGAAGACTGGAAGAGGTTTATTCAGTCGCGTCCTATCTGATGGAGCACTATCAGTCGTTTAGTAAAGACCAACAGGCTTTAATAGTAGGTGGTGTACGATATTTCACCTTGGATGATGATCTTATCAGCGATGCTGCTTTCTTCACCGGATTCGATGATGACGCGAAGATTCTTAACTACGTTTTGGCTCAAATTGGTGTTAATGACCGTTTTATTCGCCTTGAGGGGAGTATCTGGCGATAAGATCAAGGTACGCGTTCACCAGGTTGTCCAAATCTCTTTGTCAAAAAGCCTTTTTTTTACTTCTTGCGAGCTACCGTAGTAACCTGAGTTCTTACATCGAACTCAGGTTACTACCTCTTCATCTGCAAAAAAGACTTTTTTCTCGACCTTGAATAACCTGATGAACGCGTATTTTCTCTGTTTTCGGGAGGTTGAATAGCCCGGCTAATTATCGTGCGCTTAGTATTTACTTTTCCGTCAATATTCTTTCGATAATTGGCACGAAGTCAGACATTGGCAAGGCTCCTTTAACTGCTACTCCATTGACTAGAAAGAAAGGAGTTCCTCTTACACCGGCTTTGGCAGCATCGGCTTTATCGGCCTTAATCTGGGTCTGAATATCGGTAGCCTTAAGGTCATCTTTGAACTTATCGACATTGAGACCCAACTTTTTAGCAATCTCAACCATATAGGCTTCGCTGGCCTGTGCATCTCCTTCCTTGATCCCACCTAGCTTAGCCTGGTTTAAGAAAAGTTCGTCGTGAAATTCCCAAAACTTGCCCTGTTTGTGGGCAGCAAGGGCCGCCACGGCCGAAGGCATGGCCTGCGGGTGAAAATCAAGCGGAAAATTTTTGAACGCTATCTTTATTTTCCCTTTAAATTTTTCCATAGCATATAGTTCCTCTGCCACCATTCGTCCACGAGAACAATACGGGCATTGGAAGTCTGAAAATTCGATTATCGTAATTGGCGCGCTTTCTGGTCCTTTGACTGGTGAAGTTCCGATCTCAAGATTTACCCTGTTCTCCTTTTTAAACATTTCTTCTTGTTCTTTTTTTTGCTGATCGTTCTGCTGCTTTTTTATGTACTTTTCAACAGTATTTCCCACTGCTTCGGTGCCAGCTGAAGTTGCAAGATATTTATTCATGGCATTGGCAAATTCCGCGTCAGCAATGTCAGCTTTTGCAGACCAGCCTATGGATAGAAGGAGGGTGGCACCCAAGAGCCCCGGGCTAAATGACCTTTTGATTCGTTTATGGGAAAGCGTGCTTAACGTAGATCTTTTTAATTTAGAAACGTGCGACTTCATAGTGTTCTCCAACGAGTGCGAATTTTTTCCAGTACCCTAATTTGTTTCAATATCGTTCGTAGCTATCCTATACCGAACGCTGCTCTCAAAAGCACGCTGCCTCCAAAAGCCCCTCCAAAAGCCCCTCAAAAAGACAGGGAAGGCCACAGAAGCGGGCCGCATTTCTCGCGGTGTTTCTACCCTCTATCGGAATGAGGCCAATGCGCCGGCAAAACCAGGCATACCTAATCTTGCGTTCTGGGGGAGTTTACGCCTAAATAGTGGGGATGAGTAGTACTTTTTGAGCTATCGCGGTAGAATTCTTCTACTACGTTGAGTTTTCATTGTTATATAGGTAAGTTCTGCAGTGAGATGATGTTAGTATCGATGCCGTTTTCGAGATTTACAGGATTAATATGAAAGTTGGAAACCAGAATATGGGAAGCTGTCGATTTCTGTCCTGCTGTATTCGTCGAGGTATGTTTATTTGTCTGAGTATCTTAGGAGTTTTAATGAATTCATCATATGCCAGTGCAGCGCCATTGTCGGTCGTTATGCATACAACTAAAGGAGATATCTTTATTGATCTAACACCCGAGAAGACTCCACTTACGGTCGCTAACTTTGTCAATCTGGCAAACAGGGGCTTTTATAAGGGGGTGGTTTTTCATCGCGTTATTCCTAACTTTATGATACAGGGTGGGGATCCTACCGGTACCGGTTCAGGTGGCCCTGGTTACAAGTTCGAGGACGAATTTGATTCATCCCTGAAGCATGATGGACCTGGAGTACTTTCGATGGCCAACGCCGGCACGGGGACGAACGGAAGTCAGTTTTTTATTACTCACTCTGCCCAGCCTCATCTGAATAATCATCATACAGTATTTGGAAAAGTGACTAAGGGCCAGGACGTCGTTAACTCGATCGTTAAAGGAGATTCCATAACGTCGATTGAAGTCGTTGGTGACATCGCAGAGTTACTTAAGAAGTCTGCCGCTCGTCTGGAGACATGGAATGCTATCCTCGATAAGAGCAAGTAACTGCTCAGCTATTCCCGCTCGGCGCTCGGGGGCCCAGAGGGACTTCGTCCCTCTTCGCTGATCGCGAATTCACCCTGTGAATTCAGTGTGTTGTAGCTTTCATAGGGTGA
>JBIIDM010000064.1:0-16752 GCA_044238365.1 Bdellovibrionota bacterium | reverse complement strand
AACTGCGGTAAATGGCTGAAATTACTTCATCCACTTCGTTGCTCATGATATAAAATGCTCGACGTAGCAAGCTTCAGCGCCTGCGCTTTTATATCACTGCACGCCCCTCTCGTGTCTAAAGCAATTTCGACCATTTACCTTTGTTCTTACGTCGAACTCAGGTTCCTATTCTCGACAAAATCTTCGGCAACTTAGCCACGCTGGCGGTGCGGGCTCGTGAATAATCCGGGTTAGGCTGGGCATCTGCTTGTCCCTTCGGGGACTTTGCTCCGTAAAAGAGATGCCGATCCCTCATTTTTGTGACTTTCTGAGGTGAAACCGGTATATCTGAAACAAGTACCATCACTCATCTTTGTTCGGACATCGAACTCAGGTTGTAACACTATTTAGTTCTAGGAGACTCAGAGAAGTACCATGACAAAGCTTGTTGATACCCTTTCATCCCTCGAAGACCTTCGCACTCTCTCCAGAGATGAGGTGAATCAGGTAGTGCAGGAGTTACGGGAAGAACTCATTGAGACCATTTCAATGTGCGGGGGACACTTCGCCTCAAGTCTTGGTGCCGCAGAAATCAGTGTTGTTGTTCATCACCTTTTCAAAACCCCTCACGACCGAGTTATCTGGGACGTCGGGCACCAAGCCTATATACATAAAATGCTTACCGGACGCCGAGCACAGCTCGCGACAATACGTCAGCGGGGCGGTATCTCCGGATTTCTACGGCGAGATGAAAGCGAGTATGACTGCTTTGGCGCAGGCCACGCCGGGACGAGCATCTCTGCCGGGGTTGGTATGGCTGTCGCACTCGCGCAAAGTGATCCATCACGCTTTGTCGTACCTATTATTGGCGACGGCTCAATGACCTGCGGTATGGCCTTTGAAGCTCTTAACCATGCCGGCGAATTGGGCTTGTCGAATCTTATAGTGATTCTGAATGATAACGAAATGTCGATCAGTCCAAACGTCGGGGCTCACCGCTGGCTATTTTCCCGAGCCTTGACCTCCAAGCCAACGGTTCTTGCCCGCAGTCAGATTAAGTCGCTCTATCACAAGGGATACGTACCGGAAACCGTCTATAAGATGTTTGATCGTGCTCAAACCGCGGCGCAAGGCTTCTTTTCCGGAGCGGCGACGCTGTTTGAATCCTTTCGCTTTCGGTATATCGGGCCCATTAACGGACATAGTGTCCCTGACTTGATCGACGCACTTATACACGCCAGGGATCAAGAAGTTCCAGTGCTGGTACATGTCAGAACAGCCAAAGGTGCGGGCTATTCTCATGCTGAAGAAGACCCTATCAAGTGGCACGCTGTTCGGCCATTTGATCCCGACAAGGGTGAGTTTCTAAAATCAATCCACCCAATTGCCTTACCGCCCACCTATACCCAGGTGTTTGCTGAAACCGTACTTGAACTTGTAAAGGAAAAACCCTCTATCGTGGCAGTTACCGCTGCCATGGCTGAAGGTACAGGTCTGGATCTCGTGAGAAGAGAGCATCCATCAGCCTTTTATGATGTAGGAATCTGCGAACAACACGCAGTCACTTTCTGCGCGGGCCTCGCCTGTGAGGGCTATACGCCGATTTGTGCAATCTACTCGACCTTTCTGCAACGTGGATACGACCAACTATTACACGATGTCTGCATCCAAAACCTCCCAGTGGTCTTTGCCATGGATCGAGCCGGGGTCGTTGGTAATGACGGAGAAACCCACCAAGGACAGTTCGACATTTCCTTTCTGCGATGCATTCCCAACATAGTGTTGATGGCACCATCCGATGAACACGAGTTGAGAGCAATGATCCTAGCGAGTATTACCTATAACTGCCCGGTCGGAATTCGATACCCCCGAGGTCATGCAACTGGTGTTCCACAAAAGCCAGAAGCGAACATCATCGAGCGTGGTCGTTCTCGGATTGTTCGTGAGGGGAGCGATGTATTACTAATCGGTGTAGGGACTATGGTCCATACCTGCCTTGAAGCGAGTGATATATTAGAACGTGAACATACCCTTTCGACGACCGTCATTGATGCGCGCTTCATCAAACCACTTGATAGTGACACTCTGTGCCAAGAACTACCGCGCTACAGAGCCATCTGTACGGTTGAGGAGCACGCTCTTGCTGGTGGCTTTGGTGGTGCGGTGCTGGAACTCGTTGAAGAGAAAAATCTCCTGCTCCAAGGTCAGATAAAGCGCATTGGACTGCGAGACTCATTTATTGGCCACGGTTCTCAGAAAGAACAACTTGAAGAGCATGGATGTACCAAGGAAAATATAGTGCGGACTGTCCTTGGGAGTATCGCTCGGGGAGAGTCGAGGAGAGTGGAGACCCATCGGTTAAGCATAATGTAGGCTTTTGCGGGGCGCAGGGGCGCGGACTACGGTTTTAAGGATGGTCCAATAGTGTGGGGTTAAACGGGGTTGGCACACTATTGGACGGAAGAACCTATTGCCAAGTTTTTGTGAAGGGGAGATTTTTGGGATCTACCAGGATTAATTTGCCGTTGCAAATTAGTTCGACCGCGTCCAGTCGACTTGTAAACTCGGGCTGGTTCCTGTCACAAGGCGTCCTGGCAGGAGGATAAAATTCCAGTTTTGCCCCACTCTCAAAGCCTGTTTGGATGCGCTTACCTAAATCATACGAACCGATCGCGAATCCGTCGGGAGTTTGATAATCGTAACGGTAGACAGCTCCGTTTAAGATAACGCGAAGAACCTTGCTGCCATTAGTATTTCCCAATTGGGCCAATTGGGAGGAAAGACCAACAAATACCTCAATTCCGCACTTTGTCCCTTTAACCGGTAAAAACTCCATGTGATAACCTCGTTAACACTACTAACGTTATGAAGAACTTGCCCGAGCTTGTAACATCCGAACGCTTAATGAACCCACCTAATATAACCGCTCCCACCCCACCCAAACACATCCGACTAAACACACTTCCTTTACACTATCTTTAGAAAAAATCACCCTTAACTACTTGTTATTCCAATACTTCTCCGCCCACCCCTAGGAACATCCCTCAGATCGCCGTTTACATTTTGCTATGGAGCGCAAATAAAGTTATTATGCCGCAGGATTTGAGCATCGCTCTATATGCTGTACTGAGCAACGTTAAGAACCGAAAAAACGAAGAGTAAACCGATGAGTATTGGACTATTTTCACTTTCATTAAAAGCACTTGCTGCCCAGCTTGAATCCCTGATGGATGAATCCGGGGGCGAGAATGCGGTTGCTCTTTTGGATGAACTCTCGAAATTGGAATCGCCAGAGCGAAACGCACTCTTAAGAGCCTTCCTTACCGTTGCCCAAGAATTTGTTGAGTCACGAACGGTCTGGAATGTAAGTGACCTTGGAGATATCAAGGACTTCGATGAAACAGGAAGTCCTAAACTCCCGCAGAGTATAGGATCTCTGGGATTGTTCCAGACGGATAAAAAGTCTTCAAAATCTGATGGGGGAAAGCGTTTTGCTGAATTAGAGCGCCGTTCAAACAATGATATCGCGTCAAAGCTTTGTGATGAAATTCTACGAGAACTTATGCCGGACGGAGCAAATCGATCCAAGTTGCATGTTGTTCCCGGCGGAAAGGGAAAGCGAAAAATAGTTAAATTAAAGCCGCATAGTAATCCGCATCCACCAACGCCTCCAATTGATCCGGTAGCGTAGTTTTTTAGCATATGCGTCACCAAGTTGTCCAAGTCTCTTCATTAAAGGTCTTTTCTGCTCCTTGAGAGTTAGTCACCTTGCAACTCGTCACCCGCAAAATGCCTTTGTCCTCTACCTTGAATGACCTGATGACGAGTACTACTACGGTTATCGCGAGGCTGGTGAACACTATGCGTATTTTAGGATATCGGCGTCTTTTAGAATATCGCCTACGACTATACCAATTCCAATGCACGCGGCGAATTTTTCACGAAGAGACTTTATATGACTGACGTATTGCCTTCAATACACGGATTTTTTTCGCGCCTCAGAGGTCTCCTGATACTCTCTTCGTTACTACTCAGCTCCTGCACAACCATGGGATCAGCAGCAACAGAGGTTACGAGCCTCTGGCCATTTGGCTCGGCTACGGACGAATCCTCCACAGATTCAACGTTAGAGGATCTCGACTCCACATCGGAAGGAACCGACACGGATGAGACAGAATCCGCCAGCGCTGAGAATGAGAAACCGGAAGAATACAAGGAGCTTGAAGAGCTGAGCCGCAAAGACGGCGTGAAAATCGATGAAGAAAACCAGAATGGTCCCCAGACGCTCCGAGTGGTCCGAGCGTTAGAGAAAGCCCAGGACTATTTCTCTCGAGAACTGTACACACTTGCGAGAGCAAAATTCGAAGCTGTCCGTCAAGTAGATCCCTCATCAGCCTATAGAGAATATATTGAACTTAAACTCGCTGACTGTAGCCTGTACACGGGCGAGTATGAAACAGCCGTAAACGAATATACTACCTTTGTTGATGCGCACCCAGCATCCTCACTAGTTCCCTATGCCCTCTTTAACGCTGGACAGGCACTACAGATTTCAAATCCGGGCGCCGGTCGTGATCCATCCGGCCTTTATCGCGCCCAGGAACTTTTCTCAAAACTGATTCATCAATATCCAACCTCAGGCTATAGCCGCCTAGCACTCGAACACTTTATCTCAACTGAGGACGAATTGAGGGCCCACCGGGACAAGATAATCGGCTTTTACGATAACCTGGATCTCTCCACCGCCCTTCGCGCCCGTATGAACAGCACCCATCTTGAAGAGCAGTCAACTCTTGCCTCAGTCCACGAAATGCAGACCCTGCTTACCCAAAACAATGCACCAATAATACACACCCTCGCGCGCCCCCCAATCACCCGCTGATCCGAACCCTTAACCTGAATTCGACGTAATCAACAAGGTCCTCGTTCACCAGGTTGTCCAATCTCTTCGTCAAAAGCCTTATTTTGCTCCTTGCGAGGTACAGTAGTACCTCTCATCCGCAAAAAAGACTTTTTCCTCGACCTTGAACAACCTGATGAACGAGGACTTCTACTGTTTTAGGCAGGCTGGTGAACGGGTACTCAACAAGCGGACAAACGACATCTCGAGCAGCTGCGGTATCAAAACATCCCGGGCGCCATGTGTAGCTGCCCGGAATTTTTCCAAGGTCGAGGAAAACGTTTGTTTTTCGAATGAGGCGTGGTACTCCACGCCGCAGTGAGACAAATCAAGCGTTTGACGAAGAGATTGGGAAAATTCCGGGCAGCTACGCTACCGGGAAAGGATAATATCCTTGTAGAGAGGATGCAAAAAAGTCTCCTCCATGGCTGCGTAAAAATCGGTCGGAGTGACACCAAAGGTACTCTTTAGATCGACACCAGTGAATTCATCACCAGCGGACAAAGCTTTCAACTGATCTGCCGTAAACGGTGGCTTGCTGCTCACAAGGGAATACATCCGAAGTAACCCGATAAATAAACTCATGGGTATGTTCACTATCACCGTTTTTAGCTTCTTTACTCTTCTGATGGTCTTGATTATGTCGATATAATCGATACGAGTGTCCCCTACCAAATCAAAAGCCTGATTACGCGGCTGAAGCTCGATACAACGGATAATAACCCTACAAAAATCCCGATTGTATAAAGGCTGCCGCATAAACCTTCCGTCCCCCGGAATAGGAAATACCGGAACCTTCTCCATAAAACGCGACAACCACCCCAAGTGCTTCGGATCAAACCAGCCGAACATCAATGTAGGTCGAAGAATGGTATAAGGGATCAACTGTGCTTTAACAAGTTCCTCCTGTGCACGCTTCGTGCGTGTATAATCATCATCTGCCACTGAATTTACAACACTAGAACTGGCATGCACTATATAGGGAACACCGACCCTTTGTGCTACGCGCAGAAAAACGCCAGTAGCCTCAACGTTGTTCTTTACAAACTCGGTGCTCTGCTTTGAACAAATCTGCGCGTGAAGCTGCACAACACAGGAACAATTGCTTAACTCGGCTTCCCAGGCACCATCCTCGGCAAGATCGCAAACCACCGTTCTGACCTGAGGAAACAAATTGCCCAGAATCGCAAGATTGCCGGCATGCTTATCAAGCACCACAATATTTTCAAACCCCTGATGAAGCATCTCATTCACGAGGTTATGCCCCACCAGCCCCGCACCACCAGTAATCACAATCCGAGAAGAACGATCCATTTCACTCATGCCTTATAAACTCTCCCGCCGCCAACGCGTGCCAGCACACTCGGAGTCACACCGACCGCGGGAGCATTTGCCACCTAAGACCTCTTTATACTACACTCTCCCAACAAATCACTACGATCACGGTCTAAGATAGAACTCTCTATGCGAAATTTAAAGCCTTCTCTGGATAATTCCCAGGACTCTGCCGCAAGTAATTTGGCACATGACGCTGACAGAGACGGCCTTGAATCCAACTCGAGTCTCGACCATCACCGCACTCAAAGGGGTTCAACGCAGGCGGATTCAACACAGGCGGAAACACCTCGTTCAATCGCGGTGATTGGTGGTGGTCCAATGGGTCTGGCTACCGCTTACCGCCTTTTGACCGAAGGACATCAAGTAACACTTTTTGAGGCTGATGATCGACTAGGCGGTATGACTGCCTCGTTTGACTTTGGCGGAGTATCGATAGAACGATTTTATCATTTTATTTGCAAACCTGACCAGCCACTTTTTGACACCTTACGTGAACTACGTATTGCTGATTCCCTCAAGTGGGTTCCCACGAGCATGGGTCTTTATTACAGAAAGGAAGCGGCGAAAACTGGACGGGTCTACCAGTGGGGTCGCCCCGACGCTCTACTGAGATTCCCCCACCTCGACCTACTAAGTAAAATCCGATACGGGCTCTTCGCGCTTCGATGCTGCAGGATCAAGGATTGGGGGCAGCTCGATAAAATGAACGGTGTTGCTTGGCTAAAGAAGCAGTGTGGCATCAGGGGATTTAACGTCTTATGGCAACAACTCATCGAGTGCAAATTTTTTGAGCACTCCAACAACCTTTCGGCTGCATGGCTCGCTAGCAGAGTTCGACGGGTGGGCAAATCTCGTAAAAATATGTTTCAGGAGGAACTTGGCTATCTTGACGGTGGATCTCAAGTATTGATTGATGCCTGGGAGGAGGAAATTCTCCGTCGTGGGGGAAGCATTCGCTGTGCCACGCCGGTGGAGAAGATTCTGGTACAGCATCAGCATCACACTGACAAATCTGAATCGTCAGCGCACACAGCAATGGCAAATCCGGCCCGTGTCACCAGCGACGAAGGCATCAATAACATAAGCCATAACGTTCGGCCCCTCCAATCGTCACCGACTACCACACCGTCTCTCGCCGTGCTCGGAGTACGCGCCGGAGGGCAGGAGTACAGATTCGACCAGGTTATTTCTACCGTTCCGCTCCCGATCGTTCCGAAGATGGCACCTGACCTTAGTGCGATTGAGCGAATGATGATTCAAGATATCAGTTACATCGGCGTTCGATGTATCCTGGTTAAACTGAATAAACGCCTACTGCCCCACTTCTGGACAAATATCTCCGATCCATCAATTCCGATACCCGGATTAATCGAGTACACCAATCTTCGGGAGCTAGGCGATCATATTGTTTATGCACCATTCTACCTGCCACATACGCATCCCTCGTACTCCGCGCCAGACGAGGAACTGATCGATCAAACCCTAAAGATTTTTGCAGCGTTGAATCCGAATTTTCGCCAGTCGTGGGTCCTTGACGTAAAAGCAACCCGCTACCATCTGGCTCAGACAATCTGTGCGCCCGAATTCTTTGAAAAACTGCCGCCTATAAGAACGTCGATTGGCGGATTCTATATGGCAGATACGTCGTACTACTATCCTGAAGATCGCTCGATATCCGAAAGTATTGGCCTCGGTGAACTCCTGGCTAAAACGGCACTAGCTGACATCGTTCCAGTCATCACCGAGGCCCCACTCACAAAAGTCGCTCAGGGCGAATGATGTCAAGGGGTGGAACTCTGTTATCGCCCTTCGAGATCTGCTTTTACCCGCCATACAAACACCGCCATGAGAGAATTTGCCACTTGGCGAAGAGAGCCCCCCCAGTAAACCGGCAAGGCGAGGGTTCGTGAAACACAATACCTCTCGTAAAATCCGGCTGATTCTGATAGAATCGCGTCATTCCGTTTTCCAATAACGTTTACACATAAGGCGGTTTTGCCTTGCTGCAGTTTTTTGAGGATCGCCCTAAGGTCGCAAACCTAACAGGTGCTCGAGTTTCCGGCGTTGGCTTTTATTTAGTATGCCTACAAAACCAAAGTTTAAAATCAAACGCGTTCATATCGAAGCACTCGCGGCATATTCAAGAATGTGCGTAGTAGGGCTCGTAAGCCTGGTAGCATTGTACGCCTGCGTGGTAATCTTTTACGGTGAGTTTATCGTCCTACAAGGTGACAAACTCGCCCTCCAAGCCCATGAGCCAACGCCCCCCTCAACCCCGCTTACACTTTCGTCATCATCAATTTCAGCCAAAGCAGCTGCTCGTTATGTAAGTCAGACCAAATTATTCGGACACTTAGAACCCCCGGACCCCATTAAGACGACCGCACCGCTGAAACCAGCTACCACCACCGCGTCAAATACGTTATTGCTAATCGGAACATTTCTCTCAAACTCGCGAGATTCGTACGCCATTCTCCAAAATAAGACAAAGGGTGATCAGGATGTCTTTCTTAAGGGAGACGCGGTATTTGACGGCGGAGATTTGGTTGAAATAACTGCAAACAGTGTAACCCTAAACAAAGACGGCAGACTTGAGCAACTATTTCTCGAGGAAGGCGAAACATCATCAAGCCCGGTCGGAGCAATTGACAGTACGGCTGAAACTGTGGTCGTTTCTGAAAGTGAAGTCCAGGAAGCCCTCAACAATCTGCCACTTTTGTTAACACAAGCACGGACCGTCCCGTACTTTTCTAACGGACAACGCGACGGTCGGAGGATCTTTGCCATTCGATCGGGAAGCTTCTTCGAAAAGATCGGGTTAGTCAATGGAGATATTATTAAGAGTATAAATGGCACAGATCTTAACGATGATGGAAAGGCACTTGAACTCTTTGAAGAGTTCAAAAGCGCTCGAACCCTCTCATTACGATTGGTGAGAAACCGTGCAGAAAAGGCCATCACGTATGAACGTCGTTAGTGTCAAGGAAATTATGAGTTCAAAGAGCACCTGCTCCTCCATCATTTATGCCGTAATCGGACTATCGCTCCTGCTGGCAGGAGAAAGCCCCTTGTTCGCTCAATCCGTAGGAGAAGGCGAAGCGGAGGCCTCGTTCACAATCGCTATCCAAGAGAGTCCCGGAAGTATTTCTACTGAAGATCCCGACCCAAGCGACTTAAAAGAGATCACCCTAAAAAATGCTGATATATCGACAATTATTCGCATATTCAGCAAACGAACGAAGCGTAATTTTATACTTGATGAAAAGGTACGGGGCACCGTCACCGTCTATCTTCCGGGGGAGATCCCCAAAGAAACTGAGATGAAAATTCTCGACTCGATTCTGGCCCTAAAAGGCTTTACGACTGTCCCCATTTCCGCGAATCTTTGGAAAGTAATTCCAGCAAAGGATGCGAGAAAATCAACGGTTCCAATGCGTGGCAGCGATGCGCGCACCCCAACAACTGGATCCGTTGTTACCACTTTAGTGAGCCTCACCTATGTTGCTGCCAATGACGTGCAACCTTTGATCAACCAAATGATCAGTCCCGAGGGCATGGTACAGGTGTATCCCGCCAATAACTCGTTGGTCTTGGTGGACTACGATACCAATATTGAAAGGCTTGTAGACTTGATAAAAGAGCTCGATATTCCCGCGGCGGATCGGGAAATGACTATCATACCAGTACGCCACGCGGTAGCCGCGGACCTCGCTGAAAAACTCACCGCAGTTCTTAACGACAGCGCAGACACAAGTGGGCAAGGAGGAAATCGAGCCCCTAACGCAATGCGCATAAACGCGCCACCTGGGCAGATGCCTGGAATGCCGGGAAACCCGTCTGATGCCTCTGGTACTGCGAACGGCGGTCAACAACGTCGCGAACCCAAATTAATAGCCGACGAACGAACAAATTCAATCATTGTTGTCGCTGACCTGGAAACTACAGCTCGCATCAAGGCGCTTGCTTCAGAACTTGACAGTGAAGTTGATCGTTCGGGATCAAAGTTCTACGTGTACCGCTGCCAGCATGCGAACGCCACCGCTCTTGCACAGGTCCTTTCAGGATCGGCCTCAGGAAAATCCTCCAGCGGGGGTGGCCAAGGCCAGTCTGGCCTTGGCGGCGCCGGTTCGACCTTGGGAGGCGCAAGCTCGGCGTTCGGCGGCGGCGCCGGAGGAACGGCGGGCGGCGGGCTCGGACGAATGGGAGGAGGTGGCCAGGGACGAGGGGGAGGCAGCTTCGGACAAGGAGTCGCTCCACAAGCATCTTCAACCTCCGTACAAATTGATCAAAATACCAGCATTACCTCTGACCCAGCAACAAACTCCTTGGTTATCTTTGCAAGCGAGGGGGCCTACCAGAAAATACTAATACTCCTGAAGGAACTGGATATCAAACGACGACAGGTACTGGTCGAAGCCGTGATCCTGGAAGTCTCAGTTGATGAAGCAACACAGAAAGGGGTGGACTGGTTAAGTTCAACCGGTGGCGCCGATGGTGCCGGATTTGCCGCAAGCAACTTTGGCGGTGCTCAGGGACTTCAGGGGCTACTTTCAGATCCAAGCAAACTCTCGGGCTTCTCGGTTGCAGCTGCAAGCGCTGGATCGCTGAAACTTCCGGGTGGAGGATCTATTCCGACCCAAACTATTATCCTGAATGCCGCACAGAAAAATTCGAAGGTAAATGTTTTGTCGTCTCCGACTCTTTTGGGAACTGACAATGAAGAAGCGCAAATTGTTGTTGGCCAAAACGTGCCTTTCCTCGCCAGTACAGGAACAAATCAAACAAACTTAAACAATACCTTCAATCAGATCGACCGGCAGGATGTTGGTATTACACTGCGTCTGACGCCACAAATTAACTCCAATGACTACGTCACACTTCGCGTCTATACCGATGTATCAGCTGTCATCCCATCAGCGGATACGACGCTGGGGCCAACAACAACGGTTCGAAGTAGCCAAACCACGATAGTGGTCAAAGACAGTCAAATGATCGCGATCGGCGGTCTAATTAGCGACAAGAACTCAGATTCTGACTCAGGTGTTCCTTTGTTGAAGGACATACCAATCATTGGAGACGCATTTGGACGAAATTCGGAAGACCGATCACGGACAAATCTTCTGACCTTCATAACGCCACACATTATTCATGATCAGTACGATGCCCGAGACGAAAGTATTCACAAGCGAGATGAACTTCGATCCGAAATTGATCGTCAAAAGGTCGAACCAAACCGAGAAGACGTCCTCAGTAGAGACTCGTTACATAAGGTTGCCGAGGTGAGCAGAAACGAATTGCCAGTACCCGAGCCAATTGTTCCCTCGAAATCCGACATTGCGCAAAGCAGAGCATCGCTGGCTGTTGAATCTGGCGAAACAACTTCAAAACGCCGAGGAGCAGCTTACAACTTAAGTCAGCTTGAAGAGGATGCTCCTATTGAAGCAGACGTCGACGCAATGATCACCTCCCAATCCAAATCTCGACCGAATACCGCAGCCCGCTACATCGTCATGAAAGTACAGGCACCATCGGCGATTCTCTCTTCACTCCCCTTCCCAGTCAATAATCATGGGCTCGCCCTGATTCAGCTTGATGACCCAACCTCGCAAGGCTTTTTTTCAGCCAATAAACAGTATGTTTACCTGATTGGCGATAAAAGGATTCCAGTTGAAAAGATTGCATCATTTGATTCGGAAAAAGAGGCTCGTACCGTATTCAAGGAAGATCAATTGGATCCCTACTCGCTTTCATCATATGAAATTTCCAATTTGGGGAATGGGCCATGGCTAACCTCACGATGAATAACCCTCAAAACTCAAACATGAAGTTTGGCCCGGCCAACTTGGAGAAATTTGACGAAGGAGTCAGGGGGGGTGGAACCGTGTCTGCGAATATGCCAAACGAACTTGACCCATCAACAAACGCCCTTAAAATCCTAGCCCAGGAGATCGGACTACCATTCATCCCGAACTTAGGGGAACCCGATCCCCCCCGCACACCTGCCCAGGGAGATTTTGACAGAATATCCGGATCCTGGGCTCGCCAAAATAATTTGATTCCGCTTCGCATGGAAGGGCAAAAACTCATTGTGGCAACGACTGACCCACTCAACATAGAGGCCCCCCGACAGCTAGCACTTTGCTACAAATGCGACATTGAGCTAGTCGTCACCAGCCCCGAGGAGTTACAACGGGTTATAAACACCATTAGAACCAATCTAATGTCAGACCGTTCCCGTTCTTTCGATACTGACGCAACCGCTGGCGATGATTTAGGAGAGTACGGCGAAAAGAATTTAAAGATTGATGTAACCGATGCAGAAGATGACGACGCCCCTATCATCCGCTACGTAAACACAATTATATTTAAAGCAAGTTCAGAACGGGCTTCAGATGTCCATATTGAACCGTACGAAACGAAACTTAATGTACGATTTAGAATCGATGGAGTCCTCTACGACGTGGACTCGAAAGGAAAGTCTCTTCAGGCGGCCATCATCTCCAGAATCAAGGTTATGTCAGGGCTAAACATTGCTGAAAAACGACTCCCCCAGGACGGCCGCATCGGACTTAAGATCGCAGGGCGGGCTGTTGATATCCGGGTATCAACAGTCCCAACCCAATTTGGCGAACGGGTTGTAATGCGTCTTCTTGATAAAAGCGCCCGGGTTTTAGATCTTGAGCAACTCGAATTTAGCGATTATCACCTCACCCAAATAAAAAGGCTAATTAAAAAACCGAACGGCATCGTACTCGTTACCGGACCAACAGGTTCAGGAAAAACAACGACACTATACTCCTGTCTTTCGTATATTAATAAACCGGATCTAAATATTCTCACTGTTGAAGATCCGATCGAGTACCAGCTTGATGGCATAGGGCAGATGCAGGTAAATCCCAAAATTGATTTCACCTTCGCGTCCGGATTACGGGCTATCCTGCGTCAGGATCCCGATGTTGTGATGGTCGGAGAAATTCGTGATACAGAAACTGCCGAGATTGCAATCCAGGCTTCACTAACCGGCCATCTTGTATTTTCAACACTGCACACGAACGATTCTCCAGGAGCTATAACTCGATTGACCGATATGAATATCGAACCCTTCCTGATCTCCTCAAGCCTCATGGCCGTACTGGCCCAGCGCCTCGTTCGGCTTCTTTGCGCAAATTGTCGTGAATCATATGAGTTAACTGCCGAGGAGTGTATCGAACTAGGGATCCCCAGGGATACCGGTGTTGGAAAGTTAGTATATCGCGGATGCCCCGGAGGATGTTTTATGTGCCAGGGTACCGGCTATACAAACCGCTTCGGAATACACGAATTACTGCTCGTGGATGAAGTAGTGCGCGGCGCTATCCTCCAGCGAGGGGATGCATCCTTAATTCGGAATGCTGCTATTAAGTCCGGGTTTACCTCACTTCGACATGATGGCGCTTTGAAAGTGCTTGCAGGAAAAACATCGGTTAGTGAAGTATTACTCGCAACCCACCAGGATGCTTAAAAGGGCGTAGGAACACCATATGCCAGTATACGAATACCAGGGAATATTTCAGAACGGCAAAAAGACCAAGGGCACCCTCGACGCCGACTCAGTACGGGGCGCCAGATCTAAACTTAAAAGTCTGGCAATCTACCCCACTACCCTTAAAGAGGTTACCTCGGCAAAAAACAAACAAGAATCGTCAAATATTTTAAATGGCTTTGTCTCCAAAAAAATCACAACTGCTCGTCTTGCGCAGGAAACCCGCCAACTATCAACATTGGTAGGAGCCGGTATACCCATTGTTGAGGCACTCCAGGTGCTGTCCGATCAAACCGACAATCCGCGATTTCGGCGCATCATCATTGATATCAGAGAAATGGTTGAAGATGGTTCATCGCTCGCCCGAGCCTTGGGTAAGTTCCCCGAAAGCTTCCCACGCTTGTACATTAACCTCGTAGCCTCTGGAGAAGCATCGGGACAGCTCGACTCTGTTTTGGAAAATCTAAGCGAGCACTTTGAATCCCAGTTGGAACTTAAACGGAAAATTCAGAACTCTCTGTTTTATCCGATAATGATGTTTGTAATCTGCATACTTGTTGTTGTGGGTTTAGTTACCTTTGTAGTGCCCACTATTGTGTCAATTTTCCAGAAAGAAGGGGCCATTCTCCCTCTACCGACAAGAATAATGATTACTTTTTCCGATATCCTTACTCATGGCTGGTACGTTATAATCGGTCTCTTGGCGCTGGCTGTACTGGGTATGGTGTCCGCGTATCGGAACCCAGAGTGGAGGAAGAAAATCGACCGGCAACTTCTACAAATTCCGATTTTTTCTCCGGTCTACCGGAAAATTTACACTGCCCGGGTGTCCGCCACGTTATCAACATTATTGGCAAGTGGGGTAGAGCTACTTACCGCCCTGGATATTGTGAAAAGTCTGATGGGCAACGTCCACGTCATAAAGGCAATTGAAGACGCGCGAGACGGCGTTCGGGAAGGTCGGTCTTTAGCGAAAGAATTTGGTAGAACAGGTTTATTTCCACACCTTTTCTGCCAGATGGTAGCAGTGGGAGAGAAAAGCGGACGACTTGAGAGTATGCTGCAAAAGGCCGGTAAGTCGTACAAAAACGAAGTGAGTAGCGCGATCACTGGTCTGACCACGCTCATAGGACCCTTGATGATAGTTGGACTTGGAACACTGGTGCTTTGTATTGTAATCTCTGTACTGATGCCAATGTTTGACCTGATGGATAAAATAGCTCTTTAAAGGTACACATGCTTAATCTGAACTGCTTAATGAATCACAAGCCGCAACATGCCTCTCAATACAGCGCCCGCCGAAGAGCTCAACGTGGCTTCACGATGCTTGAGATCATCATGGTTGTTGTAATCCTTGGGATCCTGATGTCGTTCTTGGTGGGGGCGATTTTTGGCCAGGGTGATAAAGCCAAGGCAAGCCTTAACAAAACTCAAATGACCCAGCTCAAAGCCAAGATTGACCTTTTCCGAATAGAGTATAACCAGTTCCCCCCCGCCTTAACTTCGCTCGTCACCTGCGATCAGGTAACGGGACCGGCGTGCGCTCCCAGTCTGGCCCAAAAGGACCTTAACGACCCCTGGGGAACTCCCTTCCAATATGTCCTGAAAAACAACGGGTCGCGATATGAGATTCGGAGTTTAGGCGCTGACAAATCTCCAGGCGGCGAGACCGTCAACTCGGACATTACTCTTGAAGGACCATAAGTGTGAAGCAAGATTCTGTTTTCGTCGAACGATCGCCAAACCGACCGGTCATGGAAGAGGTTTTGCGCACGCTTGCAGGAAACAGGTCGGCCTTTAGCGAACACTCAGGCCGATACGTAATTACTGGCACTACCCTGGAAATACGTACCCCCAATTCAGAAAAAAGATCTTTAAAACGATCTGGAAGACCTTCAGGTATTTTAAACTCAAGAGGGAGTTTTGCCCTTGCTAAGCAGGGCGGCTTCACGCTTCTCGAAATAGTCATTGTCATGGTCCTAATGGCTCTACTCGCGGGGAGCGTCTCCAGCGGCTTCGGCCTCTTGAACCGCTACCGCGAAAGTCAGTTCATTACTAATCTTGCCCAAACACTCGAATTTCTCCACGCCGAGGCGCTGAGCAGTCAACAGTTTTACCAGATAGAGTTTGATCTTGTAAGGAAAAGCTGGCACGTCGGGTTGCTGCAACCAGAAGACCAGCAAAGCAGTGCCGTTCCAGCTACCGGCGTGGGAATTCTTACTATGGAACTGGCAGAGTTTCTCAACCCTCCCCTGGGTAATGCACAGTCGTTTATGATACCACCCGACTTTCCCTCCCTCGCCCAGGAGCGGCTAATGCCCGGTACGGGTGGGTTTGCCGATATAGTAACACCCAGAGGAAAAATTACGCCCGAGACCGGCGAGAAGCCATACATAATCTTCTCACCACGTGGGTTTACCGAATTTTCAGTGATACACCTAGTCCTTGAGAACGGCACCTTTGTTACACTCGTTACTAACCCTTTTACGGGGGAGATCGAAATCCATGATGGCTATAAAGAATTCAGGTGGAGCTATGATACCCCCGAAGGTCTCTAAGTCCGGGTTCGTGAGGTTGGCTGATCTCTTCGTCAAGCGGCAATTGCTCTCACTGCGACGTGGAGTACCACGTCTCATTCGAGAAATTACCGCTTTCCTCGACCTCAGCCAACCTCACGAACCCGGATGCGGATGGCGGTATGTGGGGCGCAACGGCGGGGCAGCTCGCGGAGGAGAGCGGTTAGCGGATCTCTTGCAATTGCTCTCACTGCGACGTGGAGTACCACGTCTCATTCGAGAAATTACCGCTTTCCTCGACCTCAGCCAATCTCACGAACCCGGATGCGGATGGCGGTATGTGGGGCGCAACGGAGGGGCAGCTCGCGGAGGAAAGCGGTTGGCGGATCTCTTGCAATTGCTTTCACTGCAACGTGGAGTACCACGTCTCATTCGAAAAATTACCGCTTTCCTCGACCTCAGCCAACCTCACGAACCCGGATGCGGATGGCGGAATG
>JBIIDM010000004.1:0-51620 GCA_044238365.1 Bdellovibrionota bacterium | reverse complement strand
AGGAAAGCGGCACTTGAGCAAACGAGACGTGTTACTACACGTCGCAGTGAGCGAAAGTGCCGTTTGACGAAGAGATTGGCCAACCTCATCAACCTCACCCTAGGAGACGATACTGCCGACAAGGTCATACCCCGCCACCTCGCTAATCTTGACTCGGTAGAATCGCCCAAGTTCTGGCTCAATTCCCTCGACGATATCGTTAACTATTACCACACCGTCAACTTCTGGAGCCTGAAATGATGCGCGCCCCTGAAGAAGAAGGTCTGTGTCCTCGTGGTTGCCTTCAAGGAGAAGCGGAATGGTCTTTCCCACAAACGATGTAAGATTCTCGGTAATCACTTCAGCCTGCGCTTCCATTAAACGACCCCTCCGAGCCTCTTTTTCCTCCTCGTCAATCTGCCCAGGAAGTTCAAATGAAGGAGTGCCCTGTTCTGGGGAGTAGGTGAATATGCCAACACTTGAAAAGTGTCCTTCTTTGATAAACGCCTCAAGGTCCGCTACGTCTTCCTCAGTTTCACCGGGAAATCCGACTATAAAGGTCGTCCGGATAGAAACTTCAGGCGCCTCAGTGCGAATCTTTTCTACCAACCGTCGCGGCGCGCACTTGCCAAGTGGCCTATGCATGGCCTTGAGTACTCCCTCTGCAGAATGTTGCAGCGGAATATCGAGATACTTGCACACTTTCGATAAATCACGGATAGCTGCGAGCAGCTCTGAAGTAACCCCTAACGGATATGCATAAAGCAATCGAATCCATTCTAGTCCTTCTACTTCCTGCAGCTGATGTAGAAGGTTCGCAAGGGGGACCGGTTGCAAAAGATCCTCACCATAGGCCGTGAGATCCTGACCTACCAGATTAATCTCTCTCACTCCAGAGGCAACCAAATTTTCAACCTCTCTGATAATGCTCTCAGGCTGACGACTACGCATTTTTCCCCTGATCCGAGGGATAATACAAAACGTACACGGGCGATTGCACCCCTCTGAGATCTTCACATAGGCCGTATGCGACTGAGTAGACATTCTTCGGGGCATCGTGTCGTCATAGAGGAAGTATGGACGCCCAACCTCTCGCGCAAACTCTTCAATAGCACCACCAGCGAATTCACCTACTTTAAGCACATCATCAATCCCGAGGAATCCGTCCACTTCCGGAAGCAAGGCTGATATCTGATCACGATACCGTTCCACCATGCACCCGGCCACAAAAAGCTTTCTCAGTCGACCGTTCTTCTTAAACTCACTCGCTTCGAAGATTGCATCGATACTCTCCTTGACGGCACTCTCCAAAAAGCCGCAGGTGTTCACTACAATCACATCAGCTTCTTCTAGTGCCTGAACAATCTCGAATCCCGTGGATTCGAGGACTCCGAGCATTACCTCCGAGTCGACCTGGTTTTTTGCACATCCAAGTGTTATCAATGCGGCGCGACCAATGAATTTTGAAGGGTCAACACCCTGCCCCCCTTCCATTCCCCGGAGTTCCGATGCAATGACTTCTGTGCCGCAAGCTGACTCGTTCGCACCAAGCGTAGAGTCGTTTATAATAGATAGGGAACCCGACCGAGCGATGTTGCCAGAATTAGAATTCTTCATAAGAGCGATCAAAAAATATAGGCGTAACTACTCGGCCCTGATTATTTCTACACCCCTTCCGCTAGTTAGGGCTGATGGATAATGAAGGCCGGGTCATTTGAAAAAACGGCTTTCTCGGAAAGTAACTACTCAGATCTGGGAGCACTTATATTCAAAAAAGACGAAAAAAATTAAAAACCTGAGTTCGACGTAAGAACAAAGGTACATGGTTGAAGTCGAATGTGAGCAATCGTTTGACGAATTTGACCCCCTCTATACCTTATATAAGATATAAGGAGACAGAGCCCAAAAGGAGACAGAGCCCAAAAGGAGACAAGGTACTACCTACGATCGATCACATCAACCGTACGTGGCCAAGAGGGCTTAAAGCTTTCAGCGGAAATTGTACCGTTCACCTCGAGTTTGTCAAACAATATTGTAGTTTTATTTGAACTAAGATCTATTACCTCCGCACCGATCGGAAGCCAGGTCTCCGGATCTACTAGCAACGTGAAATAATCAAGTTGCCCCTGCTTCTCCTCGCGCGAATCCTTTAACGTAAGTGCTACCCCGCGAGAAGTCTTACAACTTCCCGTAAGCTTGAATGATTCGTGCAGTTTCGCCACACCCAAAAGAAATGCGACTGGCGCATCGGACAGCAACAACTTGCTCACGTTATCAATTATCACTTGCTTATCAAGAGCCTGGTAAAACCAGACTGTCGAACCCTTTATCAGAAAGGTTTGTGGCTCGGGCTTAAGGTAGTCCCAGCGCATTCCCACACCGTGTTCTTGGTCCTGGGCGGCCCTAAAATGCATGCTCCCCTCAGAACGCTCCCGTTCATCGAGCGAAGCCAAATAGGAAACCTGCTGAAACTTTGCCTTCAGAGCTTTTACGGCGCCATAAGCCTTCTCTACATTCCCAAGGATCACCTTACCTTCCTGCTCACTACTCTTCTCGGCGCATGCAAAGGCCTTACTCACCTCTTCGAGCCCTTGGGGACTCGCGAACTTTGACCACCCTACCAAAGACGTAAAAATGACTCCCGAAAGAAGAATGATCTTTGTGCGTGGGGGCCAAGCTTGATTCAATAAAGAATATCCTAACATGCTGAACTTTAAATGAAATTTTTAGCGACGTAAGAACGAGAGTAATAGAACAAAATAGGGATCATGACTGATTCGGGATTACTCGTCGATAGTGTGGGAAAAATCCCTCGTAAAAGGCTGGATCGCAATCGGGGGAAGTGCCGGCGCAGTCAAAATATACCTCGTCGTTAATTATCGCCTTCCAAACCTGAAAATTACCTCTAAGAGGCGAAAAGCGCGACTTATAGGTAAACAACGAATCCATACGTCCACCAAAACCACCACCAAAGTGGAAAATCTTGCGCCCTCTTGATTTAAAAAATTCAAAGCCAGCAACCGAGGTGAGCTTCCCGGGGGCCAACGATCTGTATTCTTCAGCTGCGGCCGACAAATGGAACTGCACAAATTCCCCCGCCTCAAGAAACAATCCACCCGCCGCCATCTCGCCCTCGGGAGAGCATATCATTACCAAAGAAAGGCGATCTCCAAACGCCTGATGCAAGCTCTCAAAGTATGAGATACTAAAGTAGTAATTCTCGGATGCCTCCAATCGAGCCATGGTTTTGTGATAAAGACGAACAAAATCAGGTAATAAGCTTACGTCGTTGACAATCGCTTTAAATCCCATTTGCTGGAGCTTTCTGACTCCTGCTCTGTGCGATTTTGCCATTTGGGAGTGAATATCTTCCAACGAAGACGTTAAATCCACATACACAGTTTGGGAAGGCTCGGAAAGAGCCCCATAAGCGACCGGAAATGACGAAAGAGGATTTAAAGTGGGGTGCAGTCGTACAAACAAGGAAACGACTCCTCTTGCTCGAAGAAAATCCCGCCCCCCTGACTGAAATTTTATCCAAGCTGCGGCACAGTCCCCGGAGGAGGCTCCTTCTGGATAAATCATCAACGGACCGGGAAACCCGTAGGGTGAAGAAGCATCCCACCATTCGACTACTTGATTGTTTCTTCTTTTCCCTACAAGCGGAACAGGGATTCGCTTAAAAAGCAAGGGCACCAGCATTTCATAACCGCCGTCCTCTTTTCCCCAAAGGGCAAATGGCTCGCCCCCCTCATATTCCCCGCAAAGGGACGAATAGGCAGGCTCATGATAACTATCGAATTTTCCCGCCTTTTGTAAAAAACTCACCCACCGAAAATCTAACGGCTCTAATAATTCGTACATCGATCCCATCTCTGCTTAGCTGAAACATCCAGACACGGTGCCGCAAATGGCACTTCCATCGAACATTGTACCGCACCCGTGATACTACCAAAATACTATAAGGAAAGTTTCCACGGAAAATGTAAAATTACTTTCTACCATTTACTAGTTCATTACGTATCATCTAACCCACTCTACGTCATAACAGATGCACTACTGAAAATTTTGCTGGCAAATGAATCTTTTTTCGCCCTGCTACATTTTTCCCTTGAAGATGCAAAGTATTTGACCATAGAATGAGGGGCCTAACATTTTCTCTTCGTAGTGGTTCATTGTAATTTTCAACTTGGTGGTTACATAGGGTTGCGCAGACTTCTTCACACCGGCTCCAAAGGTCGTTCAAAGTCTCTGTATGTAGCGTTTTCGGGGCCCAGCATTTGAATAAAATGGCGCCTTTTGAGTCTTTACTATTTCTCTTTACTGATATCACGTCTTTTTAAGAGGGTTCGTCTGCTCTCACCCGACTCTTGGGAGCGCCGTTGATCGAAAATAGTAATCCGTGTTCCAGAAACTCCATTACATCGTAGTGCAGGGGTGCGTGACAAGCGATTACTAGAAACCTGAGTTCTAAATAAGTGCTGACGGTATGTGCGGGCAAATGCTTGTTCGAATTATCGCGGCTCTTACGTGGAAGTCAGATTCAGAAACATTACATCTTATTCAAATTTCATTTTCAGAGATGAGGGAGACAGGAACATGAGTACAAGAACAGGAGGCAACGGAAGTAATGATGCAAGCTCCTTGCCACAAATGCTCGCTAGCACGTCAAGCCAAGCCACTTATTCGCCGTTAAGTGAGCTTATGCGTGCAATTATATTGCGAGTGGTTGACGACTATAATGCTGGAGGGGAGTTCCGGGAAGGAGCTCTGGAATATCTCGATGATGAGGATGATGAATATATTTTTGCCTTCCGTTCTATTTGCCAGCATTTTGGAATCGACCCCTTGAAAACGAAACAAAATATTATGTTTCCGCCTCACCGTATTGCAACTAGACGGCGAGCAAGCTAATGTCCAGAGCATTTGATCTGGAGTGCGCATGGACTTTGACCTTACTGAGGAAGAGCTATTCATAAAGGACGCCGCAAAAAAATTTGCGGCGGCTAGGCTTAGTTTCGGCGCGGAGGGGTCCGACGCGCAAAATTCTGGTAAACGAACGCCGTCGATGGAGAGTTCGGCCAAAGAGCTGGCGAGCCTAGGCTTTATGGGAATGAATATCCAGCAGCAGTACGGTGGTGCAGAAGTAGGCGTCATTGCCTACGCCCTTGCAATTGTTGAAATTGCAAGGGTCTGCGCAGCAACAGCTCTCACTATGTCCGTTACCAACATGGTAGCCGAGGTACTTCAATCAGTTGGAAATGAAGACCAAAAACAGAAGTATTTACCACTGATCTGTTCAGGAGAATACAGTGCCGGTAGTTTTTGTCTTACAGAGTCTCAGGCAGGTTCGGATCCGGCATCAATGCTCACCAAGGGCATAAAATGTGATGATGGCTGGCGCCTCACCGGCACCAAACAGTGGATAACCAGCGCCACATTTGCGGGATTATTTGTTGTCTGGGCAGTAAGTGACGTAACCCTGGGGCGCGGAAAGGGTATAACTTGCTTTATCGTTGAAGCCAATAGAGACGGCATAACTGTCGGACCTCCTCAGCACAAGATGGGTCAACACGGCTCACCGACCTGCGACGTTCACTTCGAAGACGTCTTTGTCCCCAATGAAAATATTCTCGGCGCCGTCAACGATGGGTACCGCATCGCCGTACGCGAACTTACCGGGGGAAGAATCGGCATCGCCTCTTTGGCCCTCGGTATCGGAAAGGCCGCCATGGAGTACGCCACCCGATATGCAATGCAAAGAATCCAGTTTCAGCAACCCATTGCCCAGTTTCAGGGAATCCAGTGGATGATAGCAGATCGACACACAGAGCTTGACGCTGCTGAACTACTCATTCTCCGGGCTGCAACATTGAAAGCATCCGGAAGACCATACGCCAAGGAAGCCTCAATGGCGAAGCTATTTGCCTCGGAAAAAGCGAATGACGCCTGCTATACCGCACTTCAAATCCTTGGAGGATACGGATACATGAAGGATTTCCCGGTAGAAAGGTATGCCAGAGATGCCCGCATTACCACAATCTATGAGGGAACAAGTGAAATCCAACGGTTAATTATCTCCAAGAACATCCTGGCGGAGTACGCGTCGCTCTAAGCGAAATTGCCTCTTGACGAGCCCCTGATTCAAGCATCGCAGTGATATGACTTCCTACCAACCCTACCCGCAAACCCGCTAGGGTTGGCTGAGGTCGAGGAAAGAGGTAATTTCTCGAATGAAACGTGGTACTCCACGTCGCAGTGAGGGAAATTGCCTCTTGACGAAGAGATCAGCCAACCTCGAGAACCCTAGCAGAGACGTCGAATAGGAACTCCAAGCCCTCAAGCGAACGGCGCGCGGATTCAAGACCATCCCCCCAGGTGTAAAGTCCATGACCTCGTAAATAAAAGGCCTTTACACTACTTGCCTCATCCCACCGCTCCCGAAGTGCTTGGACTATTAACGGTATATCCTGAGAGTTCTCGAAAATAGGTATTTCAACTCGCTGGGCATGAGAAGAGCATCCATAAATAGCCTTCTGCATCTCATAGCCACAAAATGAAAAACATGAAGAGCTAGGAGTCGTCATGCTTAACGCAGTACCGCTCACAGAATGAACATGAAGAATACATTTGGCTAACGAGTCTTTAAGATATATCTCTATATGAAGCCCTGTTTCATCTGAAGCCTTACCTTCGACGTTGCTCGCTAACACCTGACCGTCAAGATTCATGAGTATAAAGTCCTCAGTCGTTGCCTCCCCTTTCTGTACCCCCGAACGAGTAATTGAAAATGTACCGGGAGACTGCCTCCATGAATAGTTGCCGCTCGTAGCACGAGTGTACCCTCGAGAATCGAGAACTCTCAAATAATCACATAATGATGGTAAACTCATGGGACGATTAAGATGGTTGTATTAAATAAAATAAAAGTTAGCAGAGAGGAAAAGCTTTGTGGCATTTTGGGATCGGTCTCAAACTATTGAGAAGAGTTAACGTATACTATAAAATTCAGTAACGTCAACTCCTTGATTACTCAACCACATCCCGAAAAGGGATGTAGGCGCTATTACCTCTCGCATAATGGTACCTCTCGCATAATGGGCAAAAGAAAGCTGGCAAGATGTACCAGCTAACTCAACTTTCTTAGCACTACGTGCCGTTATTGGCGAAATTGTAATGTCCAACATGATTGATAATAAATCTTGGCATATCCGCTTACAAGGCCGTAATGATTCAATCAGCGTACCCAAGTCACTAGATAGTGTAATGTTACCCTGAGTAACATTAAATGCTTTGGTGATATTACGATAGCGGCTAAAAAGCAAAAAAACCTTATCTCAAGACAAAAATCTTGGGATAAGGTTAATAAAAAACCTTATGTTTTTATTCGGCAAAAGCTCTGGCAAAGTCTCTCTCGAGTTGACTCCTGTCAGCCTGGTTTTTTGCAAAATACCCGACAAGGAGCCTGATAAGCTTTCCATGTGACTTTGGTATAGATTGTAAGATTATACCAGTTGCAGTTTCGCCAACGCCAAACAAAGGCACTCCGCAATACCTCAACCTATCAAGAACACCTTGTAGTTGCAGATACTTTTCATGCTGAGGAATAGCTACGTGATCCGATTGGCTGAGGACCAGATCGCCATTCAATAATTCCGAGCCATATCTCATTAACGCCGCCATAGGAAGTCCAACCGTGGCGGTGTCTCTCATGTTTGGATCTTGGGCTATTAATCGACGTTCTCCATTCGGAAGAATGGCGTAAAAAAAGTCGATTCCAGCGCGAACTGGAAAACTAGCCGAAAATCCTCTTTTCAAGAGATGTAAGCCGAAGCGAAGCGTGAAATTCTTCGCTATAACAACATGTGAAACCTCACTTGACGGTCCATTATAATAAAAACCATCAAATGATTTATCGATTAGCCGCTGCCAATGTGGCCCTGCAATAACAACATGATCATCTTGCCACGTAAGACAGAACGAAAAGGATTGCTCCTGATCGTTGATGACTTCTGTGATTAGATAAGGAGTCGCTGTTATCGTCGACTCTTCTACGAGGTTGCTTATCCGAGAAATCAGATCTTCAAATGAATGAAGAGTTACCTGGACTCCTCCGTCAGAAGGCACAACTAACCATTTAGTTTTGCATGTATTTCTGGACACAACCATAGTGCCCATCCCGCCTGCTCCGCGAGCATCCTGCAAGACCATGGTTTGGATCCACGGAGTCTTGGAGGTCTCCTCCAAGAGGATTTGCTCTCCTTTTTCAATATACAATCTCGATACAAGCGCCTCAGGATAGCCTTCCGAATACTCCATGATATTGCGTATTTCTTCCACCCAACTCTCGGTTTGGGTTCCCTGATGAATTATCATGCGCATCGGAGCGCATAAGCTTTCCTCACCATGATCCATAAGATAGGTGTGAAATGTCGCCTTATTACCTAGTCTTTCGTAAAGGTCGAACCCCCCCGGTACCGTAGAAAGAACTCCAAACCTATCAAACAGTTCTATCAACGGTCTGCGGTGCTGATAAGGATGAATCCTTAAATTAGCAGCTTTCACTGTAGCTGCAATGGCCTCAATATCAAGAGGATCCTTAACTTTCAAACTTAGACTTGAGGCTCTATTTTGTATAATCCCAGTCTGACAAAGGTAGTTGAGGAAAGCCTCGACTTCACTCGTATCTTTTTCAGCGTAAATGATATTTCCCTGTAAAGGAAATGCCATTCTTAACCCGAGTAATTCACTCAGTAAACGGTGGAGAGTAACGTTTGAGGTCGGTTGCGTGGGTATTACTGAATACCCTTTAGTGGGCGGATGTTCAAAAAGATTGCTGAACCCTACTACCCCTGGAGGGGGCAAAATTACTTCTTTAATGTTTTCCGGAGTGGCTGGTATCTTTATGAGCTCTCTGCTTTTCTTATCAAACTGATAAATAGAATACATCCTAAAACCTCTTCTTCATTGCCCGGCAGAATACCCGCCAATTAAATACTCGTCAAAGATCCTTTGCATTTTTTACCCCCCAATCCGCAAGGAGCGGATTCCTTACCCCTCTAACCCTATGTAATTACAGTATATTTGCCAAATCAATCACTTTGGCACACATTTTTCATATAAAAAGTCTATGAGATGTAAAAAAAGTCTCTCTAAACTATAAAGAAAATAGAAAACAGGCCGATACCCTTTAGGTATGTGGTTGTAATTCCTTGAACGTGAAACAAAATTTTGTCTTGCAAGAGAATTCTTTATGCGACAATACGGTGAACTTTCAGGTGTCGAGATTATTGAGTTGGTAATGACGGACCTAAACAGTCTAGTTGAAGAGCTTCAAAGCCTAAGTGCATTTCTTGATATCGCAGATATCGCTGAGGTAAGTTCTGCGGGGGAATCGGGCGAGTATCATTAGGGGAGGTTGAACTTAAATTGTAGGCGGGTTATACAAAAGTAGGGTGAGATTGAAGTAAAATCTGCTTATTTGATTCGATATTCCTATTTAATGAATATCGAGTAACAGAATTATTCAATAAGTGAAAAAGCTAAAATTAAGGGCACTATCGTGCGCAACCTTGCCCTGTGCTGCGCGAAGTGAAACTCGTCGGCCAATAAAGCCGCCACGAACCACCCTCACGTAACTTCCAGATTCGCCCTAGGCACAACAACCACGTCGTTTCCGATCCTGACACTGGCCACGCGTGAAAAAGCACCTGTAGGTAGCTTCATTGGCAACACTGGCAAATCCGTTACTGTACCTATTCTACCAAAAAACGGAGCCCGAATAATGCGAACCATACTACCAATCGTCAGCCCTTCACCAGACTTCGATTGCTCAGACCCAACGACTCGCGACCCATCTAAGGGCATAACGACCTCAGGTCGTACAGCTCCAGCTCGCACCTGAGTGGTTCCGTCCATAGAAATAAATCTTCCGTCATTCTGAACGAAGATATCGCGAGCACGATTTGACATACCGAGACATCCAAAACCCTCAGTTATGATAACTGTAAACGGAATATCCTCGTCGCCAGTTAACGCAATCCCTAAATCGAAGTGAAGAAAATCTCTTAGCGTATGGTTGTCGATTGAGCCGGTGACTAACCCAACTGCTCCTCGTGCCGCAAGTGCCTTGAGTGCCTTCACAGAGACATTACTCCCCCCAACCACTACCTTCCTGCGACAATCATCAGGTATCTTATCCTCGGTAAGTTCATCGTTAAAGGTTTCTTTAAGAACTGCAAGCATCCCATGACAAGGACCTCCAATACCAAAGACACCTTGGACAAAATCACAGTAGCATTCAATAGTCACACTCTGACTACCATGGGAATCCACGACCTTCCCGCTAACATAGGCCGATAACGTTAACTCACGCGGGGACAAACGCACCGAAACATGACCGGTTGTAGGGGAGAAGTGTTCTACTACTCCGGATACAGGTGATTTGGCTACTGTCCGAAAAAAACCAAACAGCCCCGTAACCTCACAAACTACCTGGCCTTCAGAAATTACGTCTCCTTCTTTGACCCTAAGCCCCCCCCCTATCTCATCAGGATCGAGCCCCGTACTTTCGGGAAGTCTCATTACAAGAAGTTCTCCGGGTAACATTGCCCTCGCAACAATCTGCTCCGATGTTACGACATCTCCAATCGCTACAAGCAACTCCCCGGAAATCGGAAGCTCGCGTATCCTTTGAATCGCAGTTTTATCGAGCAACTGTAGAGATGGAGTAAGGGCGTGCGCTATCGACATACTTTATACCTTATCAAGACCAAGGGAGCTATACACTTCTCTGTTATTCTTGACGTTACTATATTGTCCAAATAGTGGAGCACCTCGCCCATCAAGAACGAAACCCGCCATTCCGGCATTTACCGTTCGCCTAACGCTCATCCCCACTCCTCCCCCGACATCCACTGCGGCCTTTGGCCTTACTTCGATCTCCACCATCTCATTAAGACGTACTTCTATATGTTGCACGGATCCTCGTGAAACTGTCCCAATTAAACTTCCTTCAACGTAAACCTCAGCAAGGTCACGTTCCTTTACCCGCTCTAGGTAACTAGGCACGACACTGACTGCCACTGGAACAATGCAATCGGAATTAAATATTGAAAGAGCAGCGTCCCGGTGAATCGATGAGAAGACTCCCAGATGAGGCATCATAAATATCGAATCAACACATAGCTCAGTAATTCCTGCTAACGAAAAACCCTCTATCATCATTAGGGCAGCGGAGAGGCGCGATGGTGCATGGCTCAAAACACCCCCCGAGCCAATCACCACATCAAGTTCCATCGGGTTTACCAGTTGATAACGACGAGACTTCTGTTTGAAGACGGACGAGATACCTCCAGCACCAATATTCGTTGAAATACTTACTGCAAACGCCCGATGTTGCACAAGTGACAACCGCAGCGCTTCTCTACAAACCGCCTGCTCCAGCCAAAGTTCCTCCAGCGTACAAGGAATAGAAGTAGGGCGAATCATCTTGTTCCGGAGAATATCACAGACTTCGTCCTTGCTCGTGGTGTACGGTAGCCAACGCAGAATATTTTCCACACCCGCTTCGAGTAAAACATTTCCTACTGAATAACTCATGCCCAGGTTTGCGCTAACCGTGCGGTTAAAAATAAATTCGCCCCCTCTATCCCGAACCGTAGAAAAAACATCAGTGGTAGCTCCACCAATATCAACGCATAAAACTTGCTTTCCTGATTCTTTGGCGAACGCCTGTACCATATCACCAACGGCAGCTGGCGTAGGCATTACCGGAACAGGTGACCACTCCAATAATTTTGAATAGCCAGGTGACTGACTCATCACATGAGTAAGAAAGAGCTCATGGATGGCATCGCGTGCGCCATTTAGTCGTTCCTCGGACACGCTCGGGCGAACATTCTCTACAACAGTGATAGCATTTGCAGCCCCCCAGATATGGGCGATCTCCTCAACTAACGCACTATTGCCAGCATAAATCAGCGGTAACGCCATTAACGACCCAAATCGCGGTCGAGGAGCAGCTGCCTTTATCAGTTCAACTATATCAATTATCTGAGCTCGAGCCCCCCCTTCATATCCACCAGCAACCAACATCATATCCGGTTTTAAGTGCCGCAAGCGTTGAATCGCTTCATAATCCTCTCCAATAACATCGGTGGAAAGGCGATCCATAACGATAGCACCGGCACCCAGTGCCGCACGTTCCGCACTCTCTGCACTTACCGAACCAACGACACCAGTGACTACCATTTGCAGACCACCACCAGCAGAACTGGTGGATAGATAAAGATCCACTCCGTCCTTTTGGTTTTCGGAATCCCGAATAATTAACGGGCACTGATCGCTGCTACTCCCCATCGAATCAGGCTTTAAAAGCGAGCGTCCGCATAATTCTTCAATTTCTAAAAACGAATTATGAACGCCTACCGTGACATCGGCTATAGGTCGCTCAACCGTTGTCGGCGACTCCCCTCGTTGTGTTTGTCTCCATACACCATCCTGCTTTTCAAAAAGCAACGCCTTGGTGGTAGTTGAACCGCAGTCGGTAACGATGACATGGGACAAGGACGAGACATCAATAGGCTTTTTCATGTTACGTACCCGATAATTTCAGCACGACACCCCACCACTCAATCGTCATAAAACCCACACGTTCAACAAGGAGCGCCATACGTGCCATCACCGTTGACCCGAAGAATGCGCCGAAGCAAACCATCATCAACCATCGTCCAGAGGTATTCACCACCCGTGCTCCTGCCCCCTCGAACTTAATCGTAAAGAAAAAGTACCACATTACCACCAGAAGAGTGACGACAAAGATGACATTGCTCAAGGATGACAGAATGTTAAGCGATGGCCCGTTAAACACGACCAGCGGTTTAAAACTACTCAAAAGTTGCGGAATCATTTCGGCGAAAAAACCCTTAAACGACATCCCCGCCGCAGCTCCCAACGAAAATCCAATAACCAACTTTGATAGCCAACTGAACCGTGCGCTAAAAATAGTATAATACAACGACCCAAAGGCCATGGGCACTAAATAAGCCAGGTATGAAAACTGATAGCCCTTGACGACTGACCCATCCGGATATACAACAACGTCGAACCCGAGAAGTGGACTAAGAATGTTCGGCCAAAGAAAATTCTGAATGGTAAGTATCGGAACAAAACCGGTCGCAATTCCAATAAAAAGGTGCTCGAAGAAACGATAAACGGGGTTTTCCTTAATGAGAAAGGTGTAAATACCCAGCGTTGCTATACCCCCAACAAAAATGGTGGCGTCATCCCATCCCATCACCCCTCCCTCCCCTTGAACATCATATTGAGATTACCGAGAGCTATTAAAATAAGCACCAGCATTTGCGAAAATCCCAGCGCCGTATTAGCAAGCAGCGCCTGATCCGGCTCTCGTTTCTGAAAGGTATCTTTAAGTAATTTCGAATACCAAGCAGCACCGGATAGCCCCTCAAGAATGCCCTTTAGTTGACCTGAGTCAAGGTATATATACGCTTCAGGAATTGTAATTGAAGTACAGCCATGAATAATCGTCGGAATATATCCGCCCTGCTGAAGAAACTGGATGTAAGAATCAAAAATCCCGACAACGCCACTGAACTGCCCAACTATATCAATATCCCGCAACGTCTTAACATTGGCGAATACCTTCAAATCAGAGATCTTTAGCCCGGAGAAATCCTTGCCAAGATATTTTGGAATATCATCCGATTTAGCAAGTCCCTGTAAAAATAAAGAGTCCCCGATCCGATAGCCCATATTGATCCAATCAACGCCATATACCCACTTCTCACCTGGCATTTCTGCTTCGAGTCTTTTAATTACCCGCTCGGGAACACTCTTTAAGAACCCCTCAGCTAGAGGTAGAAGGGTAAATATAGCAACCCTTACTCGGCGCCGTAACAAATGTTCCAGAATGACCTCAGCCTGAGGTTCATTCTCAGCGCGAGTGCTAGGACCAAAATCAAAAAACAACATTCCGAACGAGTCATTCGGCAACTCGTCGACGAGCAACTTTATAGCTTCTGCAGATTTTAACCGGGCTGGGGCAATAGCAACCTTGAAGGCGAGTGGAATAAATACCGTGAGGATCACCGCGATATAAATTAATCTTCGTGCCAACACCGATTTTACACTCTGAAACTTCATAGCGCCCGATCGTTTGTTCTACTAAATGAATCTGATTCAATCGAAAGCCACATCCGAAATGCCATCACTAGCGCCGCAACACTCGAACCAATTTTAATTGCTCTAAAGGCCGCCGCGTTAGGCACCTCGAGCAACCACTGCCGAAAATCCGGCATCCCACTCCAGACATACACCCCAAATGAAGTTTGACCTAAAATTACTACTACCGCCGATACCATCATCAAACCAGACTCAAAAGTTCGAATTCGAAAAGCTCTATAAGCGGCAGCCGCAATATACACAGAGAGCAGTGAAAACATGGCCGCGCCCAAAGAATTAAAGAGCCCTTCTACCAGAAATTTATTACCACTCCCGATTACCGATCTATTGCTCTCGTCCCGTAATACCTGACTAACATACGCACCGTAAGATCGAAGATGCTCCGAAAGCGCAGCGAGATTGTTAGGTGTTTCAGCATTCGCCGCCCTTATATCAGCAATGTCTGCTCGACACTTCCCAAGAAACTTTTGAACTTCTATATTTTTAGCAAGACTTTCCCCGTTCAATGTTAGATCGGCAAAAAAGAAGACTACTGCGTCCCTGAGATACTCAAGGCGTTCCTCTACAGGCAATATGCCTACATGTGATTCATTCCTAATCTGCGCTGCAATATCAAGCGAAAAATCGGCTAAAACACCCGCCTTTGTCTGGGGAGACGAGCTTTGCAATGAGTTATACCAATCCCAAAATGAGACGATTCCCATTATGACCATACCCATAACCAAGACGATACTATAGGCCCAGTCACGGCGAAGGTAGAGTATCCGACTTCCGTGAACCATGACTATATTAACTACTCCCAGTGCCAACGCCATGGATCCTACGGTAATAAAGCCATTAGTAATTGCTTCATGAGCTTCTAATACTCCGATTGCCTTCAGCGCAGATGCAGGAAGCAGAAACTCTAGTACGAAATAGAGACCCCCCAAGAACGTAACACCAACAATTAGAATTGAGCGGATACTTCTTTCCACTACCACCATCCTCCCATTAAAATCTCTTCTAAAGAGACCACATTGAATTGGGGAGAAACTGCTATCAAGGTCGAATAGAGTACTCCAACGACTATTATAATAAGGAATATAAGTTTCGCGCGATCTTGTCCGTACAAACTTCCCATCTGGACAGATTCACGGCTAAGGTAGGCTGACGCAGCGTATAATTCTTCTCCGATGAGTGTGTAATCGCAGGTACATATGAAAAAGGCAACCTGCTCGGGGCTCACACTCGCGGCAACCTGCATGGCACCGATCTGTTGTCCCGCTTCCGCAAGAATAAGAGACTCCGCCGCAAACGATCCGAAAAGGAACGCTGCCCCAACATTTTCACGATGAACCATACCAATGTATCCCGACGCAAAGGCGAATTGCTCTTCGGACAAAAAACGAATTCGTCGGGGGTCAAAGGACGTTATTCTTCCCTCTATTCGATAACCATCTCTGACGATGTCTTCGACAATAGCCATAGCAGCAGGTGACGTCTGCGGTACAAAAAGTGGATTCTTCAATCGGGCTGTCTTTCGGGTTACATAATGCAGTACTCCGAGGCAGGCGTACAACGTTGGGCCAACCCCGGTAAGTCCAGTGCAAAAACTAAGAGGTCGACCTGCCTCAGCTGCGTGCCCCACCGATTCGTCAATTGCATCGATGCCGGGTATTCTCCTGACGTACGTGTTGCGCTTCTCTTCATGGCGCCGAAATAACCGTACAAAATAGAGTACGGGCCCCAGGCTCACCAAAAGCAAAACGATCATCGCCGGCGATGCGTGCTCGACCCCACTCATACTTTATTCCTCGTGCAGTTGATCACTCAACGACGCCAGTAGCTCCGGGGAGCTGAACACCTGCCACCACATCGGCTGATCTTCGTACTCACGACCAAAGATGATTATCCCGAGATGGGACAAAAGCGGCGCAATAGGTATAACTGACCAGGTAAAAATGGCTGCCACCTGCGTAAGTCCGAGCGCTCTCAATTTTGAAACGCATCCGGCAACAAGCCGGCGTTGAGGATCCTTACCACCGGGGAGTTCGCCCGCGCCTCCCATAGGCAGAGCGAAATCTTTACCTGATCTATCGGAAACCTGAACGTGTCTAAGGCGTTGTCCATGGCCTCTGGCCCTACTATCGTGAAGCATCCGAAGGAGCCGATCAGGGGTAATGCTCATAAGTAGTCCAGGCTATGTGGTTAATTAAACGGTCCCTATTTGCGCTGGCTCCACTTCAGAAAGTCAGAAAAAAAACAGGGCCCGGCATATCTTTTGAGGAGCAAAGTCCCTACAAGGGAGAAACCCAATAGGATCAATATGGCCCATTCCAAAAAGTAGAGCCTTCAGACATTTTGAACTGAAACCGGTATGGCTCGAGTTTGCGCGTGCCTATACAAATAAATTTCGAAAACCATATGATTGCCCGAAAATGCAATGCCAGACCCTCCTACGCTCGGAATGTTTGCCCTTTCGGCAATTATTAGTGCTCTTAGGGAGGTTACCAAACTAAATTCACGAGGAAAACCCTAAAAAGCCGTAGGTTATCAAATTTCGAGCGAGCAATAGTGCTGGGGGCTTGACGCAACTGTCCAATGGGATAGAGTAAGGCAAAACACAATGGTTTAGGTTATGGTCACATTAACGATGCCAGAGACCGTCGAAACTGCGTTTTGCCAACGAGAGTATACAGAGTTTTCTATACCTACAATCCAGCAGATGATACAAGACCTACTGGATACGGTCAGTAATACCAGGTATTTAGATAGGAAAGAGTATGAAGAGTTAGTCTCGTACTCAATCCTCGTAGAATTGCTTATTGAGCAAGGGATAAAGGCTGGCTTGGTTAATAAACGCCAACGTATCAAACTGCCAAGGGAGTTGACGGGAATTCATTTCATCCCAAATAAATCTCTTTTAGCATATTTCAAAAATTTCAGCACCGTGCTGACCGAGAAAGTAGCGCCCAATAACGTTGACGCTAAAGCTTATAAAGAAAGGGTTGATGATTTTTTCAACCGTACATCTTCCCTTTCAAGTTCAAGATCCCTAAACCGGAATCGATAAGCAGGTTTTTCCGGATAACGGGTAACGTGTTAATCAAAAGGGATGAGCTTCTTCAATGGAGTAATTCAGAGAAAGCTCCCCCTTTCTTTTAAGTACCTCATGCGCCCCCTCTCTTGCGCCTTCTCACGCTGCCATGCTCTGTCTGTTTAACGTCTTTATTTTGCACCCCGCCATCATCTATTCCAAATAGAGCGTGAGCAAATTCTCTGGCATCAAAAACCTGAAGATCCTCAGGCCCTTCCCCAACACCGATAAAACGTACAGGAACACCTAGCTCGCTTACCACCGAAACGACAACACCGCCTTTAGACGTACCATCCAATTTTGTTACTATAACCCCCGTCAACGGAACACTCTCATGAAACTGTCGGGCCTGGATAAGGCCATTCTGACCAGACGTCCCATCAAGAACCAGCCACCGTTCATGAGGCCCTCCGGGGATTATCTTGCGCACGCTGTTAGTTATCCCCTCCAACTCCTGCATCAGGTTGTTTTTTGTATGTAAACGACCCGCCGTATCGATAAGAACGATATCATACCGACCGTCCACTCCCGCTTTTACCCCATCGAACACCACACTGGCCGGCTTGGCACTATCTGGACCCCGAAAGACCGGCACACCTGATCTTTTACCCCATAGCTCCAGTTGCTCTATCGCCGCAGCGCGAAATGTATCAGCAGCAACCAACAGGACTCGTTTCCCCATCTTCTGATAGCGATTTGCCAGCTTGGCAATTGTCGTAGTTTTTCCCGCTCCGTTGACACCAATAATCATAATAACCGCAACACCGGATGTTGCTGCTGCCAATTCCTGACTATTTCCCTCATTCTGACTAAGAACCTTTGTTATTTCGTCCTCTAAAACTCTCTTCAAATTCTCAATTGAAAATTCAACACCCCCTTCCTTAGCGTGTTCTAGTACAGAATCCATAAGATGTTGGGTTATACCTGGGCCGATATCACTTGCAAGGAGCGCCGCTTCTAAAACGTCAAACGTTTCGCCAGTTAGGCGAGAACCACCACCCAAAGCTTCCTTGATCCTTGACCAGAATGCATTTCTTGAGCGACCTAGCTGACTTTGAAGTTGTACCTTCGGTTTCTCAGCTGAAACAGGCACCTCGCTCACTGTACTGCCGAAGGCAATTTCACCTGAGGCAGTATCTTCACCAGCACCCTCGCGCACATGAACTTCAGCAAGATCCAGTTGACCAACCAAACTGAATACCACCCCAATAACACATGCCACTACTATAAGATCCAACGTGGTGTCACCAGACCCAAACTGAAGCGACCACTGGTCCAAAACTTGGAACAACCAATCTATATATTCGTTTCCGTACATCCTGCTTTACCCTTTACGCCACATGGCGTTCTGCTTCCTGGAGCGAAACCGAAATAAGTCGAGAAGCTCCAGGCTGAGGCATCGTGACTCCCACTAGGCGATCCGACGCGCCCATCGAAACCTTATTATGGGTAATGAGGAGAAACTGGGTTATATCGCAGGTATCCCGAATAAGATCCAGAAATCGATTCAGATTGGCTTCGTCCAGCGGGGCATCAACCTCATCCAGCACGCATAACGGACTAGGACGTTGACGGAAAAGTGAGAAAATTAATGCCGTTGCACAGAGAGCCTTCTCTCCCCCTGAAAGAACATCGATACTTTTTGGTTTCTTTCCTGGAGGTTTTACCAGAATATCGACTCCAGAATCGAGCGGCGCATTCGGATTACTCAACTCTAAGTCACCGCTCCCGCCACCAAATAACCGAGGGATAAGGCCCGAAAAGCAATCCCGAACGGCAGCAAAAGTTGCCAAGAACCGCTCCTCCGATGTCTTGGTCAATCGTTCGATCGACTCTGAAAGCACTTTGGCCCCACGGGTAAGATCCTCCGACTGGCCTTTGAGCTCTAACAGACGTTCGTTCTCGACCCTATACGTCTCTACTACTGTGGGATCTACCTCACCAATTCTCAGCAAAGAAGCGCGCTGTTCTCGCAAATCGTCCTGAATCTGCGCAAGAGCTGCCTCTGGAAGGGGTTCAGGATTTTCGAGTGCGGAAAAGGACTGATCAAGATTTTCAAGTCGGTCGGGCCCGTGTTCTTCAAGTATTCGCTCCTTAAGACTCTCAAATTCAATCTCAATCCGACGAGCCTCAAGTGCATGCTGCGAGCGACTACTTCGCACATCATCAACCATCGCACCTAAACGTTCAGTCTCAGCTCTCAAAGTATCAAAGTTCTCGCGTAATTCAGCCCTCGCGGAAATTGACTGATCAATACCCTCTCGCAACAATTCAATCCGCTCTTCGATATCTTGCAGTGAATGAGACTCGTACATCTCAAGCGCCTCTTGTGCCTCTGCACCTCGCTGTTCGTTCGATGTGCGCAGGAGTCGATTCTGCGCGATTTCCTGCTGAACAAAGGAAATATCGGTTCCAATCTGAGCCAGCAGTTGCTGTACTGCGATTAACCGTCCCTTCACGCTTCCTTGCTGGCGCCCTAATTCGCGAACCTCTCGCTGCTGCACTTGTTGGTTGTCCAGAGCAGATTGATAGCGGTCTTCCAGAACGGCTATCTCGTCTTCCAGCACTTGACACTCCTGAAGCGCGATCTCCTGGGCCTCCTGATGAAGTACCACTTCAGACCGTAGGCCATCCAACTGAGACTTCAATTGAATCGCCCCGCCCTCATGCCGTTTACTGAAAAAGGAGTTGCGAGTTATTAGCTCACCCTGTGCACTGACTAGTGTAAGCGTAAGGGGAAGGTCGGCCACGTTCTCCTGAAGAAAATGAAGAGCTTCTGCAGTTGAATCAACAAAGAACACGTCCCTGAAAAGCACCGATATAAGCCCTTCGAACTTCGGTTCATAGGAAAGGCACGATTTCAAAGGAACAAAAGGCACATAATCGTTTAAGGAGGATAGGGAGGAGTCGGAATCAGCCGGGTGGGCTCTGTAGGCGCCGATCCCAAGACTTCCTCTTTGAGATTCCGGCAAGGACTCGAGAAATTCTAAAAACTCCGACCCAAGGCTAAGCGGATCCTCAGCAACAAAGAACTGCGCTGCTACATCCAACCATGCCTGAACTGCCTTTGCCTTGCCCTCCGGAACCGTTAAGAGGTCTGCAAGCAGATTAACCCTGGCTTCAATCGCTCGAGCAAACGGAGCGCCAGCTCCTTCATGCAACACCCCTAAAGGTGATGCAGCAGCTACCTGTTCTTCAACTGCTCCACAGCGACTCTGCGCCGCTATAAAATGTTCGCGAGCAGTTCTAAAATACCTCTCTCCTTCGTTTAGGCTCGTTCGTTTAGCGCGTAAATCATCCCTGATTTGCTCAATTGCCTCTTCAGTGAACGCCTCAGCCCCAACTATGCGCTCCTCAAGCGCAAAATCATCACTCTCTAGCTGCGCAATCTCATCTAATGCTTGACCTCGACGCTGCTCCAAGGTCTCTGCCCGCGTCTGAAGCCTTTCGATATCCTGATCTACATTTCGAATAATTGACTGGGCTTCGCTTAATTCCCGAATAACCCGAGACCGCTCACGTTCAACGCGAGTCGCTTCGCTACGAGACGAATCGAGATCGGCCTGCAACGAATCCAGGCGCTGCTCAATGGTCTCATACTGCTCGCGACTATCTGCCTCACTCTGCAGCGCTGCATCGTATCTGTCCTGCAAGGCCTCCTCTTCTGCCTCTAGAGCCGCATCCCTATCAAAAAACTTCTCCTTAAATCCTTCAAAAAGAACCTTTCGATGAAAATAAACTAATTCCTCTAAACGGGCCACCTGGTCCTTGATCTGAGCACGTCGCTCTGCTCGTTGCGCCTGACGTGACAAAGATTGCACCTGACGACCAAGTTCATTGACAATATCATCAATCCGAGTGACATTTTGTAGCGTTTCAGCCAAGCGCCGCCCGGCTTCTGCAGCCTGATCCCGAAAACCGGCGACTCCGGCGGCTTCCTCTAGAATAGCCCTGCGATCAGCAGGCTTAGAGGTTACTATTCGTCCTACCTCGCCCTGCGCGACAATCGTATATGAACGGGCTGAGATTCCTACCGCACGGAAGAAATCTTTCAAGTCCTTTAATCTGCACTGTACCTTGTTAATAAAGAACTCAGACTCGCCACTCCTATATAAACGGCGTGTAACCTGGACTTCGGATACATCTGCCAGCCAGGAAAAACGGCGAGCAAAGGTAGCTGAATCCGGATCCAGTATTTCGTTTGCCTCAATATTCGGCTGCCCTTCCAGTGACGAACCGGGTGACAAGGAGAACTGCTCGCCTATTAGGGCAGCTGGACCACCATCGGGTATTGTATCTTCAGTCATCTCAATAGCAGACTGCTCACTTACGACTGCCTCCATAACGGCTTTGGCCTCAGCCATCGGGGACGTAAGCCCCCCAAAGTAGCCCACATCGTTGGAACGTAGGGTCAGAGTAACCTCGGCTAAACCGAGTGGTCGTAATCCCTCTGTGCCGTTGAAAATCACATCTTCAAGCAAACCGCCCCGCAACTGGCTCGCTCGTGTTTCGCCCAACACCCACCTTAAAGCATCGACTACGTTGGATTTTCCACATCCGTTAGGTCCTACAATACCAGTAATCCCACCCTCAAGAGGAAGAATGGCCCGCTCCGGAAAAGACTTAAACCCAAAAAGCTCAAGCCGTGTAACTCTCATCAACATGCGACACTTAAAGGTAAAAATACTAGCCAATTATCAGAGGAAACGACACAGAAGATTCCCTGCATCGGATGTATCCGGATGTATACCGGTTTCAATTCAAAAAGTCATAACCTGCAGTTCGACGTAAGAACAAAGGTCCATAAGAAAGGCGGAACCGGTATATCCCTTACGGAGCAGAGTCCCCGAAAGGACAAGCAGATAGCCATTTCCAAAAATAGAGTCTTCAAACCTGAGTTCGACGTAAGAACTGCGGTAACTGGCTGAAATTACTTCATTCACTTCGTTGCTCATGCTATAAAATGCTCGACGTAGCAAGCTTTAGCCTGCGCTTTTATATCACTGCACGCCTCGTATCTAAAGCAATTTCAACCACTTACCTTTGTTCTTACGTCGAACTCAGGTTTCAAACATTGTATTTTGGAGGGGCCGTCTGGGGTTAAGGTACCGAGAACAAACTCAGTTTTTATTTGATTTTCGACAGGTTATCACAGGTCAAGAATTTGTTCTAGCATGTTTTATTTACTGACTATCTGTACATGTATCGGCTGGTAAATAATCCGAATATAAATCGCACGACGCTGTCTCATTTGGATTACTGTTCTGCCGGTGAACTCGCCGTGTTTATTGCGTCACGGTCCCGGTCGGAGCTATCCCTACTCTCCTGCTTCTCGCGGAGCCTAGAGCATCGTTTAGACGGGCCGATAAGAAAAACTTGGTGCATAACATCCCAAGAATAGGTTATCAGAATCATGCGGCGAAGAACCCAATTATGCCTGTATGCCCGCCGTAGGATTTAACCTTTCAAAAATAAACCAGATATAGAACTTTGTTTAAAACACTAAAGTCCGCCAAGGTGCCCTAATGCCAAACACCTACTTTTTGATTGCCGTCCTGATAGCCCTTACAAGCCAGGCGTTCGTAATATCCTCGAGCATCTGCCTGGCACAACTTATTGCCAAGGATCGTAACATTATGGTTCGGGGTACCATCAGCATTGTGCTTTATGTTGCTCTGGAACTCGGGATATTTTGGCTACTGGCTCCCCTCAATCAGTTCAACAACTTAAATGTATTTCTTGTATTTGGATCGCTTTTTCTAAGTTCCCAATATATCAATGCCCAAGGCGGAGAATCTACGAAAATTCCATTATCCGAAAGCATGCTCTTCAAGAAATTTTATTTACGGCCTAGCTCGCCAGTTTGCATCCTTTCCGTAATTACCATAGCACTGACATTCTTGCATATGGTAGCAAGCTGTATTTTGCCAGTAATCGGGTGGGATTATGTCGCCTATAGAGGCTTAAAGGCTGCTCTATTCGTCCAAAACGAGGGACTCTTCACATTCGCACTACCTGGTGGATGGCAATTTTATAAACTGATGCCTGCCAACACCGAAGTCTTGTTCTCATACCTTATGTTAGGCACAAACAATGATGTTCTAGTTAGTATTTTTGATTTCGTCCTTTTTTTCTTACTTCCACTACCAATCTGGGCCTATACATACGAAAGGTCCAACCCGGAGTGGAGGTGGGTTCAAGCTCTCTTGATATGGTGGTTACCTCTGCTCCGCGAGGGTGTTGGGTTTGCTCAAACTGAAACTGAACTTGCATTCTTCATGATGGCCGCAACACTCTTTCTATTGGAGGCATTTAAAGACCGTAACTTCAATAGCTTAGGGCTGTGTGGACTTTCTCTCGGAATTGGCTACGGAATTAAACCAATAATCCTACCCCAAATCGCAGTATTTGGACTTTTTGTTTGTTTTGTTGCTGTGAAGTATCCTAGGACAGCGCTTAAGACGTTGACGGTATTTTGCCTGTCATTTTTGCTACCGTCACTACCCTGGATTATTTACAGTTTACGCGAAACTGGCTTACCGCTTTCTCCTCTACCCGTATCATTCTTGGGAATTCGATTTGGCAACGCACCGCAGGCACTAGAATGGTATATGAGTCGTGTTGAATCAGTCCCCTATGTACTGTTCGAAGAAGTTGGGCAACTCTCCCAACTTTTCCTTTCCTGGCACAGGTTGGCGTTCGGCTATTTGGGGTGTGCCGAGCTGGTTCTTCTTTTTATCACCATTCCGGTTGCCTATCGTAGATCTAAACTTGCAACGACACTATGCCTAACTACTTTTTTTAGTGGACTTATTGCCCTGTTAATGCCATCAATGAGGCTAAACCGAGTATTTTACCATTCGGGTCGCTACTTACTCCATTCTGTTTCGGCGCTCTTCTTCATTTTTGAGCGACCCTCACGGAATATTCTCTGGTACTTAATTCCTATTATATTGATAACATTTCTCATACTCAATGCGGTACCCCGCACCCGATACTACCCCGTAAGCGGTACACAATTCCTCCTACTACTCTTTGCTACAATACCAATCGCACTCTACCTCATACGACTTCGTTCCCGATATCTACGGGTTGGTATCACCATCGTCTTGTTGTCACTATGCACTGCTTTAGCGACATACTTACGCGCGAATCCTGTGTTGGACTACTTTAAACTCACCGAGAAGGTTAATCCAGAGTATTATTGGGTGCAAGCACTTCCCAGTTCAATATACTTCGGAAAAGGCCATAAAATCGCTGTGACCGCTGGTCCTTATCAACGTCTTACTAATCACCTGTTATTTCATTTTCTCGGCTTCAACTTTCAAAATACACTACTTTACGTTCCTCCCGTGCCTGTTGAATCGGGCAAAGCAGTGCTCTTTCCCGACGCAAAAGAAGCCGCTGCCGCCAGTGACAAATGGATTAATAAGTTGGTATCGGAAAAAATTGGCTACGTGCTTTCATTAAAACCAAGATCCGTAGAGATGCAGATACTCACCTCCTCCCCCGCCATCTTCAGGCCACTTATTAATCATGCAGATTGGGGCATCTTTTGTGTTGTTCCAGTGGGCGAGTGTCAATAAAAATTCTATGTAACTAATCACACCCTAGAGAGAAAAGAAATTTTCATAAATTATTTGAGTGATTTAAAAGACTCTTAGGGCATGACCAATTACAAAATAAGTATACCCTTAATGCGCCTGTGCCCGTTCTATCACCTTAAGAGTGTATTCAATTGCGCCCCAATACGACACCGCAATAGATATGAGCAAAAGCTCCAGTCCGATTATTTGAAGTGAAATAACCAGCCCCCCCCCAAACGAAAACTCAATATCGTAAAGCGCCACTAAAGGAATGGCCGTAAGCTGCAAGGCCGTTTTTACCTTTCCACTCCAGCTTGCACTCAGAACTTCCCCCATGGTCGCAGCCCAACCACGTAACCCTGTAATCCAAATTTCCCGAGCCAGAATCATAACTGCTATCCATCCCGGAAGAACCGATCTGGCGGTAAGAGGTTCTTGTAAATCAACAAGCATGACTAGTGCGGCCATCACTAACAGTTTGTCGGCAAGCGGGTCGATAAGAGCACCGAAAGTCGAGGTGACCTTCCAGCGTCGAGCAAGGTACCCATCCAGAAAATCAGTAACCGCTGCGAAAATAAACAAACCTACCGCAAAATACCGGCTCGATGTAGTACCCTGCATGAAACACACAACCAAAACTGGCACTACAAGAACTCGAAATAACGTTAGAAAATTCGGCAATGCCCTACGTATATTCATGTCACACTGCCCACACCCTAATCCGTAGCTGCTATTACTTTATCTGGGTACTAAGCAGTTACACTAATTACGATAAAAATTAATTCGAAAACAGAGAAATTGACGTTCCTCATATTTTCTGATCATTTTGAGATGAAACCGGTATAAGTGGATGACGAATGTCAACCACTTATACCGGAGCTCCTTTCCTAGAGCTTTGTTTACACCCTAGCCCTATACTGCTCAACTAATGATAAGACTTTTTGCACATACGCTCTCGTTTCCCTGTACGGAGGTACGCCACCATATTTAGCCACCGCCCCTTCTCCAGCATTATAGGCCGCAATAGAGTGATGAACGTTCCCCTTAAACAACTTCAAAAGCTTGGCTAAATACTTAACCCCACCTTCAATGTTGTCACTTATAGAAAACGGGTGCCGAACACCCAATATTCTTGCGGTTGAGGGCATTAACTGCATAAGCCCCATCGCACCCCGGCGCGAAACTGCTCCCGGATTAAAACGAGACTCTGCGTGTATAACCGCTTTTACCAAGGCAGGATCAACACTATACTTCTCAGCCGTTAGTCGAATTACAGAATCGTATTTTTCTTTATATAGACGCTTTGAAAAATCCCAGCCACCGTACGACGTCAAACTCCTAACCATACTAAACTTACTACCGCTTGCCGTAAAAACCTTTGCGTCAACACCATTAGGCTTTGACGTTGAAAATCGAATCGTTCCATCAGCCTGTCGAAAAACATACACAGGGTTGGCCGATGCCTGACTTACGAATCCACTACCACCAATACCACCAATTATTACTGCTAAAACTACTAGGGCACTGCGGTACAAATTTTTATAGTCCATTATTAAGCTCTCACAAAGGGCTCTGGATATTCCCCCCTATTCAGGCTGCAATTCTTACAACACGAAACGTCGTCACGCAAATATGAGTTCCCGCCACAAGGGCAGACCACAATTCTACGCCAATATTGCTGGAAGTGAATAGAGAAAACCTCCTGCGAACGTGGGCCCTGCCTTTTCACTCCTCCACAAGGACTCGTTCTTCAAGAGAGCGAGTGACCCATGGGAAAGCGCTAAAGAATCAGGGACAACTGCAATTAAACTCGCAAAAAGGTACTTAGGCTTCACCATTACCATTGTCCAAAAGCTTCGTTACAACAAATGAGGTCCAGCTGCCCATACAAAAAAGACTGTCCTCGTTAGAAGACGCCCAATTCGAGTAACAACGCTGAAACGCCATCAACCAGCAGGAGAACTTCAGGCCCTCCCAGGTTACAGCATACCCACACTTAAGTTACTGAAGACCCACAAACAGGCGTACAGACTCCACCGACATTATTAACAATGACTAAGAGTCACCTTCCAAGATATATCTCTCGGACCACTACCTTTCTCTGGAGACCAATTACAACCTGACTGTCCAAACCCAAATGCAAGCATACTAACAAAGCGCCCACAAGGGATTCGGTGCAAGGAAACAGTAACGTGCAACAAAGCACTCAAATAATCGCGAACAAATGACCCTGCCCATTCGCAAAACACACAGCACGAATACAGGCAAAGCGTATCACTCAACTGCCAGAATCGACGTAATCCGAACTGACACCTCGCGACATATCTTACGATCATCTGAAACCAATCTTACGGAGAGGGTATCACAACTTGCCCAAAAGGCTCAACACCTCAAACAATTAACTAAAACACTAGTTGATGGCACCCACTCCCGCGACCCTTCATCATATAGGATGCCTATAGGGTCGACAGGTTTCGTCTTGACTCCAAGTAAAAAAACAGAGTACTCCCTAACCCATGAATAATGTGAAGAAACTGTCCGACTAATTTTTGCTATAACGAGGCATATATGACTATACACGGAGCCGATCTGCTCATTGAAGCTATCGACGCAAAGGCGAATCCATGCGTTGTTGGCCTAGACCCAAGGGTCTCCCAACTACCAGATGAGATAAGGCAATCGGTACTATCCGAATATGGAAATACGATCGAGGGAACCGCTAAGGCAATTGAATTATTTTGTAAAGAAACAATTGACCAGGTGAAGGACCTAGTAGGCATAGTGAAGCCACAGATAGCCTTCTTTGAACAGTACGGCTCTCACGGAATTGCCGCATTCGAGCGCGTCATCCATCATGCCCACCAGCATAAACTTATAGTAATAACCGATGCCAAGCGCAATGATATCGGATCAACGTGCGAGGCCTACGCCCGGGCCCATTTGGGCAGCATTGAGCTAATTGGCGATTCGTTGAAAGGACTTACTGAAAAAAACAATACGCCGACACCACATAGGTGCGACTGGCTCACCGTGTCGCCGTATCTCGGAAGCGACGGAATTGATCCATTCCTTGAAATAATACAAGATCATCCTCAGGGCATATTTGTATTGGTAAAAACATCCAACCCATCTGCTGGAGAATTTCAGGATATCATCACAAGTCGGGGAGAACCACTCTGGCAAAGTGTTGCATCAATGGTAAAAAGTAAGGGTAGTGAACTTCTCGGGTCACGAGGGTATTCAAAAATTGGCGCGGTTGTTGGCGCCACTTACCCCGAGGAAGCCAGAATACTCCGTCAACATATGCCTCGTACTATTTTTCTCGTACCCGGGTACGGTGCACAGGGAGGCGATGCGAATTCAGTAGTTGATGCCTTTCAGCGTGACGGATACGGCGCCGTTATCAATGCTTCGAGAAGTATTCTATATGCATTTCGTAATGCCTCCTCTACAGCACCGTGGACCACCGCAGTGCGTAATGCCACGGTAGCAATGAGAGATGATATAATAGCCGCGTTAAAGAAACAGGGAAAGTTACCGGCGCACTGGTGAAGCGCTACTGTACCCAGTCCAACTAGATACCGGTTAAATTTCAATGAAACCGGGAATAAAGCGAAATCTTACAAACCTATAAATTTGATTAAGTAATTAGGATAAATATGTTTTCCAGCTCTTCTTCATTCGCTTCGGACTCAAGTTCGCCAAATACCGAACCGTTAACGTTCAGCCCAATTGCATCGGTTAAAAGCGAAATCTCCAAGGTTATCATTGGACAGGATCATCTTCTTGACAGGTTACTTATAGCACTAATAGTGCAAGGCCATGTACTGTTAGAAGGCGTGCCCGGTTTGGCAAAAACCAAGACATTAATGTGCCTGAGCAGCGCTATTGCGGGGAAAATGGACCGTGTACAATTTACCCCGGACCTCCTTCCGGCGGACATCATTGGCACCGAAGTGTACCGTCCCCAGACGGGAGAGTTTGTCCTCCGCAAAGGCCCGGTATTTACCAATTTACTGCTGGCTGATGAAATAAATAGAGCCCCTGCAAAGGTACAGTCGGCCCTTCTCGAAGCAATGGCTGAACACCACGTCTCGATTGCTGGGGTGCGGCACCAGCTGCCTAAACCTTTCATGGTTCTAGCAACTCAAAACCCGATCGAACAGAGCGGAACCTATGAACTACCCGAAGCCCAACTCGACCGATTCCTGATGAAATTGAAAGTGGGATACCCGTCCTTCGACGAAGAACTTAAGATATTAAGTCTCCACGCGGGTATGCTCGCTAAAGAGGGGCAAAACAATAAGTCTGAAATTACATCAGTTCTGACTCCCACCGAGCTTCTCAAAATTTCCGAGGAGGTAAGCATGCTATATGTTGACCCGCGGATCGATACGTACATCGTTCGATTGGTTCACGCCACCCGCAACCCGTCCGAATTTGGTATGAAGTCCACGATTGCCTGGGGAGCTTCACCGCGTGCAAGCCTGGCTCTCAAACATTGCGCGAGAGCGCTCGCCTATTTAAAAGGTCGAAAATTTGTAACCCCCGATGACATAAAGGACCTCGCTCCTGATATTCTCCGCCATCGCATTCTTCTTACATTTGATGCCATTGGTGACGGATTGATTTCCGATGGCGTCATAACATCACTTCTCGCTAAAATCCCTACACCCTGAAGTTGAAGAGTATGAGCACCTTGGAAAGTCTACTTCCACCGCGTATCAAGGAGACCTTGCGCCGTTCCCGAATTCGAATCAACGACTCGGGCGGCAGCGATTTCGTCGGCCAATATATCTCGCGCTTCAAGGGTACCGGCCTGAACTTTACTGAGCTTCGAGAATACAGTGCCGGAGATGATATTAGACGAATTGACTGGAAATCCAGCGCGCGGAACGATCGCACCTATGTAAAAAGCTATGAAGAGGAGAGACAGCTACGAATAATGGCCTGTGTTGATGTATCCTCATCCCTCTCCCACTGCTTTACACCAATCCATCATCAGCACGCCGTTCAGGCAGCCGCATCGCTGGCATTTCTTGCTCGTGAGAGTCATGATGAATTCGGCTTATCACTATTTGGGGATGGTCCGCTGACCGCTACTGACCCCTCATCGACGAAGGTTCATTGGCATCAGGTAACCCAGTTACTCCACTCTTTAAATTCGTTCACTTATTCCGCTGTACGCCAGCGCACCGGTACTGACTTTAGAGCAGTAACAACACTGCTTAAAAACAAACTTCGGCGCCCGTCACTCGTGTTCATTATATCCGACTTTATTACCCCTGACCACGAGGCGATTCGCGACTGCCTTAAGCATATTGGAGCCGCCCACAAGATCATCTGTATGCACATCTCGCCCTCAATCGAGTCCTGGCTTCCCCGAGCTGGACTTACACGAGTGATGGATTCTGAAACAGGTATCTCGCGCATTATTAACTCTTCATCAGAAAAGATGCGATCTTTTCTCACCCAGGAGCAGCTTACGCATCGTGATACTATTGCATCACTATGTGCAGCTCATCGCGGGACCTATGTTACACTACAGGATGATGTAGGTCAGTCACTTATGAAATTCCTCCGAAGAACGTCACTCTAATGAACGAAGAAACACCCTACCCCATAACGATACAGCCTCAGTTTACCTACGAACCGGGCGGACAGGAGTGGCTCTGGGTCGGAGTCCTCACGATCTTTGCGTTCACTGTCGTACTATTTCTTTCTAGGAAGAGAAAAAGCTCAAGAACCAGGGCATATCAGGTTTTGCTTAAGGAGCTCGACGGAGTTACCCAAAATGCAAGTGCTTCCGTGGCGACTCGTAGCTCCAGTATCATAAAACGGGCCTTGCAGTTATATTTTCCTGATCAAGACTTTCTTGCGCTATCAGCGACGGAGGTGGAAGATTTTCTGCAATCGAGCAACGCGAACTGTGGCTTGACAGAGATGCACGAACTTGCCAGGCACCTGACCGAACTGGAACATTCGCGCTTCTCCGGAAATGTCTCGCAGGAAACGCAAAACATCGATGCGATTGCTCGCCTTATAAGAGACATGATGATGCGCCAACAAAACGAGGAAAAAACAAGCAGACGAACCTCTCCCATTAAAGCATGATAAACCTGAGTTCGAAGTAAAAAACCCAGGTTAGAAAGGTACAGTTATGACCAACCCAAACACCCCATTGATTCTCGGACACCCCATCTTCCTTGTGATCCCGATCGCACTCCCAATTGTCCGGCTGATTATCAATAGGTTTAGCACGAGAACAGCCGTTGCGTATGCTGCCCTCCCTGACTTGTCGGATAACAAGAAATATCCTGTAGATATCAGAGAGAGCGCCCGAAGACCAGTACTAGCCTGCCTTTCTGTGCTCACGTTGATATTTATGGCTCTTGGCGCGAGCCGTCCCTATCGCGTCCATACTGTAGTAGATGAAAAATCACGAAAAAACCTTATGTTAGTGCTGGATGTATCTGAAAGCATGTCAACTCCGGACTTTCTTACGAACCAATATACTATAAGCAGGCTTGAAGCGGTTCAAAGCGTCGTATCACAATTTGTTGAACAACGAGCAGATGACAGAATAGGTTTGGTTGTTTTCGGAAACGGAGCGTTTCTTCAGGCACCTCTGACCCTTGATCACAAGGTTATTCTCAGCTTGCTGGAACAATTAAGACCCGGCATCGCTGGAAATGGCACCGCAATAGGTGATGGCCTCGGTCTCGGTGTCAAGCGAACTGCGAACCTAAAAAACGAGAGCCGCGCAATCATTCTTCTCACCGATGGGGCAAACAACTCAGGTAAGCTTAATCCAATAGAAGCAGCAAAACTTGCCCAAAAATTCGGAATCAAAGTGCATACCATCGGAGTAGGAAGTGCTGCGCAGGCTGATTTTGACGAAGACACCTTGAAAAAAATTGCAACCGCGACAAGAGGGGTCTACTTTAATGCGCAGGACTTGAACGCTCTTAGGGGGGTTTATAATGAGATCAGCAAACTCGAATCCAGTTCAGAGAAGGAGCGTCAACACAATTACACGACTGAGTATTACTGGATTCCTGCGTTGGCCGCGATCCTTTCATATGGGCTTTATCAGGTGCTACTAAGATCTGTATTTATGGTCTCACCTTAAAAAAATAACCAGAACCTCCCGTCTAAAATAAACATCGTTATAGCGGCGCCGAGGTCAGGATGTACTCTATTGTTGTTGCCCACCTCCGCCCAACGCTATCGTTCTTCTCAGGCCTGACTAGGGCCGCATTTTAACCCACGTCCGACGTAAGTACAGTAATTGCTCATTAACCCGGGGCAAATCACTCACTTGAAATGGTAAAAGTACATAATTTCAAAATTTTGCGTATCGTGTATGTCTAATATGCCCCGGATTAATGAGCAGATACTAAGTACAAAGCTAAGTAGCTGAAAAACGAGGGGCGCGTAGTTAAAAGGTGAGGGTGAACCGTGTACGTTGAGCATCTGATATAAGTGGACACAGTAATTTCCCCAGTTTCCCCTGTGCCCATGTTCAACGGAGGTTCTTTAGTACACCACAGTGCTCGAATAGTTCAGATTAGAAATATTCGCCGTATGAAAGGATATTGTAGGTGTAAATTTCCAAGACTACAGTGTACAGTGATCTAATATGACCGTCCGTAACACAAGCAACGTTCTACTCGCACTGGATTATGATCTGCCCTACCATATATGCCGCCTTTTCTCATACCTACCAGGCTCACTCCTCCTGCGACATATACAAGGCGACGGGGGAGTGGCATGATCTCTTTTGGATTCCAATGTACACTGACTCTCTGTACACTGACTCTCTGTGAACCCCTTGAGAGTGAATCCGATCAGTTCGGAACCTATGTTGACGATTATCAACAATACACAGAAGAATGAATTCAGAGACTGTCCAGAACGATGATGGTACGACTTCACAATATGGCACTTCTGAGTCGAAAGTCTCAGACGTCTCCGGATCCCAGAAAGCGCGTCCACACTGGCCAGTGTCCCTGCTCTCTAGCTCGGTGTCAATTCTCAACACCCTACTTCCGATCGTATTAGTCCGAATTCTTCCGCCTGAGGAAATTGGACTCTTTAGAATATTCTTCCTCTATCTCCTCGCGATTCCTACTCTGTCTTTTTCAACTGGGATCATCAATGGACTCGCCTTCTGGTCAGGTCAGTCAGGGATTCGCACACGGGCTCTTCGGTCAAGCGTGACCCTACTCCTGTGCATAGCCATACTTTCGAGCCTGATGATCTCGTTACTAGCGCTACCACTATCGAATGCTCTTGAATGGGATGATTCAGAAACACTGCTTCTTGCTTTCTCTGCCTTCGGTGCTATCGCAGGCACCGTATTTGAAGAACTTGCAATCAGCTCGGGATATATCTGGTATGGAGCGCTCTTCTACGCGGGATTCGAAATACTGAGAACGGTGGCAATCGTTATCACCGCATTAACCTGTGCACACCTAGGACCGGTCCTTATTTGTCATGCTATAATATCGACTTTAAAAGTAGCTGCAGGCCTAGTCGTCGGCTACCGATTGGGAATCATCCAGCTTGGCTTTGATCGAAGTGTCTTGCAAGGGGTTGTACGATATGCCATCCCTGTATCCGCCGCAGGCTTTCTCCACTTAGTCGTAAACTACCTAGATAAATTTACCCTCTCCGCCATACTACCCCGCAGCGAGTTTGCGCTCTACTCAATGGGCTGCCTTTCACTTGGTCCGCTGCTCGTTGTGGAGCATTCGATTACTCGTGTGTTGATTCCTCAGCTCGCGGTCTGGATTCAAAACAAGGACGATAGAATCGCCGCGTTACTCTACAATTCAGCAGCGCGCCAATTAGGATTGTTTTTCATCCCGGCAACCTTTGGTCTCATCCTCTTCGCCGAACCGATCGTTCTGCTGCTTTATACAGAAACGTATCAAGCGTCCGCCAAAGTACTTCAGGTGTATGCCCTAGGATATCTCGCTTTGGTAGTACCCTTTGACGCCGTCGCTCGTGCAAGAGGCGACTCAAGATGGCCTCTCATGACCTTTGCAAAGCTCGCAAGCTTTTCACTTCCTGCAACACTGCTCTTCACCTACCTTTTTGGACCATTCGGGGCTCTTTGTGCACTACTGATCTCTAACTTCGCATTAAGAATCGCCACAATTAGATACTCTCTCGCTCACACGACGTGGGAATTTTCGGACATGATTCCCTATCGCCCCTGGCTTTTAATGACGCTTATCTGCGCTCTTGGTTCAATACTTTCCCTAGCCTTTTTTCCGCTGTTCAGCACACCGATTGCTTGGTTTCTTGTCTTTGCTCCGACCGGATTATTGCTAATTACGATAGTAGGGATTTCGCTTGATAATCAGGCCCGTTCGCCTGCCCCGCGGGTCCTTATGTTGGTACAATCGCTTCAAACTGGTGGCATTGAACGTATGGTTACCCAACTTTCTATTGCTCTATCGAAAAACACCCGGTACACGCCATTGGTTATCGCCTATGACCACACTGCCGACAATTTGCTCGTGAACCAACTATTGCTCAACAACATCCAAGTTATCACTAGAACCAAAACGAAAGGCTTCTCCTTCCGACTGCTATTCTTTCTTGTAAAATTTGTATTTGCTGAAGATATCGGAGTTATTCATGTTCAGGATCTCGGTGGACTGATCTATGGCACGATTGTAAAAATACTCTCTATTAATAGGGTACGAGTCGTAATTACCCAACATAGCTTTGTGCATCTTGGGCGCCACAAGAGATACCGTGTCTATGAAAGATTCTTTACTTATTTTGCTGACAAGGTTTCGGTGGTGGCAGAACCTCTCAAAGGAGCGTACATCGAGTTGGGAATCGCCAGTGATCGAATCATATACATTCCTAACGGTGTTGATTTTCCTGACAGCGATCGGCCAGATCAAGTTGAGAGAATCAACACGCGAGACAAGCTTATCAAAATCTTTGGGATAGAAAACAACTACCGAGATACAGTGTGGATTCTTTATCTGGCTCGCATATTTCCCCAGAAAGGGCAAGACCACTGTTTAAAGCTCTGGTCTCTTTTGCCCGAAACCATTCGAAAGAAAGCCTGCCTGTTGTTTGTGGGACCCACCGCAGATCTAGCCTATGATCTCCAACTAAAAACACAGGCACAAGGCCTTCCTGATTCCGATAGGATACTGTTTCTTGGCCCCACCAACGAACCATTTAGCTGGCTTTGCGCGGCGGATATCTACATCTCCTGCTCCGAATATGAAGGAATGCCACTCTCCTGCATCGAAGCGGTGGGTTCTGGCCTTCCCACCATACTATCTGCGATTCCCGGACATACATTCCTTTCAGAACACGCAACACTGTTTGATCTTAAGGACCTTTCCAAAGGCGCTAACGAACTCCTGCGGCTGATTGAGGAGTCTTCTCATGATGGTTTCTCGCAACAAGAAAACTGGAACAAGGTCGAACAGTTACGTAACACCTTTTCGTTCCGAACTATGGTTGAGCGGTATATTAAGCTCTACGAATCCGTGCAACCATCCTAATCCTGATTAGTAACGCACCCCCAAAATGCGAGGTTCAGCATGGAATAAAAGCTACATTTGCAATTTCGTGCTTAGTCTGTACATCCGACAACCGATTTACATCATCTTACGCTTTGGAGTCGTGTGCACACGTTAGCCCGGATTATTCACGAAACGTGCCTCCAGAATGGTTAAATCTCGTGAATAATCCGGGTTAGACTCCGGTCACGTCCACTGCTTCAAAGACGCTTTAAAAGGTATTATGAATAAGGAAAAACGACATCGTATCATAGTGGCAACACTGGTTGGGGTCACCAGTTTCGCTATCTCGGTACAATCCTTTGCCCGAATTCGAACTCTGGAAAGCCAATCGCTCGTTCTTCCGAAGGCCATCAGCACAAAACCTCGCAAACTGTTTTTACACATAGGATCTACCTGTATTGGCCAGCTTGAAGGAACCCTTCAAGCTCAAGAGGAGGGCTTTATGTATAATGCTGAGGGTATAATTCGCTTTAAGTTAGATAACATCCGTAGTGCTGCTGTGGATTTTTCTTTTCGCCTCGCTATTAATGGGTTGTATCAGGTAGGGGGAAGTGTCCTGAGGTTCTGGAACCCATCAAGTCCCGAAAAAAAGGTTGTACTTGGAACTCTTGGTATTAATCCCATCGAAGTGCAAGGGAGTCTTGACGGCAGCGGAAATAACCTCGTAAAAATCCCCATACCTGGTCCGATTACGTTGTACCCAACTGGCGAGGGCACATTTGGGCTCCAGATCCCTACGTTTGAAATCGCAATTCCGATCCCGACTGTGTTTACAAAGGTAACGTTGGAACTAGCAAAGGAAAACACCTCCTGCAACCTTACCAACAATGAAATATCTTCATCGATTTTGGCCGAATTATCAGGCCTTCTTTCTACGGCTAGCATGCTTGCAAACCCCGTAAAAACTCCTTTCAAATGAGGTTTCTATAATGTCGCTAATGACGAACCGTTATATTCCTCTCCTGATTAGGCCAAACATACAAGCCTTCGTAAATCGCTGGAGCGACCGCAGCAAATCCAACTTTGAAAGGGGGCGGGATCTGATTCTCATCCTTCTCTCACTTTTTGTAGGAACCGTTATATATGTAGCAACAAAATTCTCCATCGAAGAAATGCAGGACACCCCAGGGCTGACCTATCTGCCGCCCCTGCACCCACTTTCGGTCTCCCTGATGTTGTTACTTTTTATGCTGGTAACATCGAATATTGCCTCATCCTTTATCTTTCTGTTCTTGGCAAAGGACCTCGATAGAGTAATGGCTTCTCCCATCTCCCCTCTTAAAATATTTGCAAGTAAATTTTCACACATCCTTGTAATTTCATCCTGGATGCCTTTTATTTTTCTTTTGCCGTTCCTAATCGCCTTTGGCACTCACTACACTGCTCCATTTTATTTCTACATTATCTCTCCGTTAATCCTCGTTCCATTTTTTATAATACCGGCGGCGATAGGACTGGCAATCGCAACAATTGTCAGTTTAATTCTTCCTGCGAGACGAAATAAAGTCGCGCGAGTCCTCTTTTTCGTCTTAATAATGTCGATGCTCTATGGATTGCTATCGCTCTTTAAGTCAGCTTTCATGGATGAAGGCTATTCAATCCAACTGACACGAGTAATCAGAATGTTCACGATGCCATCTACCCAATGGTTTCCCTCTCGATGGGTGGCTTCAATATTCAATATAATTCTTTTGAAGAAGAACGAGTCAATATTGCCGGAAATATTTCTCCTCTACTCTTCGGCAATATGGACTGTCAGTTTCTGCTATCTCCTTATTGAGGTTCTCCTGCCACATGCCTATTCAAACACACAGATTGAATCAGCAGCGAAGTCAGTCAGCAAATATTCTACTAACCGCCTCCTTCTTCGCGTGCTCTCCCCCCTGCCACCGCTTGCTCGAGAGACCTTTCTGCGTGAGATAAGAGTTATTGTACGAGATGTTGGATCTCTGTTCGAAGTACTAATGCTGCTTTCACTAAGCGCAATCTATATGGTAAATCTAAAATCTTACCTCGTCTTTGACAAAATTCCGGTGGCAGAACGCGCAATCTGGGCATTCCAAATATTTCTCATGAATATTACGATGAATGCGTTCATAATGACCTCGCTCTGCGTAAGATTTGTATTTCCATCAGTTTCTCGGGAAGGAGAGGCCTTCTGGATCCTTACGACCTCCCCAGTCTCCAAAAGGAGAATTCTCTTGCTTAAATTTCAGTGCTGGCTCGTCCCCGTAATAATCATCAGTGAATTTTTTCTGTTGATCTCCGCTGCACTCCTTAGGATTTCGTGGCCGATGCTCATAATGTATGCTGTGTCCTGCATGGGTATTTGTATCTCCATAGTTGCTGCTGCCATTGGGTTCGGAGCGATGCATTCGCTACGGGGCGAATCTGACCATCCGTCACAAGTAAGCGGAGGATTGGGAAGCTTTATATTCATGATATTTTCAGTCCTGATAATATCTATCAACCTAATCCCCATCTGTCTAATCACTTCGATCGCAAATTCCCAGAACGAGGTACCTTTTTCAATTAGCCCTATAATCTTGGTTGTTGGGTTCCTTTCTCTCGGCCTCTATTTCAATATAAAAATTGGAATCTGGGCACTCAGACAAGGTGAAATTACCCTCAATAAGCAGATGCACTAATACGCCATTCAAACATCGTCTATGGATTTGCAACTCTAACGTAAAGAAATCATTGAAATATAGTTGAAACGGCGATCTGCTGTGAATTATTCACACGGTCGTTTCCTGATCGGAAACGGCTGTTTTTGTGTGATCAGCTAATAACCTGAGTTCGACGTAAGAACAAAGGCAAATGGTTGAAATTGCTTTAGACACGAGGCGCGCAGTGATATAAAAGCACAGGCGTAGCTTGTATATCATGAGCAACGAAGTGGATGAAGTAATTTCAGGCAGTTACCGCAGTTCTCACGTCGAACTCAGGTTAATATTTTCACCCCCGATTTTGTTCAAAAATCGGCCCCTGAGGGGGCTTTTACAGACAAATCTATAAAAACTAAATCCTACAGGGTCAACCAATTACGTGAATTTTTTCTTTTGTTTATGAAACTCTTTATTGTACCCTACCGGAAGGCGAAAACCCACCATTTTGAACTTACCATCCTTATGTCATTTAAGAATTCTACGGCTTCAGCTTCTCCGTTTAAAGCTCAACCATTCGATAATCAGCTATCTCCAGTATCACTTATAGAAGTTCATGAAAAAGTACGCGGACTTCGTCAAATGGATGCCAAGCTTGCTTCCAAAAAAATTTCAGAGGCCACTCAAGCAACTTCAATAAACACCATAATAGAGCAAGGATGTGAAACAATCCGGCATATCGAAGAGCACATTGAAGGGCTCTTTGAAACTCTTGCTATTTCTCATACCACGACAAATGATGAGCCATTTGGGACCCGAATGGTATCTCACTACGTATCTCTTTATTATCAGGTTCTGGACACAATCTTGATTGGCTCCTGGAGACACTGGCTAGAAACGCTTGCTCTGACGAAGAATCCTCAACAACGAATCGAATCATTTTTCACCTCGTTGGCTCATTCTACTTCGTTAAAAATGTACTTCCTCCGGACTGCTATCAAATGCTTTACGTATGCGCCCATCCTTAAAAGATATTGTCTTGACTTGTTCTTCTCCGAAATTCAGACACTCTCAGGAGATTCTCCAAAAGCTCACAGTCCCCTTAATTGTCCGTTTCCCATGATACTTGGCACAATCCTTCAAGAGCACGCTCACAGTGAGGAAAGCCTAAATTCAATCCTGAACGAGATTGCTCGAAGAGTTATTTCTTCGGAAATTATAAAACAGGGGCTAGAGACGATTGTCCCTTTCCTTGAGGCCAAGATAAATAATAACCATGATACTCACCTGCTCATTGCACCCTTCGACGCTTGGAACCTTGCGGTAAAGCTTGGAGCATCGTGCGACTTAGGTGATTTTGAGGCGGTTGAATCCTTGGTAAAGTACATTAAACACCGAATACTTCCTATCTACTGTGAAACAACATATGTCACCGCAAAAGATGAATCGCTTCGCATCACTGCCCCGAACGCGAATCTTCTTTTTCACGGACTGGGAGGAGGTGCAATCGAAGGCACAATAGCCGTAACCCCTCCACGAAATAATTCCATCGTGGCCTTGATACCTGCGAACAGAATTATCTTTTCTCACTCTTTTTTCTTTTCACGTGAGATACCTGAAGTATACGAAGACGCGCTACTCGCATTCATTCCTTGTGAATCGCTCCACAGCAGCCAGCCATTGGCTTGCCAACCTCAGACATTGGCCCTTGTCCCGTTCCTATCTCAGTACATTTTTCACCCTACCATAGCTGCATCCCCGCACCTATGGTTGCCGCAATCCCGCCACCTCTTCACTCCCACTGTTTCGAATACTCTGAGACAGGAGCTCAAATGTAGGTTTTCCTCCACCATAACAGTTGATGAAGATATTACCACCTACGGATCACCCGCAGGATTGCATGATCGTGTTATTATACCAGACTCAGTGTGCCCTCTTGAGGCCATTGCCTATGGGTGGAGTGCGAAAGCTCCGGAGCTCGTATATGAGTCCCAAATGGAAAACATTACATCGAAGGATTGTAAAGCGCGGAAGGTCGGAAAGATTCGGGCCCAGAGGAAGTTCCGCTCATTAGCAAAACGCCAGCTCAATAAAAAATCTACGATTGAAACAATCCTTGGCATGTGTGACATAAGCCAAGAAATTAGAAGCCTAATATCCAACTTTCTCTACCGTTATACCCTAAAAACACTTCAGGAAACTATCCAATACAAAGTAGAATTATTAAAAAACCGCCCGGATTTCACTGAACAGGACTTCTTGACATCAATAGATTGCTACGTTGAAAGTTCGCCGCCCTTCAATTTTGATCAAAATTTACGAATGTTCGTTCTGGGTCGCAATTTCCCGGAACTTCGAATCAATAAGCACGATGGAGATATTTTTGACTTATCAGCTCTACTGTTTAAAGCGCCTGAGCGTTTTATTACTTTCTACGCAGAGAGAAATTCACTAGATGGTGACTTACTTAACACGTGTAAGAACCTCCAATTTATCACAGAGCCTTCGTCTACTATATTAAGTCTTTGGAATACCGTACTTGATGCGGACAGTCACTGCATATTTCCACAGCAAAAGAATGCTATTAATGCAACTATTCAAAAAATACTACGGCCGCTATCAGAATACCTAATACACTACGGATTTTCATTTGAAGGAGGCGTATTGTTAGCGGCAAAGGCATTGGGTCTTATTTCTCCTCCCAACCTATAACTAAGTACATAAGCAAAAGTTTTTTGGTAACTGCCAGGGATTTTTCAACCTGAGTTTCGGATAAGAACAAAGGTAAGTGACTAAAATTGCTTTAGACACGAGAGGCGCGCAGTGATATAAAAGCGCAGGCTGAAGCTTGCTACATCGAGCATTTTATATCATGAGCAAAGAAGTGGATGAAGTAATTTTAGCCATTTACCCCAGTCCTTACGTCGAACTCAGGTTGTAACCTTATTCAAGTACCATCATCGCCACCCGCCTGAGCTTGTCCTGCAGATTCTGCTGACGAAGTAATTGACGATTCTTATCCGCCAACGCCACACTGACACCTTCATCGTACGTTCGATATATAAGATCATTTACAATATCGATGTATGCATTCTGTGCTTCACCAATTATTCGCGAAATACTCGATAACAACCGCGGACGTGATTGGTCAAACGCCCGATTTAACCACGCAGCCAATAATAAAACTATCGCCTGTCCATAATTTTCGTTCACTAAAACATAGGCGGTATAGACTGAAATTAGCAAGAAAATACAGTTTGTAACGAACTGGCGACGAAACGCGCCCTTAACAGCCTTTTCGACGGATTCCTTCGACTCTTGAAAAATCGAAGCAAGTTCTTTCACACTCTCTCCCAGATAACCCACGGGGCTGACCACATACACATGATTCTTGCTGGCTATCAGATTCACCGAATTATCAAATCGAGCAACAATATCAGCTTCAAGTTCCTCAATTAGCCTGACGAAATCAGCAACAACCCGACCATGGAATCCGAACCTCCACCACACCATGGAGTCGATGCGATCGCGAGCCCCAGCCACGCATCTCCCGAATAGACTGAGATCAGCGACACTTACTTTTGCAGCACTACGAACCTGCTCAGCCTCATCCTTGATTTCAACAATCTCCTGGTTAGTACCAACACCTTCACACCTAATTCTAAATTTTATTCGCTCGATTTCGTTGCTGAATATCTCTCGAAGGAGACCAGTCAGACGATGAAGCGAACGCCTTTTTATATGTGGCACTATTGAAGTACCAAACATCCCCAGCAGTGTCCGTGAGAACTCACTCAACGTCTCGGGAAACTGGTCAGATACAAAATAAACGCCCAACACGGCCCCCGAGAACGGACGTCCCCGACCGCGATCAATAACCGATTGTAGAGCCTTATTAATTCGCTCCTCAATAAGCTTAATAGTTCGGCTTGATTCGAGATCGATTTTATTTATTAGGACAACAACGTTCCGCCCCCAATCATGAAGTAATGAATCTATGTGACTTAACTCGGTGCCCGTTAAAAGTCCCTCAACCGACAACACCACTATGTGCAGATCGCTGACTAAATGATGAGGCTCGATTAATTCGATGTTATCCATCTCAGAACCGACCGTATTGGCGGGCGAGGCCTCAACAAAAACCATGCTGGGACCGACCTTTCCAATGGGGGCTTCTTCATTATCCTCCTGTAGCCGGGCTTTACTCCGAATTTCCTGATCTCTGCGTTTTGTAGACCACTGCTTAAAGAACCTGTCAAGTTCACGTGTTAATGTACTCTTTCCGACCCGAGACTCACCCGCTATCGTTATGCGCAGTTCGTTCCCAAACACCTTGATAAAGGAAAGTGCCTCCCGGAAACGCTCGACACGTTCAACAAATGATCTCGAAATGGGAAGGCTTAAATCGGTGAGCTCGCTGCTATACGCGAGAAGTGCCTCATAAAGCTGGCACTCACGCTGGAAAAAATCTAATGCCCCGAGTCGATCCGTGAGCTTGTGCGGCTCGGTCCAGCCCCCAGCACTATCCGAACTTTGACGAAATGATTCGGCGTCTGAAACTGTGACGTTATCCGCCGACTGCCTGCTATTCATATCCGAGATCCTTTGATAGTTAGCCGTCTGTAGTCGGGTTAATTCCGCCCAAGGCGGATTTTGTACAATATCCAAAAATCATGCCCTTTTAAGATCTGAAGGATGACCAAGCAGATAGTTCCCTGAGACATCCCAGAACACGACTGATATCCCTCTGCTCGGGCAGGATCAAGTACCACAATTCATCAGCAGGGCGAGTACAACACGCCTCTCATCAACGCCAACGTCTATCCCCAAATCCCATTAATGTAAACAACAGCTCGTTATCCTGTTGTAGCGTACTTTCTCACGGAACGCACCAAAGGAACTGCATAGGCCCATTTATCCTGCATATTGGGGCCAAGCCTATATACGTTATTAATATTTCACGAATTCTAGCGATGTGTATCAGATACCATCGTCACAGTATCTGACAATAATACGTTAGGCATATCTCAAAGCTCATGGAACCGATCACACCCCAAAGGGAAAAAATCAACGAAGTGGATGAAGTAATTTCAGTAAGTTACCGCAGTTCTTACGTTGAACTCAGGTTAATATTTTCTCACAAAATCCAATTCTTAGGGGGGCCTTTACTGACAAATCTATCAAAAATAAATCAGATAGGAGCAACTAACTACAACTAATGTATCATAAGCGAATTACCTTTGTTCTTATGCCTACAGCTAGGTTAGTCGATATATAGTATATCGTACAATGCCCATGAGCCAAAGCGTGACTACAAGCTTAAAATGGTCCGAAATGATTGAACCGATTGACCTTATTCGCGTAAGCCCGAGCCTCTATCATCTTTACGAGGCGAACGCCGCGGCCGACCCAACCCGAATAGTAATCGAACAGGCCTTGATCGGCTCATCGCCGCGATCGTGGAGTACACTTACCTACCAAGAGCTTTCGTTTCAAATCGCCAAACTTCGAAGCTTTCTGCAGTTACAAGGCATCGGGGAGTTATCACGCTGTTCAATATGCTCAAATACGTGTCCGGAGTGGCTGATTAGTGATTTGGCAGTACTCTCCCTAGGAGCAGCTACGGTTTCCATCTACACGACGCTCCCGACACAGGACATTGCTTACATAATGAAGGACGCAAACGTAACCGTTGCCATCGTCGAGAACCAAACGTTAGTCGATCAGTTCCTGAAAATTCATGAAGGCTTTCAGGGCTCCGATGAAAACTGGTACCCACCGCACCCCCTAACCCATATTATTTGCATTCAGCCTTGCACCGCCCATCCGCTAGTAACAAGTCTTTCGGATATTGTTGCCGGGCCAGTCGGCGAGAACACAACATTTCAATGTAGCGCGACAAGAAATTCGTTTGCCTCACTGGTATACACCTCAGGAAGTACCGGACTACCAAAAGGCGTTATTCAAACTCACGGAAACCACCTGGCAAATCTGGAACAAGTAGTACAAGCCGATGTATTCGGACCCTCTGGTTCGCTCTTCCTGTACCTCCCCCTTGCCCATTCATTTGCTCGTCTCGTTGGATACCTTGGCCTGTTTACCGATACTACGCTGAAGATGCCTGCGATAACCGACCCTGTCAGTGGTACGCTCGACCTAGTATCCGTTTCACAGGATCTTCGGGCAGCTAATTGCGAGTATATTCCATCCATTCCGAGATTATTTGAAAAAATTAAGATGAATATTGAACGGAAGGCAACGGAAAAAACGGTACAGGGGTGGGTCCTTCGACGAACGCTTAATGCGGCCCAAAAGATGTATCGCGCAACCAAGACAAAAAATTCAATCTCCCCAATAACATGGGCGATATATCACATTACTGATTCCATTAGAACAAAATTGAGAGATACTATTTTCGGAACGAAATTAATACACGCCATTTCAGGTGGAGCCAAACTAAGCCCCGATGTTACGGAATTTTTTGCCGCGCTTGATATAATCATTTTGCAAGGTTATGGATTAACGGAAACATGCGTAGCCACAAATGTTAACCGTCACAATGACAATCGCATAGGAACCGTGGGTCCAGTCTTCGATGGCATTGAGATGAAGCTTACGACCGAACATGAAATTTGTTTTCGAGGACCAAATGTTGCCAGTGGATATTGGGAAAAACCAGAGGAAACCAAAGCTTCATGGGACAGTGATGGATGGTTCCACACCGGAGACCTGGGCTCTGTTGATGAAGATGGGTTTCTGACTATTACGGGAAGAAAAAAAGAGGTGATCGTCTCAGCAGGGGGAAAAAAAATTGCCCCTCAAAAGGTAGAGAAATTACTTGAGAACCTACCCGGAATTTCCCACGCCGTACTCTTTGGTAATGACCGTCCCTATTGCGTTGCCCTACTCACCATGAGCGATCCTGACTCTGTCAAAAAGGATAATAATGCCCAGCATCACGCCGAACTCTGGAAAAAAATCGAACATATAAATGAACAGCTGGCTCCATTCGAACGAATAAGACGGGCAAGGATCATCTTCGAAGAATTCAGTGTTGAAAACGGGCTTTTGACTCCGACTCACAAAATTAAACGGCATGAAATACGTGATCGCTACCAAGATCTGATCTGGGAAATGTATGACAATGTGCCACATCCGGGATCAGTGTCACCAACATAATCAGAAGGCCCATAAGAAGCGTTTCTCTTTCGGTATGACTAAATTTTCACTAACGCATGTCGCAACGAAAAAAGTGCACCAATGATACCACACAAATCGTAGTTACGTTTAAAAAATCCACATCAAATCGCAGTTTAAACGATAATGCGTTGATTTTTTTCCCTTTAGTGTGTGACCAGTTACCAAATAAAAGCGCTAGCGCAGGTGCCCTTGAGAACCCATTAAAACCCGAAATTCAAGCAACGCCTCACTCGGGACATTGACCTCCCATGACCCGTTCTGAACACCGTAAAAATGGAAGATCAGCTTTCCTCCCCGTTCTCCCACCATATGTGGGCTCAGGGGATCGCTTATTGAATCCAGAGGCGAAAGTCGTAAAGCATCCGCGGGCATCTTATCCAGAAGTACCTCGACAGTAGCGCCAGCAATCAGTGGCCGAGAAGCTAGTTCCATTTCATTTGGGTTATTCTCTGCTGATGCTTCAAGGGTACCTTTTACAGAGGGTGATACAACGGGTTCATTAATCACCCCTTGGGCCCGAAAAAGACCTGACCCATCAAAGAGACGAATTTCTCGAATGTCTGCCCGTAGACTTGAACCTACCAACGTGAAAAAAAGGACCCCACTATACAAAAGGGTGTTCAATCTGAAAAGGAGAGGAAAGCGTTGCCTACAACCAGGTTTACTTGTCGTTAGATTAAAATAATACTCCGACCTCACTTCTCCTCATTCATTGATAACGGCGATGCGTTCGACGCACCAATATCCCGTCTAAACTGCTGCCCCTGGAATTTAATAAAACCGGAGGCCTTATACGCTACCTCACGAGCGTCTGTTAACTCCGTTCCTATCCCAACAACGTTCAAGACGCGCCCGCCATTGGTACAAATCGCTCCTGTGGCATTCCTAGCTGTTGCGGCGTGAAGAATCTGTACATTAGGAACTGCACTTGCCTGCTGCAATCCACTAATCTCATCTCCTTTGGATGATGTTAACGGATATCCGGCCGATGCGTGCACTACACACAATGAGGGTCTTTCATCCCATACCAAAGGCTTTAACTCACGTCGGTCATAACCCTCCACCCCAGAAAGAGCGGCAAGGGTCGGCACAAGATCGCTTCGCAACCGTGACATAATTACCTGGGTCTCGGGATCCCCGCACCGAGCATTAAACTCTAATACAAACACGTCCCCACTTGAGGTGATCATCAATCCGGCGTAAAGGAACCCCCGAAACGGGTTTCCCCTTCGAGACATTTCAGCGACTACCGGAGCAATCACTGTCTCAACCATCGAAGCCGTTAACTCGTCCGGCAAGTAGGGGGTTGGTGATACGGTACCCATCCCACCTGTATTGAGTCCTACATTCCCCTCGCCAATCCGTTTATAATCATGCGCAGGAACAAGCGGAACTACATCAAGTCCATCGACACATACGATAAACGATGCCTCGTGCCCTTCGATAAACTCCTCAATGAGAACCTTCGCTCCCTCTGGCGACGCAAAAAGGGACTCTACAGCATCGAGGCGATCCTGCGCGGACCCACACACATAAACCCCCTTCCCTTCAGCCAACCCGTCTGCCTTCAAAACTACAGGAACTGAGCCATCGCTTCCCCATGATGAAAGCACCTCAAGAGCCTGTTCCTTTGACGTCACTGTGACTGAGCGAGCCGTCTTAACCCCCGCTGCCTCCATTATCTCCTTGGCATATGCCTTAGAAGACTCAATCTGCGCAGCCGCCTTCTTCGGTCCAAACACTGGAAACCCTTCCGCCTCCAGAGCGTCCCCAATCCCAACGCTCAGTGGCGCTTCAGGACCTACCACGACCAGGCCAATCCCGTACTCCTTGGCCCGTTTCACTACAGCGACACTATCCATCGGATTGCCCGGAAGGCAAGTCGCTATTGTCTCAATTCCTGGGTTGCCAGGAAGACAATATAAATCGTTCACTAGCAGCGACGAACTGATATGCTCGCACAACGCGTGTTCTCGTCCGCCAGAGCCCAGTACCAGAATATTTATCATAGTATTAATGCCTAAAATGTCGTGAAAGTGCGAATAGCAACGCTACCCCTTTCCTTGTTGCAATCTCACAGATTTCCTTATCGCGTTTGGCTCCACCAGGAGAAACAATTGCCGCAACGCCTGCATCCGCAAGTAGTTCTATACCGTCCGGAAAGGGGAAAAATGCGTCGGATGCCGCTACGGCCCCTTTTGTATCATGCCCATGAAAGTGGGCGCGACGAATTGCCAACTCAGCAGCATCAACACGGCTCATCTGACCTGCTCCCACGCCAATCAACTGATTATCTTTCACAATAACAATGGCATTCGAGCGAACATGACGCACACAAGCCCAGGCGAACTCCAGTTCTCGCAATTGCCCGGGTGTCGGTACGGGAGAGCTTGCAAGCAGATCGACTCCAAGTGTGGTTTCAGCCGAATCCACTTCCTGCTTTAACAACCCACCTTCAACAGAGCGATATTCATATTTTGGAAAGTATTCTGGGTCGTATTGCACAACCCTTAAATGCTTCTTCGTTTGAAGCAGCTCCAACGCAGCCGGCTCAAAGGAGGGGGCAACAATTATTTCATAAAAACTTTCAACCATCTTCTGGGCAGCACTAACGGGAATCTCTGTGTTCGACGCGACAATACCACCAAAGTGGCTACGAGGGTCGCAGGCCTGGGCACGTTCCAAAGCCTCATCAACGCTAGCCGCAATCGCGACCCCACAAGGGTTGCAATGTTTAATGAGCGAAACAACAACCTGCGACTTGTCAAACGAACGCGCCAGACGCAAACTGCCATCAAGATCGAGGTAGTTGTTATAGGACAGTGTCTTTCCCGAAAGTTGCTTCCAAGGAGCTATTTTCTCACCCTCAAAACGATAAAACACTCCACTCTGGTGCGGATTTTCACCGTATCTGAGGTCTTCCTCCTTTCGCAATATCAGTCCGGCGGACGTACTGGTTCCTTCCTGTTCACCTAAATAGGTTGCAATCTCACAATTGTAGTGTGAGAGGACCCGAAAGACCTTCTCAGCAAGTTTAAGCCTCAGGTGCGCTGAGATCCCGTCGGGTCTTGCTAATTCTTCAATTACTGCAGAATAGTCGGCCGGATCGATTACTGCTGCAACACCTGTAACATTCTTTGCCGCAGCACGAATCATCGTCGGCCCACCAATATCAATCATCTCTACCATTTCAGCTAGGGGAGCGTTAGTGCCCTTTCGCGCAAGGGTTTCCGAAAATGGATAAAGATTTACAATTGCAACATCTATCGGGAGGATTTCGTTTTTTTCTAATTCCGCTAGATGGGCCGGATCATCTCTCCTAGCGAGCAATCCAGCATGGATTTTCGGATGCAAGGTCTTGACTCTACCATCCAGTATTTCAGGCTGCCCTGTATACTCAGCGATCGAAATAACTTCCAAGCCTGCACTTCGCAAGGCATTAAGCGTTCCTGAAGTTGAAAGAAGTGTGAATCCGTGGTTCTGTAAAACACGCCCGATAAGACTTATGTCCGTTTTATCGGAAACGCTTAGTAGTGCTGCTCGTTTCATTTTGCTAACTCCTCTGCCCGTTCATAAGCTCGACGCACGCCTTGACGTAACGCCCGCCCCAATCCAAGTTCATCAAAGACAGCTATCGCTGCTTCAGTAGTACCGCCTGGCGAGGTAACCTCTTGCCGAAGCACTGACGGGTCGACTTTCCGTTCGTGCCAAAGTGCCATGGCCCCCTCGACAGATTCCCTCACCAAAAGAGTAGCCTCTGCCTCGGTAAAACCGACATCACGGGCCGCACCAATATAATGCTCCAAGATATACGCAAGGTATCCGGTACCGCTGCCAGCTACCGCCGTGGCACTATTAATAAGTTGCTCATACTGTACCTGAACAGCCTCCCCAAAGGAGGTCAGGACATCTCGAACAAATAACAACCCTTCTTCGGTGACCGCTTCATTCGCATAGTAGACCGTCATTGCCCGACCGACCTGTGCCGGAAGATTCGGCATAAATCGAACGACCGATATTTTTCCCGGAACTCCCCCCTTTGAACCTACGCTTCCAAGCCACTTACTAAGGTTCTCCACAGTGATACCGGCCATACAGGAGAGAACCAGCGTCTCTGCTCCAACAAAATAACAGTACTCCGAGCAAACACTCTCCGCCACCTGAGGCTTGATCGCAAAGAGCACAGCCCCCACAGAGCATCCCGAAAGTTCCGCAACATTAGCCCCGGTCCTGATCCCTAGGGCGTCGCCAAGTCCCCTCCGACGATCGTCACTTGGCTCTATTATGATCATCTCTTCGGGTTTTAATAATTGTTGTCTGAGTATACCACGCACCATGCTGGCACCCATATTTCCACCGCCAACAATTATGAAGCTTTTGCCGGACATGTACTTGTCAACCATTACTCCCACCGCGTTCTGCATTCTCTACTTCAGGAATCTCTCCGGTTCCCAGACAGAGAAAGCTCAACATCGTGTCAATCAGCTGCTGATACTGTGCGGGATCTGCCAAGACAAGACGGTACTCATTGAGCACCTTTATCTCCATATCCTTCCACTCCGACCAAGCCTTTGCCGATACGTTATCATAGATTTGTTGTCCTACGTCGCCCCGGAACGGGGGCTTGAGTAACCCTGGCAACGATTGCTTATATTTTGAACAATTTACTATTCGATCGGTCATCTTAACTAAACTCCCCAAAGGTCTATTCCAATCCTAGGACCGGATCTGAATCGATTACAGTGCCGAAGTCAACTGATTCGCGATTAATTCCTTCCGGAGCCGATGTACAGTGGAAAACTTGTGTACAAGTAGGGGGAAACCTGTTAATTTTGCAGCATTGAAAATAGGTTAACCCCCTTTTTTTTCGAAATAATTACACACAATTTACAAATTAGTGACAAACACCGCTTTAGGGTGTGTCATAGTCGGTGCATTGGGTTTGATGTCGACCTTTCCGCTAACCGCCAACTATCCGACGGAGAAAAGCCTATGAAACCGAGCAAAGCCAAATTAAGCGAACGTTCAGTTGACCTTCAGTTGGTGCAGGGAATGAGAGAAGGAGATGAGGTAGCGTTTACGGAGATAGTGGGAAGATACACACAGAAGGTTCACAACCTCGCTTTTCGCATCAGTAGAAACGAGGAGGATACTGAAGAGATAGTACAAGACGTTTTTATAACAGTGTATAATAAAATTAATAAATTCGAGGGCAAAGCTGCCTTCTCAAGCTGGTTGTACCGAATTACCGCAAACACAGCCTTTATGAAATTGCGAAAACGTAAGCACCACCTCTCTGTTTCTTTTGAGGAGGCTGTTGAGTCGTGTGGCGAAATGAGCGTAGTAGAAGTGTCCGAACCCCCATTTCCAGGAACCCGGCGCGAGTTGCGGGATGTACTTGAACATGCACTTAACTTACTTCCCGCCGAGTACCGAGCAATATTTGTGTTGCGGGATGTTGATGGGCTTTCAAATCAAGATGTCAGCGGCATACTCGGAATCACAGTTCCAGCAGTAAAATCCCGACTTCATCGATCCCGGTTAATGCTGCGCCGACGTCTTCAGAGATTCTTCTCTGATTATACGTCAGAAACCACAATTGCATGGGGCCCGGCGATAACAACCCACGCAGAAATTAATCACCACTAAAAGCGCTCACAGTGAAAATACTGGATTTGGCCTGCGATATTTGATATCTCTGAAACCACCTATACGCTTTTCCAGAGGTAAAGTATGCGCCAATTGCTGCCCTCAATAGCACCGGCTCAGGCCAGACTACTCTATTAACCTGAGCTTCTGACTCTTTGTAAACATTGAGCCAAGAGCAGGAGGACATGTCTAGCAAAACACGCCCTCCTTCTCCCCTTTATATCAATATACCGGCTGCCGACGATCCTCTTTAGGCTCTGTAGCGAGTTGCGCATAATCATCAACAGACTGCGACGTACTTCCGGCCGCGCTACTAATAGCCCTACCAGTTCCGGCAATTGCATGGCCCGTTCCGGATGCAAGGCCTACGAAAGCAGTAGTAGCACCTTCCCCTATAGCCTCAATAGTGTCTCCGCCTGCTTGAAAGACAGCACAACCACCAAAAGACACCACGCACAGAATACCAGTAAATAGGAGCGCACCCCCCTTTAGGCATTTACCAGAAACACATCCGAATAAAAGTAACTTGGTTTTCTTAAATTTGATTGTCACACTTGCCTCCTATACGCCAATTAACTGCACTACCGTTCCGCAAAATATAGACAATTATTACATTGACTAAATTTACTTCCTGATTCAGCGATTGATATCTAACAAAGATTGCTCTTTGTCCCGATAGAGCAATCTCCTCAGGCGTTAATTTCCGGAGAACTTCCGGTATGATACTTTTTCAGGTTTTGCGCTGCATTAATGT